>NC_010530.1:511773-843546 GCF_000069785.1 Cupriavidus taiwanensis LMG 19424 | reverse complement strand
GCGCCTATAGGATTTCCTGATGCCTGTTTCCCGCATCTCGCTGCGGCGGTTGCGCTACTTCGCCGCGACCGCGGAAACCGGCAGCACCACGGCGGCGGCCAGGCTGCTGAACGTCTCGCAGCCGTCCATCTCCGTGGCCATCCGCGAACTGGAGACGCTGTTCGACGAAGCCCTGTTCGCGCGCGACGCCGGCGCGCGCATGACCCTGACCCGCTTTGGCGCGCGCAAGCTGGCCGAAGCGCGCCACATCCTTGGCGCGGCCACGGCGTTCGAAGTCGACAAGAGCGGCGACGGCGCGGCCGGCGAAGTGCAGATCGGGGTGTTCCGCACGCTGGCGCCGGTTTACCTGCCGGTGGTGCTGCGCATGGCGCGCGAGCGTTATCCGAACCTGGCGGTGCGATTTGTCGAGGGCGACCTGGCCCAGCTGGAAGACTGGCTGCATGGCGGGCAGATCGAGCTGGCGCTGAGCTACGACGTCGGCATGCCCGAAGACCTCGAGCGCGAACGGCTGGCGGAGCTGCGGCCCTACGGCCTGGTGCCAGCCGGCTCGCGGCTGGCCCGGCGCCGCGGCAGCCTCTCTCTGCACGACCTGGCCCAGGAGCCGCTGATCCTGATCGACCTGCCGCACAGCCGCGAATTCCTGATGGCGCCGTTCTGGCAATACGGGCTGCAGCCCGAAGTGCGCTACCGCGCCACCTCGCTGGAGCTGGCGCGCGGCATGGTGGCCAACGGCCTGGGCGTGGCGCTGCTGATCACGCAGGCACCCGCGTCATCCCAGATCGCCGCCGTGGTGGAAAAACCGATACGGGAAGAGACCGTGCGCCAGCCGCTGGTGATCGCCCGCGCGGCGCGCGCCACGCGCTCCCGTGCGTCGGAATTGCTGGCCGAATGCGTGCGCGCCGCCGTGGCAGAGGCAACCGCCGCATCCGCCCGCGCGCGCCCACGCGCTATCTGAGTTCCGTTATCGCCAGCGCCACTGTGGTAGCGTGGCGCTTTCCGCATTGCTTGCTCCCATGACCGATTTCGACGCCGACGCCCTGAAACGGCTTGTCACCGTCACCATGCCCTTTGGCAAGCACAAGGGCACGCTGATCGCCGACCTGCCGGGCAACTACCTGAACTGGTTCGCGCGCGAAGGCTTTCCGCCGGGGCAGATCGGCGCGCTTCTAGCGCTGATGCATGAACTGGATCACAACGGGCTGGCGTATTTGCTGAAGCCGTTGCGGGGCAACCCGTAGCCTGCCATCACTCCACCCTCAAGTCACCGGCGCCGGATTGAACAACACCAGCGCATTGCGGATTTTCCAATGCTCGGCCCATGACTTCTTCCCGCTGGCCACGGCCAGCAGCGTGTGGAACAGCTCCCAGCCCACTTCCTCGATGGTGGCCTCGCCGGTGGCGATGCGGCCGGCGTTGACGTCCATCAGGTCGTGCCAGCGCCGCGCCAGGTCATTGCGGGTGGAGACCTTGACCACCGGTACCTCCGCCAGCCCGTATGGCGTGCCGCGCCCGGTGGTGAACACGTGCAGGTTCATGCCGGCGGCGAGCTGCAGCGTGCCGCAGACAAAGTCGCCGGCAGGCGTGGCGGCGTAGATCAGGCCTTTCTGCGTGACTTTTTCGCCCGGGCCGCTGACGCCGTGGATCGGGCCGGTGCCGGACTTGACGATCGAGCCCATCGCCTTTTCGACGATATTCGACAGGCCGCCCTTCTTGTTGCCCGGCGTGGTGTTGGCGCTGCGGTCAACCTGGCCCTGCTCCAGGTAGCGGTCATACCAGGCCATCTGGCGCACCAGCGCCTCGGCCACCTCTGGCGTGGCGGCGCGTGCGGTGAGCTGGTCGATGCCGTCGCGGACTTCGGTCACTTCGGAGAACATCACCGTGGCGCCGGCACGCACCAGCAGGTCGGTGGCAAAGCCCACCGCCGGGTTGGCGGTGACGCCGGAGAACGCATCGCTGCCGCCGCACTGGACCCCTACCACGAGGTCTGACGCGGGGCAGGTCTCGCGCCGGCGCGCATTCAGGCGCGCGAGGTGCTTTTCCGCGGTGACCATGATCGAATCGATCATCGCGGCGAAGCCCACGTGCTGCTCGTCCTGCAGGCACACCACATCGGGTTCGCCCGCCTTCTGGATCGGGATGGTGCCGGCGCCGATCAGGCGCGCCGGCTGCAGCTTCTCGCAGCCCAGGCTGACGATCATCACCTCGCCGCCGAAGTTTGGGTTCAGCGCGATATTGCGGATGGTGCGGATCGGAATGCCGGCGTCCGGCGCGTCGATCGCCACGCCGCAGCCATAGGTATGCTCCAGGCCCACCACATCGTCGACGTTAGGGTATTTCGGCAGCAGTTCTTCCTTGATGCGGCGCACCGCGAACTCGACCACGCCCTCGACGCACTGCACGGTGGTGGTAATGCCCAGGATGTTGCGCGTGCCGACCGACCCGTCGGCATTGCGATAGCCCTCGAAGGTATAGCCTTCCAGCGGCGGCAGCGGCGCCACGCGCGTGCTGACCGGCAAATTTTCCAGCCCTGGCGCCTCCGGCATGCGGATCACGCGCTCATTGATCCAGCTGCCGCGCGGCAGGTCTCTGAGCGCGTAGCCGATCACCACGTTGTATCGGATCACCGCGTCGCCTTCGCGCAGGTCGGCCAGCGCCACCTTGTGGCCTTGCGGGATGGCTTCCTTCAGCACCAGGCCACACGGGAACGCGGTACCTGCCGGCAGGCCGCCGTCATTGGCGACGATGGCGACGTTGTCGGCGGCGTGCATCGCGATGTAGAGGGGACGCGACGCCTGCGGGGCCGCGGTGGTGGCTGCTGCCATGTCTTCTCCCAGCTCCGAATATGCCGGAGCATGTGTTACGTTGTCTGACAACATTCTATCTGCTTTCGCGCTGGGCTTACCGAGGGTTATCCCGATATCTCCGACTCGTCCGCATGGCTCATGCTGCATAAATTGCATGTGTTGTACGACAACATATGAAAATAGAATGCGATCAGGCTTCAGTCCCGCGCGCCTGTGCTGCACTGCAAAATGACCGTTGCGTCGGAGATGGCCTATAAGGGTGCAACCGGTTTCATGCAGAGGAGACCGGCGAATCGACGCGCCCGGCGTGTGCACAGCATCGCCCCGCTCCCAATTCCATTCCCATCGCTGGCCGCTCGCCGCGGCCGCCCACACGACAGGAGGCATGACTCATGCGCTGGAAGCAACGTCCGCAAGGTTCCAACTGGGGAGACTTCGGCCCCGACGACCAGCTCGGCCGCATCAACCTGATCGGGCCCGAACAGGTCATCAAGGGCGCGCGCGAGGTGCAGGCCGGCCTGAGCTTTTGCCTGTCGCTGCCGCTGGACTACCCCGGCGGCAACAAGCTCAATCCGCGCCGCCATCCGCCGGTGCTGCGGCCAACCTTCCGCGACGACTCGCCTTACACCAACTTCCCGCTGGCGAAGATGGACCCTGCCGCGACCGATGTCATCAGCGACGACCAGGTGCTGATGAGCCTGCAGTACAGCACGCAATGGGATGCGCTGGCGCATGTGGGCGCGCTCTTCGACGCCGACGGCGATGGCCGCGCCGAGCGGGTCTACTACAACGGCTACCGCGCCAACGAGCATATCGTCGGCCCGGTCGACTATGCCGAGGACGACAACTTCGCGGCGCACCCCTGCGGCCACGACCACAGCGCGGCACACGCGCTCGGCATCGAGAACTTCGCGGTCAAGGGCATGCAGGGACGCGGCGTGCTGGTGGACCTGGCGCATGTCTTCGGCATGGACTTCCGCAACGTCGGCTACGACGACCTGATGCGCGCGATGGAAGCCGGCAAGGCGGAAGTCGAACGCGGCGACATGCTGCTGCTGCGCACCGGCTTTGCCGAAGTGGTGCTGTCGATGCAGCGTGAGCCCGATGAGAGCGTGCTGCATCACAGCTGCTGTGCGCTCGACGGGCGTGATGACAAGTTGCTGAATTGGATCACCGATGCGGGTATTGCGGCGCTGATCGCCGATAACTACGCGGTGGAGCGCTATCCGGCGCGCCCGGCTCCCGACGGTGAATCGCACCATCCTTTGCTGCCGCTGCATCACCATTGCTTGTTCAAGCTGGGGTTGCCGCTGGGCGAGCTGTGGTATTTGCGGGAGCTGGCGGATTGGCTGCGAGGGAATGGGCGGACGCGGTTTCAGTTGACGGCGCCGCCGTTGAGGTTGCCCGGGGCGGTGGGGTCGCCGGTTACGCCGGTTGCTACGGTGTGAGTGTTTGGGATTCGTTGGCACTGCGGTCGGTGGTCGTGCTTGGCGGGCGCTGCTGTTTCGCCGGCGTAGCCGGCGACCTCCTTTCTGTCCGAGCGACAGAAAGGAGGCAAAGAGCGCGTCGCCTAAGCGGCTGGCTAAGGCGGCGTTGGTGGTTCCAGCGGTGGTGACTTGCGGTCGTGCTGGTGGTGGTTCCACCCTGCTGACGCTACCTGGATGTGCCTGGCGTTCGAGGTCGGATGGACGAACCCGACTTTAGGTCGGTGGCAGCCTTCTAACTGCGTCGTCGGTGGGACGCCTTCGGCTGCGCTGCGCGCGCTCCCTATCTCAGGTCTTGCGCACTGGCACGGAGTGCGTCGCTGCGCTCGCACGCGTTGTCGCGGGCGAGCCCAACGGCCTCTGGGTACCGCTTGTTTGCTCCCCTCTCCCGCTTGCGGGAGAGGGGCGGGGGAGAGGGCAGGAGCATCCACGAAGTCGGGCGTCCAAATCGGGCAGGCCTTTCAACGTTTGCTGTGGGCATGTCCGTATTTTTGTGTGCAAGGCGTTTTGAATTCCAAGCACCGCACGCCTCGGGCCTGTCAGTTTTTTTGTGTGCAGGGCAGGTAAAGGCTCACCGCTAATTCGACGGTGAGCCAGCATTATCTCAGCGATGCGGATGGGCGAAGCGTTCCTCATAGAGGATCGCAAACTGGTTCATGGCAGCCTTCCAATCGTGCGTGGAGCTGCCCCACTTACCGGTGATGTTGCGCAGGGCCAGCCACAGCAGCTTAGTTGCTGCCTCATCACTGGGGAAGTGTCCCCGCGTCTTGATGATCTTGCGCAGCTGCGCATTGATACTCTCGATCGCATTTGTTGTGTAGATGATCTTGCGGATCGCCGGCGGGAACGTAAAGAATGGGATCACTTGATCCCAGGCGCGATGCCAGGACGCGGCGATCGGCTTGTACTGCTGCCCCCATTTTCCTTGCTCGAAGGCCGCCAGCTCGGCCAGCGCTGCCTCCACGGTGGGCGCCGTGTACACGGGCTTAAGCGCCGCGGCTACCTCCCGGCGCTCCTTCCAGCTGACGTACTCCAGGCTGTTCCGGATCAGATGCACGATGCAGGTCTGCAGCGTCGTGTGCGGGAACACCGCGTTCAGGGCTTGCTCCATGCCCTTGAGGCCATCTGTTACCGCGATCAGAATGTCCTGCGTGCCGCGGGTCTTCAGGTCATTGAACACCTTCATCCAGAACTTGGCGCCTTCGGTGTTCTCGATCCACAGGCCCAGGATGTCGCGGGTGCCGTCCGGTAACACGCCCAGCGCCAGGTAGACGGCCTTGTTGCGTACCACCCCATCCTCACGCATCTTGACGCGCAGCGCATCGAAGAACACCACCGGGTACATCACCTCCAGCGGGCGGGCCTGCCAAGTGGTGACCTCGTCCATGACCGCATCGGTGACCGAACTGATGAACTCGGGCGAGACCTCGGTGCCGTACTGTTCGGCCAGAAACGCCTGGATCTCGCGCACGGTCATGCCGCGGGCGTACATGGCGATGATCTTGTCGTCGAACCCGGTGAAGCGCCGCTCGTGCTTGGGAATCAGGATCGGATCGAAGCTGCCGTCTCGATCGCGCGGGATGTCTACCCGCAGCGGCCCGTCCTCGGTCAAGACGGTCTTGGCGCTCTTGCCATTGCGCTGATTGGCTGTGCCGGCTGGGCGCTCAGCGCCAGGCGGGTAGCCCAGATGATGGCCGAGCTCAGCGCCCAGCGCCCGCTCGATCAGGGCCTTCTTGAATGCCATTGAGGCGTCCTGCACGGCCTCAGCGGTCATCGGCCCCTTGACGAAATGGGCGATCAGGTCCTCGGGGATGGTCGGCAGCTCACGGTCGGCGGCTAGACTGGTCTTGGTTTTGCGTGGCATACATGCTCCTTGGCGACATGTTATGCCCTAAACACAAAATTTCTGACAGATCCCACGCCTCCATGCCAATGCCAACAAGTGAAAACCGCCAGCCTCACGAAACCGGCAACTCTTCTTCCAACACCCGTTCCAACTGCGCCTTCACCAACCCCAATAAGCAAAACGCCCCAAAAGCCCCCTCCCACCATTCACTCTGCTGGTCTAGCAGTGCAAGCACGCCGTCTATTCCCGCTGCCACTGCCAAAAGACTGTACCGCGCCGTTGATAGATCGATTTCCGACATAGGACCCTCCAATCGTTACCTGAAGGTCCGCCGCGCGACGCTAGCGGAGGGCGGCGGGCCTGACGACGAGGGTGGAAGACCGATGCAAACACCAAGCCGGCCAGCCTTGCGGCTGCCTCGTGTCGGCCCGCCATGGATGACAAGCGCGTATGCGGAGACAGGCGGCGTCGAAGACGCCGACCTGTGGTGCTTGCAGTTCGGGCTTCCACGCCCGGCCACCGTTGTGTGCGATGACCGTGTCAGTCTCCCGCATTAGAGTCAGGAACTCGATAAGACAGTTCCCATTCCTGAGCGGACGCAGCATCGTGCCGTCGCTACGCCCGTTCGCAAATAGTCGATCTCCGAAACAATTCCTCAAGACATGCCTTGGCTGGTGAAGTGGCAGATTGGCGGTCGTGACTTCGTTGATACTCCTGCCCTCTCCCCCGCCCCTCTCCCGCAGGCGGGAGAGGGGAGAAAACAAGGCCATGCACGACCACCTACTCCTCACGCAACCCGCTTCCCCCGCATCCTCCAATCACTAACCACCGGCCACACCAGCACGAACACCGCCAGCCCCATGATCGTCCCCACCAGCCCGTTCGACCAGAACACATCCAACGCCCCGGACGACACCAGCATCGTCTGCCGGAACGCGTCCTCGGCCCTGTCCCCCAGCACCAGCGCCAGCACCATGGGCGCCAACGGGTAATCCAGCTTCTTCAACACATAACCCACCACGCCGAAGCCCAGCATCAGCCAGACGTCGAACAACGCGCCGTTGACGGTGTAAGCGCCGATGGCGCAGATCACCAGGATCAGCGGCGCGATGATCGAGAACGGAATGCGCAGAATCGCCGCGAACAGCGGCACGGTCGACAGCACCACGATCAGGCCGACGATATTGCCCAGGTACATGCTGGCGATCAGCCCCCATACGAACGGTCCCTGCTCGGCGAACAGCAGCGGCCCGGGCTGCAGGCCCCAGATCATCAGGCCGCCCAGCAAGACCGCCGCGGTGGCGGAGCCGGGAATCCCTAGCGCCAGCATCGGCAAGAGCGCGCTGGTGCCGGCCGCGTGCGCCGCAGTCTCCGGCGCGACCACGCCTTCGACATTGCCCTGCCCGAATGAATCGGGATCCCTGGCCATGCGCTTGGCCACGCCATACCCCATGAACGACGCCGCGGTGGCGCCGCCCGGCGTGATGCCGAGCCAGCACCCGATCACCGAAGAGCGCAGCACCGTCAGCCAGTAGCGCGGCAGTTCGGCCCAGGTCTTCAGCACCACCTTCAGGTCGATGCGGGCCTGCTTGCCGCGGAAGGCCACGCCCTCTTCCATGGTCATCAGGATCTCGCTGATGCCGAACAGGCCGATCACCGCCACCAGGAAGTCGAAGCCGCGCAGCAGCTCGGTCGAGCCGAAGGTCATGCGCAGCGTGCCCGACACCGTATCCATGCCGACCGCGGCCAGCACGAAGCCCAGGCACATCGCGATCAGGATCTTGGGCTTGGATTCCTTGCCCATGCCGACGAAGCTGCAGAAGGTCAGCAGGTACACCGCGAAGAACTCGGGCGGGCCGAAGCGCAGCGCGAACTTTGCCACCAGCGGCGCCAGGAAGGTGATCAGCAGCACGCCGGCCAGCGCGCCCAGGCACGAGCCGGTGAAGGCCGAGGTCAGGGCCTTGCCGGCCTCGCCGCGCTGCGCCATCGGGTAGCCGTCGAAGGTGGTGGCCACCGACCAGGCTTCGCCCGGAATATTGAACAGGATCGAGGTGATCGCCCCACCGAACAATGCGCCCCAGTAGATGCAGGACAGCATGATGATGGCGGACACGGGGTCCATCGAGAACGTCAGCGGCAGCAGGATCGCCACGCCGTTGGGGCCGCCCAGGCCGGGCAGCACCCCCACCACGATGCCAAGCAGGATGCCGACGAACATCAGCCCGACGTTCTGCCACGACAGCGCCACGGCGAAGCCGCCCATCAATGCATTGAGTTCATCCATGATCCGCCCTCCCTAGTAGCCCAGCGCCGCTTCCAGCGGGCCCTTGGGCAGCGATACGCGGAACTGGATCTCGAAGATCCAGAACAGCAAGGCATTGATGCCGACGCCGATGAGCGCCGCCTTCCACCACGCCGCCTTGCCCACCCACACCATGAAGCCGGCGATGAAGGCCGCCGATGCCACGTAGATGCCGAGCAGCCCGATCAGCCCGACATACACGGTCAGCGGCACCAGGATCACGCCCACCTGCCGCAGTTGCTGCCACGTCGCAAACACGGCGGTGCGGTCCCCGCGCAGCGCCTGCACACCCACCAGTACGCTGCAGACCAGGATGATGATCCCGACCCGCATCGGGAAATAGCCCGCTTCCGGCCCGTCCGGCGCCCAGCCGGCGCCGATCGCGTAGTTGCCCCAGATCACCACCAGCGCGCCGGCCAGCAGGCACAGCGCCACTGTCAATTCAACCGCCTTGACCGAGATGCCGGCGCCCGCATGCGCCGCTTCCTGTTGTGAATCCATGTTGTCCCCCGCCTTGCTTCAGGCCATCGGCTGCGCCGCGCGGCGCAGCCCGTTGGTGATCCGTTGCCAGCGTCAGCGCGCGGCGACGAAGCCCGCCTCCTTGATGATGTCGCGGTGCGCGGCTTCGTCGCGCGCCAGGAAATCGGTCAGGGCCTTGCCGGTCAGGAACTCGTTCTTCAGCGCGTTCTTCTCCAGGTATTCCTTCCACTCGGGGGTGGCCACGATCTTCTGCATCAGGTCCACGTAGTACTTCTGCTGCTCCGGCGTCACGCCGCCCGGCATCATGAATACGCGCAGCATCTGGTATTGCACGTCGAGGCCCTGCTCCTTGCAGGTCGGCACGTCATGCCAGCTCTGGGTCTGCGTGACCTTGGCGTTGTAGGCCATGCGTTCCGGCGCGAACACGCACAGCGCGCGATGCTCGCCGGCGCGCCACTGGCCGATCGATTCGGACGGGTTGTTCACGTTGGCGTCGATATGCTGGCCCGACAGCTGCGTCGCGGCCTCGCCACCGCCCTTGTACGGCACGTAGATAAAGCGGGTGCCGGTCTTCTTCTGCACCAGCGCGCTGATGATCTGGTCTTCGCGCTTGGAGCTGGTGCCGCCGACCTTGATCTTGCCCGCGCTCGCTTTGGAGGCATCGATGAACTGCGCCACGGTCTTGTACGGGGCCGCGGCATTGGTCCACAGCACGAACTCGTCCTGCGCGATCATCGCCACCGGCGTCAGGTCGCGCCAGCTAAACGGCAGGTGGCTGACCATCGGCACCGTGTACAGCGCCGACGAGGCCACCAGCAGCTTGTGCGGATTGCCCTGCGAGGCCTTGGTATCCATCAGCCCTTCAGCACCGCTGGCGCCCGCCTTGTTCAGCACGATCACGGGCTGGCTCATCAGCTTGTGCCTGGCGATGATCCCCTGGATCGACCGCGCCATCTGGTCCGAGGCGCCACCGGCGCCGAACGGTACCACGATCTCGACCGGCTTGGCCGGCTCCCATGCCCATGCGCTCAGGCAGGCCGTGGCACCCACCACGGCCGCCAGGGTCTTCCTGACTGTGTTGCGTTGCATCGTTGGTCTCCTTTGGCTTTGACTACCCGGTGCCGCTTGTTGCGGCTTTTCTCTCTTCGTTTTCCTGCGCTGCCGCGCGGCATCAGCGGCTCAGTCCACGCGCCGCGATGTCCCACAGCTCGGTCACATGCCCGTCGCGGCAGCACACGTATTGCGCGTGCAGGTTTGCGGTGGGATCACAGTGGCCGGGCACCAGCCATAGCTTGCTGCCCAGCAATGCGCGCGAGTCTTCGTCCAGCACCTGCAGCACGCCGTGCTCGTCGTTGGCCGCGACATAGCGCAGCCACTCGCTGCCCGGGCCGGACCACAGGCGCGGCAGCCCGGAATCCACCGCGAGCGACTTCAGGCCCGCATCGCACACCGCCACGCCGGCGCGCGCGGTGCTCATCACCGTGGTCGAAAGGAACAGGCCATGCCGGGGCCGGAAGCGCCCCGTCCACTCGCTGGCGCCGTAGTGGCCGTCCAGGAACACGTAGCTGCCGGGCTGGATCTCGGTATAGACGCCGCTCTCGCAATCGAACTCCGCGGTGCCGCTGCCGCCGCCGGTCACCACGCGGCAGGCGATGCCGCGGGCACGCAGGTGCCGCACATAGGCGTCCGCCTGTTCGGCGGCGCGCCGGGCCGCGTCGCGGCGCTGGGTCCAGTGCGCCAGGTGCTGGGCGCCGCCGTGATACGCCTGCAGCCCGCCGAAGCGCAGCGACGGCGCCTCGCCGATGGCATCGGCGAGCCGGCTCAACGCTTCGGGGCTGTCGACGCCGCAGCGCCCCTGCCCGATATCGGCTTCCGCCAGCACGGTGATGCGCACCCCGCCGGCCGCCGCGGCGGCGGCGATCGCGGCTACCTGGCGCACGTCGTCCACGCACACGCTCAGGTCCACATGCCGGGCCAGTTCCACCGCCATCGCCAGCTTGTCGGCACCGACGAACTCGTTGCTGATGTGGATGCTGGCAATGCCGGCGGCGGCAAACGGATAGGCCTCGCTGAGCTTCTGGCAGCAGACACCCACGGCGCCGGCGGCAATCTGCCGCTGTGCGATCGCGACGGACTTGTGCGCCTTGGCATGCGGGCGCAGCGCCACGGCGGCGGCATCGGCCAGCGCCTGCATCCCGGCCACGTTATGGTCGAAGGCATCGAGGTCGACCAGTAGGGCCGGCGTGCCCACGTCTTCGACGCGGTCGCCCACGTTTGCCGCTGCCGGCGGATGCAGGCTGGCACGGTCCGGCAAGGGCGTGCGCATCGGTTCAGTCATGGTTGCCGCCCTCCAGCGCCATCGCCAGCACTCTTGCCACATGCATCGGCTCGGCCTGCGCGCCGTCGCGGATCTGGTGGCGGCAGCTGGTGCCGTCCGCGACCACGATGGCATCGCCGGCGCGCCGCCGCACCGCCGGCAGCAGCGACAGCTCGGCCATCGCCTGCGATGCTTCGAAATGCTCGGCCTCGTAGCCGAAGCTGCCGGCCATGCCGCAGCATGAAGATTCCACCGGCGCCACCTTCAGGCCCGGAATCCACCCGAGCACGGTCTGCACGGGTGTGAAGGCATCGAACGCCTTCTGGTGGCAGTGCCCGTGGACGATGGCCTCGGAGACCTGCAGCGGCCGCAGCGGCAACGCCAGCCGGCCCGCCTGGCGCTCGCGCACCAGGAATTCCTCGAACAGGAACGACAGGCTGGCGAGCTGGCGCGCCTCGTCGCCATAGCCATAGCCCAGGAATTCGTCGCGCAGCGACAGCAGGCACGACGGCTCCAGGCCGACCACCGGCACGCCGCGCTCGACGAACGGGCGCAGCGTATCGAGCAGGCGCCGCGCCTCGGCCTTCGCCTGGTCGACCAGGCCCGCGGCCAGGAAAGTCCGGCCGCAGCACAGCGGACGTTCGCCTGCGCGTGTGTTGAAGTGCACCGTATAGCCCGCGGCTTCCAGCACGGCCTGCGCGGCGCGCGCATTGTCGGGCTCCATGTAGTTGCTGAAGGTATCGACGAAGAGCAGCACTTCGCGGCCATCGGCCTTGCTGCCGGCAGCGGTGGCGGTGCTGCGGCGGCCCGCCAGAAACGGCGCGGTGAAGCGCGGCAGCGACCGCTGCGGGGCAAACCCCAGCGCGCGCTTGATCCAGCCGGACACCCCGGGCAGCCTGTCGGCCAGCGCCAGCAGCCCCGGCACGCGGCTCGGCGCCGGCGCATAGCGCGGCAGGAATGCGACCATGCGCTCGCGCAGGCTGATGCCGTGCCGGCGAGTCCATGCGTGCCGCGCCTCGATCTTGAACTTCGCCATGTCGACGCCGGTCGGGCAGTCGCGCTTGCAGCCCTTGCATGAGACGCAAAGGTCCAGTGCCTCCTTGACTTCGGCACTGGCCAGCCCGTCCGTGCCGAGCTGCCCGGTCACCGCCAGCCGCAGCGTGTTGGCGCGGCCGCGCGTCACGTGCTGCTCGTCCTTGGTCACGCGATAGCTGGGGCACATGGTGCCGGCGTCGAACTTGCGGCAGTGGCCGTTGTTGTTGCACATCTCCACCGCCGACGCGAGGCCATGCGTGGCGCTATCGTTGCCCGTGCCCGGCGCGGTCTCGGCGCCGGTCATCGGGTCGCGCCGCACGTTCCATGCCGACCAGTCCAGCGCAGGGGTCAGCGGCAACGCGGCGTAGCCGGGCGCGAAGCGGAAATTCTCGCGCGCATCCATGCGTGGCGGGCGCACGATCTTGTCGGGGTTGAAGCGGTTGTCGGGATCGAACAGCGCCTTGATCTCGCTGAACGCGGCGTTGATGCGCGGACCGTATTGCCAGGCCACCCATTCGCCGCGGCACAGGCCGTCGCCGTGCTCGCCGGAATACGCGCCCTTGTACTCGCGCACCAGCTCGGCCGCCTCTTCCGCGATCTCGCGCATGCGCAGCGCGCCATCGCGGCGCATGTCCAGGATCGGCCGCACGTGCAGCGTGCCGACGCTGGCGTGGGCGTACCAGGTGCCCTCGGTCTCGTGCTTGTGGAAGACCTCGGTGAGCCGGCGGGTGTATTCGGCCAGGTGCTCGAGCGGCACCGCGCAGTCTTCGATGAACGAGACCGGCTTGCCGTCGCCCTTCATGCTCATCATGATGTTCAGGCCCGCCTTGCGCACGTCCCACAGGGCCTTCTGCGCCTTCTCTTCCGGCATCTTCACCACCGACCCCGGCAGGCCCAGGTCGGCCATCAGTTCGGCAAGCCGGTCCAGCTGCGCAAGCAGGGCCTGCCGGTCGTCGCCGGCGAATTCCACCAGCAGGATGGCCTGCGGATCGCCGGCCAGCGCGCGCTCGACCACCGGACGGAAGGCGGGGTTTTCCATCGACAGGTCGATCATGGTGCGGTCGACCAGTTCCACCGCCACCGGTTGCAGCGTGACGATATGCTGGGTCAGGTCCATCGCCTGGTAGAACGTAGGGAAGTTGACCACGCCCAGCACCTTGTGCGCCGGCAGCGGCGCCAGCTTCAGCGTGAGCTGGCGGCTGCAGGCCAGCGTGCCTTCGGAACCGACCAGGATATGCGCCAGGTTGGCGTGGCCGTCGTCGGTATAGGCGCGCGGGTTCTGGCAGTCGAACAGGTCGATGTTGTAGCCGGCCACGCGGCGCAGCACCTTGGGCATGCGCTCGGCGATCTCGCCGCGCTCGCGCGTGGCGATGCGCCGCAGCCCGTGCAGAATACCCTCGGCCCGCCCGGCCGCGACCGGCTGCGCCAGCGAACCGAAGTGGCAATCGCTGCCATCCGCCAGCACCGCGTCGATCGCCAGCACGTTATGCACCATGTTGCCGTAGGCGATCGAGCGCGAGCCGCAAGAGTTGTTGCCGGCCATGCCGCCGATGGTGCATTGCGCCCCCGTGGAAACGTCCACCGGGAACCACAGCCCGTGCGGCCTGAGCCAGGCGTTCAGGTGGTCCAGCACGATGCCGGGCTCCACCGTCACCGTGCGCGCGCCGGCATCGAAGGCGACCACGTTGTTGAGCCACTTGCTGGTATCGATGACCAGCGCCTCGCCCACGGTCTGCCCGCACTGGCTGGTGCCGGCGCCGCGGGCCAGCACCGGCACGCGCTGGTCGCGGGCGATGTCTAGCGCGCGCACCAGGTCGGCCTGGTCGCGCGGCACCACCACGCCGACGGGCATGATCTGGTAGATCGAGGCGTCGGTGGCATAGCGGCCGCGCGCGGCGCGGTCGAACAGCACGTCGCCGCGCAATTCCTTGCGCAGCAGCGCCGAGAGCGGCGAGGTGGGCCGCTGCTGCGCGGGCACCAGGTGGATCGGCTTGACCAGCAGGGAGGACGAAGTCATGTTCATGGCATGCAAGAAACAAGGGCTGCGCGCCCACGGCGATGCATGCGGCCGCCTGCGGTGGGCGCATGTCGTGGTGATGCTCCGGCAGGAAAGCCAGGCGGCGGACCGAGGCGCGCCTGCCTGACCTGCGCGGCCCGATCCGCTTCGCTCAGGCGGCGGCCTTGAGCACCGGCTTGTCGGCGTGCGCAGCGAGCGAGGCCATCGCCGCGGTCACGCCGCTGCCGGCGAGCGGCACGCCCGCCAGTTTCAGCCCCATCTCGCAACCGGCGAGCGTGGCCATCAGGGTCAGGTCATTGCAATCGCCGAGATGGCCGATGCGGAACATGCGGCCGCGCATCTTGCCCAGCGCCTGCCCCAGCGACATGTCGAAACGCTCATAGATCAGCTTGCGCACCGCATCCGCGTCGACGCCGTCGGGCATCATCACGCCGGTCAGCACCGGGCTGTACACCGCGGGGTCCGCGCACTGGATCTCCAGGCCCCACGCGCGGACGGCCTGGCGCGTCGCCTCCGCCAGCCGCTGGTGGCGGGCGAAGACCTGCTCCAGGCCCTCGCCCAGGATCATGTCGAGCGCCTCGGACAGGCCGTACAGCAGGTTGGTGTTGGGCGTGTACGGCCAGTAGCCGTTCTTGTTCGATTCGATGATCTCGGCCCAGCCCCAGAACGCGCGCGGCAGCCGGGCGTGCTGGCTGGCGGCGATTGCCTTGGGCGACAGCGCGTTGAAGCTGATGCCCGGCGGCAGCATCAGGCCCTTCTGCGAGCCGGACACGGTCACGTCGACGCCCCACTCGTCATGGCGGTAGTCGGCCGAACCCAGCCCGGAGATCGTGTCCACCAGCAGCAGCGCCGGGTGCCCGGCGGCATCGATGGCCCGGCGCACCGCGGCGATATCCGAGGTCACGCCCGTCGAGGTCTCGTTGTGCACCACGCAGACCGCGCGTATCGCATGGCCGCTGTCCTCGCGCAGGCGCGCCTCGATCATGTCGGCCTGCACGCCGCGGCGCCAGCCCTCGATGCCGGGCAGGCCCAGGAACTCCGGCCGCAGGCCCAGGGCCTCGGCCATCTTCTTCCACAAGGTTGCGAAATGCCCGGTCTCGAACATCAGCACGTGGTCGCCCGGACTGAGCGTGTTGGTCAGCGCCGCTTCCCAGGCACCGGTGCCCGACGCCGGATAGATGATCACCGGGTGCCGGGTCTTGAAGATTTCCTTGATGCCCGCCAGCACCTTGCGGCCGAGTGCGCCGAACTCCGGGCCACGGTGGTCAATGGTCGGATAGCTCATCGCGCGCAGGATGCGGTCCGGCACCGGGCTCGGGCCCGGGATCTGCAGGAAGTGGCGGCCAGAGGGATGGAAATCGAGGTGAACCATGGAAATCGCGCCTCCTTGTTGTTTTATGAATTTTGAATGCAATCGACTATAGCAGAGCGATCGGTGGGGTCCAAGGCGAGATTTATGGAAATTTGTGATGGTTAACCCGAGTTTTGGAGGCACGAAGCAAGATGCAGTAGAATCCGCGCCAAGTAGATAAGGATATTGAATGCAAAAATCAGATAGCGATGATCAGGCGGCAGGCGTTGCCCAGCACGTTCCACCGCCATCGCTGCCGCGCCTGGAACGCCCGCGCCTGCATGACACCGTGGTCGAGCACCTGCGCCAGTTCATCGTCGAAGGCATATTCGCGCCGGGCACCAAGCTCAATGAACGCGAGCTGTGCGAGACCCTCGGCATCTCGCGCACGCCGCTGCGCGAGGCGCTCAAGGTACTGGCGGCAGAGGGCCTGATCGACCTGTTGCCCAACCGCGGCGCGAGCATCTCGCGCATGAGCGAGGCCGAAGTCAGGGAGAGCTTCGAGCTGATGAGCGGGCTGGAGGCGTTTTCCGGCGAACTGGCCTGCGAGCGCATCACCGCGGCGGAACTTGCGCAGATCAAGGCGCTGCACTATGCGATGCTGGCCTGTCGCGCCCAAAACGACTTGCCGGGCTACTACAGCCGCAACCAGGAGATCCACGACCGCATCAACGAAGCCGCACGCAACGGGGCGCTGCGCCATACCTACCAGTCGATCAACCGCCGCCTGCAGGCCCTGCGCTTTCGCTCCAACCAGCAAAGCGGCAAATGGGACGAGGCAGTCGAAGACCATGAAGAGATGATCCGGGCCCTGGAATCCCGCGACGGCAAGCGGCTCGCGGCAGTGCTGAAGCGCCACCTGCTGGAGAAGCGCGATGCGGTGCTGCCGCTGGTATCGGGCGACGGCACTGGCACCAGGCATCCTCTGAACGCGACCCACACATAACGGCAGCCGGGCGTCGTACCCTGTCGGGCCGGATTTTTCTTGCCTCCAGCCGAATACTGTATATATTTACAGTACCTGTATGGATGAACAGTGGAGTCCCGGCATGGAACACCTGATCCGCGTGCAAAACGACTATGACCGCCAGGTACTTGCCTGGCTGCGCGGCCGCATTGGCGACGCCGCGCTGCAGAGCGTGGCGCAGCGCCTGGCTGGTCCGCGCAAGCCCTATCTGTCCACGATCTGCCGCAGCCTGGGCATCCGCCCGCCCAGCCGGCGCCAGTTCGCCGCCGAGACGGCGCGCATGCACCGCGCGGTCGGCGACACCTACCTGGCCCGCATCCGCGAAATCCTGGCAAAGGCCCCGTCCCACGAAGCGCCGCGGCAGTAGACAGTGGCCGATCACCGGCCGCGCGTGGCCAGAGCGCGGGCGCCGGACGTATCATGAAAGCCCCGTTGCCGTCACACGGCACGGGGCTTTTTGCTCCGCAGCGTATCCATTCCTACAAGGCCGACATGAGCGAATCCCGCATTCCCACCCGCGCGCTGCACCAGTGGGTGACCGATCTCTGGCTTGCCGCCGGCAGCACCGCACAGGAAGCGCAACTGACGGCCGACCACCTGGTCGGCGCCAACCTGAGCGGACATGACTCCCACGGCGTTGGCATGATCCCGCGCTATGTGCTGGCGTGGCAGGCGAACGAGCTGCAGCTGAACCAGCGGGTCAGCGTGCTGCAGGACGCCGGCAGCCTGCTCAGCCTGGACGGCAACCGCGGCATGGGGCAGGCGGTGACGGCGCAAGCCATGGAGATGGCCATTGCCCGCGCGCGCGAGCACGGTGTCTGCGTGATGGGGCTGCGACAGTCGCACCACCTCGGGCGGGTCGGCCACTGGGCCGAGCAGGCCACGGCCGCGGGCATGATCTCGATCCACTTCGTCAACGTGCTGTCCAAGCCGATCGTTGCGCCCCACGGTGGCTACGACGCGCGCTACGGCACCAACCCGTTCACCATCGGCGTGCCGATGGACGGCGAGGCGCCGCTGGTGCTGGACTTTGCCACCAGCGCCATCGCGCTGGGCAAGGTGCGCGTGGCCCACAACAAGGGCGTACCGGTGGCCGCCGGCAGCCTGCTCGATGCGCAGGGCGGGCCCACCACCGATGCGGCCGTGATGTACCCGCCCGCCGGCACGCCGCAGGGGGCCTTGCGGCCCTTCGGCGAGCACAAGGGCCATGTGCTGGCGGTGATGTGCGAGCTGCTAGGGGCCGCGGTCACGGGCGGCCATACCATCCGTCCGGAAACGCTGCGGCACGAGCATGCGGTCTGGAACAACATGCTGGCGATCGTGTTCGATCCGGCGCGGCTGGGCACCAGCACCTCGTTCGGGCATGAAGTCGCGGCCTTCGCCGACTGGATGAAAAGCGCGCGGCTGCAGCCCGGCCAGCACGGCATCCACTTGCCCGGCGAACCCGAGCGCGCCTGCCGCGCAGCGCGCGCACAGCAGATCGCGATCGATGCCGGCACGCTGGCGCAACTGGACGACGCCGCGGCGCGCGTGGCCGACGCGCGGGCCAGCGCGCATCCCGCGCCCGGTCCGCTGTCTGCGCTGGCGCGCGGCTGACTATCATCAGATATGCGCCCAGCGGTGCGCCAGGCACCCCGGGATCCATGCTGAATCCCTACCGGACACTGACATGAGCAAGATCGGCTTTATCGGACTTGGCGTGATGGGCAAGCCCATGGTGCGGCACCTGCTGGACGGCGGGCATGCCGTGTTCGCCCACAGCCGCAGCGGCGTGCCGCAAGACCTCCAGGATGCCGGCGTGAAGGCTTGTGCCAGCGCCGAGGACGTGGCGAAGCAGTCGGAGACCATCATCCTGATGCTGCCCGACACGCCCGACGTGGAAAAGGTGCTGTTCGGCGAGCGCGGCGTCGCCGACGGCCTGGCCGATACCGCGGGCGGCGTCACGGTGATCGACATGAGCTCGATCTCGCCAATCGCCACGCGCGAGTTCGCGCGCTGCATCGAGGCCATTGGCGCCGACTACATCGACGCGCCGGTGTCGGGCGGTGAAGTCGGGGCCAGGGCGGGCACGCTGTCGATCATGGCGGGCGGGAAGCAGGAAGTGTTCGACCGCGTGCTGCCCATCCTGCAGCTGATGGGCAAGAACATCACGCGCGTGGGCGCGGCCGGCGACGGGCAAGTGGCGAAGGTGGCCAACCAGGTGATCGTGGCGCTGACCATCGAGGCGGTCAGCGAGGCGCTGGTGCTGGCGGCCCGCGCGGGCGCCGACCCCGCCCGCGTGCGCGAGGCGCTGATGGGCGGCTTTGCCAGTTCGCGCATTCTCGAGGTGCATGGAGAGCGCATGATCCGGCGCACCTTCGACCCGGGCTTCCGCATCGCGCTGCACCAGAAGGACCTGGAGCTGGCGCTGTCGACCGCGCGCGAGCTTGGCGTGGGCCTGCCCAATACCGCGTCGTGCCAGCAGCTGTTCAACGTCTGCAACGGGCTGGGTGGCGCGGCCTGGGACCATTCCGGGCTGGTCAGGGCGATCGAGCATTTGTCCTCGTTTGCCATCGGCGACACGCCTTCCGCCGGCTGATTGCCGGATGGCTAGCGCACGGGCTGGACGGCATGCCGCACGCAAGCACCGCGTTGCTGACCGCGCTGGCCATGCTGGCATTTGCCGGCAATTCGCTGCTGTGCCGGCTGGCGCTGAAAGGCACCACCATCGATGCCGGCACGTTTACGCTGGCGCGCGTCGCGGCCGCGGCGGCGGTGTTGTGGCTGATCGTGATGGCGCGGCGGCAGGCCGGGCGCAAGGGCGCCGGCGCCAGGACGCTGGGCGGCAACTGGCTATCGGCACTGGCCCTGTTCTGCTATGCCGCGGCATTTTCGTTCGCGTATGAGCGGCTGAGCGCCGGCACCGGGGCGTTGCTGCTGTTTGCCGCGGTGCAGGCCACCATGACGGGCTACGGGCTCTATGCCGGCGAGCCGCTGCGCTTGCAGCAGTGGGCCGGCCTGGCGCTGGCGCTGACAGGCCTGGTCTGGCTGATGCTGCCAAGCCTCGCGACGCCGCCGCTGGCCTCATCGCTGCTGATGATCGCGGCGGGCATCGCCTGGGGCATCTATTCGCTGCATGGCAGGCGCGCCGCGGACCCGGTCGAGACCACGGCGGGCAACTTCGTGCGCGCCGTGCCCATGGCGCTGGCGCTCGGTGCCGCGATCCAGGCGCAGCGCTCGCTGGATGGCACCGGGCTTGCCTATGCGGTGGTTTCCGGCGCCCTCACCTCGGGGCTGGGCTATGTGATCTGGTACGCCGCGGTGCCGCGCCTGCGCGCGTCGACCGCGGCCACCGTGCAGCTGAGCGTGCCGGTCATCGCCGCGGTGGGGGGCATCGCCTTGCTCGGCGAAGCCCTGACCTTGCGCCTGGCGCTGAGCGCGGCGGCGGTGCTGGGCGGCATCGCGCTGGTGATCCTGGGCAAGCGGGCCGAGCGCGCCTAGCCCGCGCGCGGTTCGCGCCCGCACCGCGCGTCGGCAAAGGCGCCGCCATGGAACACCAGCGGCGTGCCCGGCGACGCGCCATAGGCCACGACTTCGACGACAAACAGCACATGGTCGCCCACCGCGCGCACCGAGCGGTGCCGGCAGATAAAGTAGGCCAGCGTGCCGTCGATCAGCACCGTGCCGCACGGGCCGGAACGATGGGCGATGCCGGCGAAGCGATCATCGCCACGCGCCGCGAAGCGCCGGCACACCTCGAGCTGGTCACTGCCGAGCACGTTGATCGCGTGGCAGGGGGCGGCGCGCAACACCGGCAGGCTGCCCGAGCTGCGTGCCAGGCACCACAGCAGCAATGGCGGCGCAAGCGACACGGAAGCGAACGCGTTGATCGTCACGCCGACCGCGCGACCGTCGGCGCCGGCGGCCGTGACCACCGTCACGCCGGTGGCAAACTGCCCCAGCGCATCGCGCAAGGCGCGGCGCGCCGCGCCATCGCGGCCGATGGCGGCGGCATCGTCCCCCTGGCCGCTGTCATTGCAGGCCTCGGTGTCGTAGGAGAGCTGGGCCAGGGCGGACATCATTGCGCGGCCGTCCGCACCTCGCCGGGCGGCGCATCGATATCCAGCCCCAGTGCCATGCGTCCGGCGTACTCCTGCTGGGCCCCGGCCTGCAGCGGATGAAAGCGCGCGCCCTGCGCGTCGCGGAAGCGCCGCTCCAGCCCGGCATCGCGATAGAAGCCCGCGCCGCCGGCCAGGTCCATCGCCGCTTCCACCGTCGCCAGCACCGCGCGCGCCGCCAGCGTGCGCGCACTCATGATGCGGTTGGTCGTTACCGCGCCGGGTGCCGGACCTGTAGCGGCCGCGAACATCGCATCGAGCGCCAGCTGCGCGGCATCCGCTTCATTGCACAAGCGCCCCGCGGCCTCGACCGCATGCGCGTTCAGGCGCCGCTGCCGCGCCAGCTGCAGCGCGATATCGCGCGCGGCCTCGGCGATGCCGACGTAGACGGCATAGATCAGCGGCAACGCGATCATCGCCACCGTATGCATCATCGGATGCCAGACGCCTTGCGGACGGCGTGCGGCAACGGCGGTGTCGGGCACGAGCACACCTTCCAGCATGACATCGTGCGACCCGGTGCCGCGCATGCCCAGCGTGTGCCAGTTCGACAGCACGCGCACGCCAGGCGTCTTCATCGGCAACGCGAAATGCAGCACGGTAGGGCCGGCCTCGGGATCGTCATAGACCGCGCAGGTCATGAACAGGTCCGCCACCGGCGCGCCGCTGGCGAAGATCTTGCGCGCGTCCACGCGATAGCCGCCGTCCACGCGCGTGGCCTTGCCGCTGCCCTGCAGCCAGTCCGAACCACCGCTGCCGAGCAGCACCATCTGCTCGGCGCCGACGCGCTTGAGCAGCCCCTCCACCGGCGCTTGCTGATTGCGCCAGCGCCACGCGGCAGTGGCCACCGGATGCGTATGCATGGCAAACGCCAGCGCGGTCGAGCCGCAGTACTTGCCCAGTTCGCGCAGCACCGCGCCAAGCTCCTGGTGCGACAGCCCGGCGCCGCCCAGCTCCTGCGGCACCGCCGCGGCAAAGAAGCGGTGCGCGCGCAGGTCGTCATAGTTGGCACTGACGAACTGCTCGCTCGCGTCGATCTCGGGCGCGCGGCCATCGAAGGTGCGGCCCAGCGTGGCGGCAAGGCCGACCCAGTCGGCCTGCGCGCCGGCGCTGGCATCCGCTGCGGAAAGGGTTTCCATGGTGTTGTCTCCGTCCAGTCATAGTGCGTGTCCCGCGCCGTTGTACCGCCGCGGGCACGGTGCTAGTATCGGAGCCCGGTCCCCTCGCCCGTATGATCGGGCGTCCGGCTTTCTTGCGCGAAACCCCGGATCTGGAGGAATGTGGCCATGGATGCCTTGTCCGACCTCTTGCGCGCCGTGCAACTGAGCGGTGCCGTGTTCCTGAACGGCGAATTCAAATCACCGTGGTGCCTGATCAGTGAAGCCGATGCTGAACTGCGCGCCGCGTTCTTGCCGCGCGCCGACCGCGTCGTCTCGTACCACCTGATCACGGAAGGCATCTGCTGGGCGCGCCTGGTGGAGGACACCGGCCCCGGCCTGCGCGTGGAGGCCGGAGAACTGCTGGTCGTGCCGCAGGGCGAGCCGCATGTACTCGGCAGCGACCTCCATCTGCAGCCCTTGCCGTCGGCGCCGCTGGTGTATGACCTGCTGCGCAACAGTCCCGGCGAAGTCATGCGGGTCTCGTACGGCGGCGGCGGCGAACACACGCGCATGGTCTGCGGCTTCCTCGGCTTCGACGACACCATGGGCAATCCGCTGCTGACGTCGTTGCCGCGGCTGTTCAAGGTGGCGCTGGGCACGGGGCTGGAATCGGCGTGGCTGGCGTCGGCGCTCGCCTTCGCCACCTCGGAAGCGGCGGAGCCGCGCGCCGGCAGCGCCACCGTGCTGGCCAAGCTGTCGGAACTGCTCTTCGTGCAGGCGGTGCGGCGCTGCATCGACACCCTGCCAGCGAATGAAAGCGGCTGGCTGGCGGCGCTGCGCGACCGCTATGTCGGACGTGCGCTGTCGCGCATGCATGCCCGGCCGGCGTATCCGTGGACCGTCGACGAACTGGCCGGCAACGTCGGCCTGTCGCGCTCCGCGCTGGCGCAGCGCTTCACCGACCTGCTCGGACAGCCGCCGATGCAATACCTCGCGCACTGGCGCCTGCGCACCGCCGCGGCGGAGCTGCGCAGCGGCAACCGCACTATCAGCGAGGTCGCCGGCGCCGTCGGCTATGACTCCGAGGCCGCCTTCAGCCGGGCCTTCAAGCGCGAGTTCGGTCTGCCCCCTGCAAGCTGGCGCCGCAACTGCACCGAAGCGGCGCACGCATGAACGAAAACGGCCCGCGCCTGGGGCACGGGCCGTCCACTGGCCACCGGCGGCCGCCAGTGGCTTACATTTTCTGCTTGGTGCTTTCCGCAGCGCCCTGCACCTTCTCGCCGCCGCGCTCGATGTCCTTGCCGGCGCCAGCCATGGTGTTGCAACCCGTGACCAGCAGCATGCCGGCGAGGGCAAACAGTGCGTATAGCTTTCTCATGATGATCTCCTTGCTTCGTGTGGATGCGGCATGCGCCGCCGGGATGGAAGAGCTCGGAATGGCTTGACCGGGCAGCCTGTTGCCCAACCGGCAATTGGATCGTAGCAATCCGCGGCGGCCCGAAAAGTCGGCATTCGTCCTACCGCGATGTCAGCAGAATGCGCGACATGGCGCGGCGGCAGGCGCCGCACCAGGGCGGTGCCGCGCGCGGTGTGCAGTCTGGCCCCGAATATGCTTGTAGGACAGCGTCCGATAGCCCGCCGGCGCGGGATCCCTTAAAACCCAAGTGTCATTGCCAGCCATCACGGAGAACACCATGACGTCACGCAGCATCCACGTGCTTCCCGCCACGACCGGCGACAGCGAATGCGCCAGCGATGGGCAATGGGCGCTTACGATAGAGGGCCTAGAAAGCGGCCCCGACGACGCGGCACTGCACTTCCCGACGCAGGAAGCCGCGATTGCCGCCGGCTGGATGCGTGCCCGCGAAGACGGCGTCTCGCTGTGCATCCATGGCCGCGACGGCCTGGTGCGCGAACGCAAGATCTACTGCCGCGACACGCGCGGCAACCGCCTCGGCCGCTAGCGTCATCCCTCGATGGCCGGTCTTGGCGAGGTGCCGGCCACCACTATTGCCTTGCGTGCCCGCCGATACGGCGGGCCGCAACAGTTCATTGCGCCGGATGCATTGAGTCCCATCAAAGTGCTGCGCATCTTCTGCTGAAAACACCGGGTCCACCGCCAATACTGGAGTCAGGCCACTGGCCTGCGACCAGGACAACCGAGACCCGTCATGCGCTTTCTTCTCCGATACCGCCCGCTGGACATCTATCCCGACCCGCTCGACGCCAGGGTGGCGGAACTGCACGATCTTGCCGAAGACATCCAGGATCGCCACGCCCGCAAGTGGCGCCGCCATGGCTCGATGCTGAGCGGGCATGACGGCGCGCCAACCCGGTTTGCCACCGGCGACCCCAAAACCCGGCACTGATGCCTTATCGTGAAGACAATGCCTTCCATGGGAGGATTGTGAACAAGTGTCATATCGGGTTGGCAAGACCATGACCCCTGCTAAAGAATGGTTATCCGCAGGCAAGGGACCCGATCGGCGGGTTCGCTGCCGCACCCTTTTTCTGACGCAGCGACATGAATCGAACCACCCGGGAATGCGTGATGGCGTTGATTTCCAGCCTGCGTGCCAATGGGCCCATGCCCCGGCACCGGCTTGCCACCGCCAGCCGCCTGAGCCCCGCTGAACTGACCCGCGCGCTCAAATCCGCCCGCCAGATGGGCGTCGTGGCCTATGAAGGCGAGCCTGAACTGCCGCCCGAGGCCGATACCCCGCTGATGCTGACTGGCCGGCCGCTGCCGCCGCCACGGCGCGTCACGCCCGCCCCGCGCGAAAACACCCCGCACTTCGAACCGCTGCTGGATGTCTGGGGCATCTCCCGCCCGGCCACGCTGCGGCGCGGACACGCTCCCTGACACGCCAGGCGCCCGCCGGGCACACCGGCTTGCGCGCGTGCCGTTCTTACAAAGGCCGGTAAGGCGCACACGCAAAGGCCGCGCCTGGTGCGGAAACGGCGCGCCCTTGCGCAGGGTACGGAACTTGCGCTACGCATCAGGCTATGGTTTTCGCTTCCCTGAGCGTGCGCAATGAGGCAATACAATCCGCCCGGCACCACGGCGTTCCCCGCGCCCCCGGCGTCGCCGCCACCGCATGATCCCGCCTCGCCGCCCGGCTTCGCGCTTGAGCCCGGGCGCAATTGCTGGCGCGTCGAACCGTGCCGGCGCTTTGCCATGCTGGTCGACGCCGACGCCTATTTCCGCGCGCTGCGCGAGGCCTTGCCGCTGGCCGAGCACACCATCTTCATCCTGGGCTGGGACATCGACAGCCGCATGGAACTGGTCCCTGCCGGGGCGCAGGATGGCCTGCCGCCCGGTCTGCGCGACTTCCTCTGCGCGCTGGCCGACCGCCGACCCAACCTGCGCATCTACATCCTGAGCTGGGACTACGCCATGGTGATGGCGATGGAGCGGGAATGGCTGCCGTCGGCCAGCGCGCACTGGCAGGCGCACCGGCATTTGTCGTTCCGGCTGGACGGCAATCATCCGCCGGGCGCATCGCACCACCAGAAGGTGGTGGTGCTCGACAACAAGGTTGCCTTCGTCGGCGGGCTGGACCTGACGCTGCGCCGCTGGGACGACAACCGGCACGCGCCGGGGGCGCCGCTGCGCATGGCCGAGGGCCGGCCCTACCCGCCGTTCCATGACGTGCAGTGCGCGCTCGACGGCAACGCGGCCGCGGCGCTCGGCAAGCTGTGCGCGGAGCGCTGGCTGCGCGCCAGCGGCAGCCACCCGCGCCCGGTAGCGCCCACCGCGTCGGACCCGTGGCCGCCCAGCCTGGTGCCCGAGCTGACCGACGTGCGCGTGGGCATCTCCCGCACCATGCCCATGTGCGAGGACGAACCCGGCGTCAGCGAGATCCGCATGCTGCTGCGCGATGCCATCGCCTCCGCCAGGCACAGCATCTACATGGAAAACCAGTACTTCAGCTCGGGCGTGATCGCCAAGGCCCTGGCCGCGCGGCTGGGGCACGAGGACGGCCCGGATATCGTGCTGGTGTCGCGCCGCAACGAGAGCGGCTGGCTCGAGGCGCACAGCATGGGCGTGCTGCGCGCACGCCTTTACCGGCAGCTGCGCGCGGCCGACAAGTTCGACCGCTTCCGCCTGTACTGCCCGACGATTCCGAACCTGCTGCCCAACTGCGTCAACGTCCACAGCAAGGTGACGGTGATCGACGACGATTTCCTCACCATCGGTTCCGCCAACCTCAGCAACCGCTCGCTGGGGCTCGACACCGAGTGCAACATCGTGGTGGTCTCCGGCGGCGAGCCGCGCATCCAGGCCGCCATTGCCGCCATGCGGGCGCGCCTGCTGGGCGAACACCTGGATGTATCGCCCGAAGTGTTCCAGGCCGAGGTCGCCGCCACGCGCAGCGTGCTCGGCGCAATCCGCAACCTGCAGCGCAGCGACGGGCGCTCGCTGGAAGATTATGTGCCACCGCTGCCCGACGACGTCGATGCCGCGTCACCGGCCGCCAACCTGCTGGACCCGATCGAGCCCATCGACAGCGACCAGGTACTGGCCGAGTTCGTCAGCCACGAGGCGCGCCCGCGCGTGCTCGGGCGCCTGGGGTTGATGGTGGTGCTGGCCCTGCTGATGGCGGGGCTGGCCTTTGCGTGGCGCTATACGCCGCTGCGCGAGTGGGCGGACTTCCGGGCCCTGCTGGGCGTCATCGAGCGGGTGGACCAGATGCCGCTGGCGCCGCTGGCCATGATGGGGGTCTACCTGGCCGGTGCGGTGACGATGCTGCCCGTGACGCTGCTGATCCTGGTCACGGTGGTGGTGTTCGGCCCGCTCTACGGCGCCGTGCTGGCGCTAGGCGGCACGGTGCTGAGCACCGGGGCGGGCTACCTGGCCGGCCGGCTGCTGGGACGCAACGCCGTGCGCCGCTTTGGCGGCAGGCGGCTCAACCGCGTCAGCCACCAGTTGGGCAAGCACGGCATCGTCGCCATGGTGGTGTTGCGGCTGGTGCCGATCGCACCGTTTTCGCTGGTCAACCTGCTGGTGGGCGCCTCGCGCATCAGCTTGCGCGATTGCCTGATCGGCACCGCGCTGGGGATGCTGCCAGGCATCGTGGTCAGCGCCTTGCTGGTCGACCGGGTCGCCGCGGCGGCGCGAGAGCCGGGGCTGGTCACCTTTGTGCTGCTGGCGCTGGTGCTGCTGGTGCCTGCATCGCTGCTGCTGTTGCTGCGCCGCCGGCGCCGGCGCAATGCGGCGCGGCTGCGGCGCAGCCGCCACGACGACCCGCCCGGCCCCGGCTCGCGCTTGTCGCGGCTGGCACGGATGGCGGGGGAGCGCTCCTGAAACTCAGGGCTGGCGGCGGTAGGTGGCCTTGACAATCTGCGTCCACTCGCCGTTCTCTGCCTGCATGTAGGAAGTCAGTTCGCGGTGGTTGTCGTCGCGGAACGTGATCACGTCGCGGTATTGCACCATGCGGCCATTGCCCGAGCAATCCGGCCCTTGGGCGCGCAGCGTCAGTTGCTGGCCACCCTCGTCGAGGTCGCCCTCGTAGACCCACAGGTGGGTCATCATCGAGCCGATAAAGGTGCCGACAAAGTGCTTGCGCGCCGGATCGTAGCCCAGCGTCATGACCGTGGCGGCCGGGCCGCAGCCGGGCATGTCGCCCTGGGCCACGCACTGCACCCAGACGTCGCCGATTCCGCTTACCCGCTCGGGAATCTGCCAGGTCTGCACCGGCTGGTCCGGTCCCATGACGGCCTCGCCCTCGCCGATCCAGTTGCCAATCAGGCGTTGCAGCCAGCGGTGCTCCTTTTGTGCTTCGATTTGCATGTTTGGTCTCCAGTGAGGGATATCACGCGGGTGTTCAGCCTGAAAGCACCCGGAAAGCACCCCGAAAGCGGCGCCTGCCGCAAGCACTTGTGGATGCCGTCCACATAGACTAGCAAACGAAATGGACAGTGTCCACATTAATTTGCAGGGAGACGCTTGGGCGAGCCAGGAAGTCGGTTACTGCGGCAGCCGCAACTTCGGTACGGCAAAGCGGTTGCCCTGCTCGCGGCGTACATCGCACTGGACCATGGCTTCACGGACGGCGCCGTCCTGGGCCAGGTATTCGACATCGGCGACCACGCTGTAGTGGTCCTTGTCGATCTGGCGGGCAGTAGCGCCGACCCACTTGAAGCTGGCCGGATTGGGCAGTGCCGCCTTGACCGCGTGCTTACAGGCGGCCTCGGGCGCGCCTTCCTTGCCGGGCGCCCGGGGGGCTTCCTGCGGGGCCGCGAGCGCGGCCGGCGCGGCCGCCGCGGACAACGCCACCGCCAGCACGGTGGACAGCAAACGTGGGGAAAGCGGCGAAAGCATCCTGGACTCCTGCGACTGGACGGCGCCGGGCCGCACCTCGCTGGCGCCGGCGCCGATGCAGTTCAGGCCGCGGCGCGCCTGCGAAAGTTCCCTTGCCGCCACAGCAGCGGCCCTAACGCCGCACGCAGGCCTTGTAGGTGAACTTGTCGCCCCGGAACATGAATTCCGAGTACGCCAGCGGCCGGTCGTCGATGTCATGGGGCGTGAAGCGGATGCGCAGCAACGGCTCGCCCGGCCCGACCTTCAAGCGGCGCGCGGTTTCCGCGGTGGCGGGGATCGCCGCGCTTTCCGTGTGCAGGTACTTGAGGCGGTAGCCCAGGCGCGCCTCCACGATCATCAGCGCGTCGTTGTTTTCCAGGTCGTGCTCGAGGATGGCGCGCATCAACGCTTCGGGCGCCATGGTCACACCAACCGCCACCGGCGTGCCGGCCACTGACTTGAGCGTGGTCACGCTCAGCAGCTTGCTGCCGGGCGGCACGCGCAGCGCATCCGCGGCAATGGCCGGCGCCGTGACCAGCCGCGTCGACAGCAGCTTGCCGTGCGCTTCGTGGCCACGGGCGCGCATGTAGTCATAGAAGCCGGTCAGCGGCCCCAGGTCTGCCTGGCCCGCGGGGCGGCTGACAAAGCTGCCCTTGCCGTGGACCGTTTCGATCAGTCCCTCCGCCAGCAGCGACGCCAGCGACTGGCGCACGGTGATGCGGCTGACACCGAACTCGGCCATCAGTTCGGACTCCGACGGCAGCTTGATGCCCGGGGTCCATTCGTTGTTGACGATGCGCTGGCGCAGCGCGCCTTCGATCTGCTTGAAGCGAGGCAGTGAACTGGTTGTCACGAGATTCGGCGGATTCATGGGAGGGCCCATGCGGGCATCTACTTATCATAACAACATTGACTCATCATAACATGTCATGACAACATGAGCGGCACAGTCCAATGACAACACGCGCGCCAGCGTTCGAGGGAGATGACGCGATGGCGCACGCATACGGAGACCACCGATGCCAGACCTGAGCGCGCTGCTGCAACCGCGCACCATCGCCGTGATCGGCGCTTCCACGCAGCCGGACAAGGTGGGCGGCATGCCAGTGCGGCTGCTGAGCGAGCTGGGATACGCCGGACGCATCGTCCCGGTTCACGCGACCGCAAGCGAAGTGCAGGGCCTGGCCGCGGTGCCCTCGCTGGACGCACTGGACGCGCCGGCCGACCTTGCCATCGTGGCGGTGCCGGTTGGCGCCAGCCTCGATGCCATGCGTCAGCTGGCGCGCAACGGCACGCGTGCCGCGGTGTGCTTCACCTCGGGCTTTGCCGAGACCGGCGGCAATGGCATCGCGCTGCAGGCCGAACTGGCGGCGCTGGCGCAGGCCCATGGCATCACGCTGCTGGGCCCGAACTGCCTGGGCGCGATGAACCTGCGCGAACGCGTGTTCGCCACCTTCTCGCCGATTCCGCTCAGCGGACTGCCGCCGGTCGGCGATGTCGGCCTGGTCAGCCAGAGCGGCGCTTTCGGGGCCTATGCCTTCGCGCTGGCGCGCGAGGCCGCGCTGGGCCTGAGCCACTGGGTCACCACCGGCAACGAGGCCGGCCTGCATGTGGCGGACGTGATCGAATGGCTGGCCCGCGACGATGCCACGCGCGTGATCCTCGCCTACCTGGAAGGCTGCCGTGACGGCGCCCGCCTGCGACGCGCGCTGGCGGCCGCGCGCGCCGCGGGCAAGCCCGTCGTGGTGACCAAGGTGGGCACCACCGAGGCCGGCGCGCGTTCGGCGCAATCGCATACCGCCAGCCTGGCGGGCGAGGACGCGGTCTACCAGGCGGTGTTCGATGAGTACGGCGTGTTCCGCGCCGATACGCTCGATGACTTTTTCCGGCTCGGCTACGTGCTGTCGCGCGGGCGCCGTCCGACGCGGTGGCAGCCTTCGGCGAAGGAGCCGGGCAATGCCGTCACCCCGGTCGCGCTGGTCACGGTCTCCGGGGGCGTCGGCATCATGATGGCCGACCAGGCCGAGGCGCTGGACCTGCCGTTGCCCCCGATGCCCGAAGCCGCAGCCGCGGCGCTGCGCAGCGCGATTCCGTTCGCCAGCACCGCCAACCCCATCGACGTCACCGGCCAGGTGGTGGCGCAGCCGCAAGTATTGCTGGACGCCATTGCCGCCGCCGCGCAAAGCCCGGACTACGGCAGCGTGGTGGCTTTCCTCGCCGGCGGCGTGGGTGCGCCGCGGATCTGGCCCGGGCTGCAGGACACCGTCGACGCCCTGCACCGCAGCGGCAACGCGGCGCCGCTGCTGTTCAGCGGCCTGGTCGGCGACGACAAGCGCCGCTGGCTGGAAGCGCGCGGCGCGCTGGTGTTCCGCGAACCGGCGCACGCGGTGCAGGCCGTGGCCGTGCTGGCCCGTGCCGCGGCGCAAGCCGCGGCGGCACAGGCGCCCATCCCGGCAGCGGCCTCCGCGGGCAGCCTGCCCGTTCCCGATGTCCCGCCCGGCACCACCGCCTTGTCCGAGTTCGAAGCCATGCAATGGCTGGCTGCGTGCGGCATTCCCACCGCGCCGCACGGCCTGGCGCGCGATGCCGACGAGGCCGCGCGCATCGCCGACACCATCGGCTATCCGGTCGCGATCAAGCTGTGCTCGCCAGACATCCTGCACAAGAGCGACGTCGGCGGCGTGGTGCTGAACGTAGCCGACGCGCGCGCGGCACGCGCCGCGTTTGCCCAGGTGCAGGCCGCCGCGGCCAGCCACGGCACGCCCGCGCGCTTTGACGGCGCGCTGGTCGCCGGCATGGTGCGCGGCTGGGGCGAACTGATGGTGGGGGTACGGCGCGACCCGGTGTTCGGCCTGGTGGCGCTGGCCGGCATCGGTGGCACCGCGGTGGAGATCTTCCGCCAGACCGCGTTCGGCCTGGCGCCGCTCAGCCCTGCCCGTGCGCGCACCATGCTGCGCGCAAGCCGTGCCGAGGCCCTGCTGTCGGGCCACCGTGGCCATCCCGCCATCGATGCCGAGGCCGTCGCCGAGGTGCTGGTGCGGGTCTCGCAGGCCGCGGCCGCGCTGGGCCCGCGTCTGGACACGCTCGAAATCAATCCGCTGATCGTCACCGCCCGCGGCGTGGTCGCCGCCGATGCCGTGGTGACCCTGCATGCGGCAGACCCTGACAGCCACGCAGAAACACAAACCCAGGAGACCACCCGATGAACCAACCCGCTGCGCCCTTTCTTGCCGGCGCTCCCGTCGACACCCCGCAGGAAGCCCTGACCGCCGCGGCGGCACTGCCGCTGGTGCTGGCCACGTATCCGTTGTTTGAAAGCCTGCGCACGTGCCGGCTGCAGACTTCGGTGACGCAAGCCACCGGCTATGGGCGCGCGCCGGTGAACACGCTGTCGGCCAGCACGCAGCCGTGGACGCACCGCGACCGCGACATCGTCACGCCGGCCAATGACCTGCTCTACTTCTGTGCCTGGGTCAACCTGGCCGACGGCCCTGTCACGCTGCACGTGCCGGCACTCCCGGATGCGCGCCGCTATTACGTGGTGGAACTGCTCGACGCCTGGACCAACAACTTCGAGAACCTGGGCCCGCGCAACGTTCCGGCGGCGGGCGCCGACATCGTGCTGGCCGGCCCGGGCCAGCATGCCGACGGGGCGCACGTGGTGCATTGCCCTACGTCGCTGGTCTGGCTGCTGGGCCGCGTGCTGGTGACCGGCACCGACGACCTGCCAGCCGCCAGCGCCTTCGAAAAGGGCTTCCGCCTGTCGGGCGGCAGCGCGAAGCAACCCGACTGCGTGCGCGACTGGCACGAAGGCGGCGAACCGGCGCTCGACTTCTTCGCCAACGTCTTCAACGCGCTGCGCGAATATCCGGCCGAGGCTTCCGCCGCGGGCCTGCTGTCGCTGCTGCGCAAGTGCGGCGTGCGCGCCGGCGAGCCGGTCGACGTGGCCGCGCTGCGGCCCGCGGTGCAGCAGGGCCTGGTGCGCGCCTGGCGCGAAGGCATGGCGCTGATCGAAGCCAACACCCGCAGCCATGCGCGCAAGAGCTGGACCTACAGCCTGCAGTTGGGCCGCTATGGCGACGACTGGATGCAGCGCGCCGTGACCGCGATGAAGGGCCTGGGCGCGCTGCGCGCCGACGAAGCGGTCTATGCCGCCGCCGACTACGATGCCGACGGCGAGCTGCTGCATGGCCGCCATACCTACGCGCTGCACTTCCCGGCCGGACACCTGCCGCCGGCGCAGGCATTCTGGTCGGTCTCGCTGTATGGCGCCGACCGCTTCTTCACCGACAACGCGATCGGCCGCTATGCGCTGGGCGACCGCAGCCCGGGGCTGCAATACGACGCCGATGGCGGGCTCACGCTGACCATCTCGCAACAGCGTCCCGCGCAGGCGCAGGAGAACTGGCTGCCGGCACCGGACGCGCCGTTCTACCTGATCCTGCGCCTGTACCACCCCACCGACGGCTTCATGGCCGGAGCGTACGTGATCCCGCCGCTGCGGCGCATTGCCTGAAGGAGCCGGCATGGCCAACCACGACACTTCCCTGGACGCGCTCGCGCGCGACGCCGTGCGCTACACGCTGCCGCTGTACGAGATGGCGCGCATGCGTGCCGCCACCTGCCCGCGGCGCGACAGCGTCGGCACCTTCGCCGGCGACGGCCCGGACTCCACCCTGCGCTGGATCAACACCGTCACGCATGTGCGCGCGCTGCTCGGCCCGCAACACCGGCAGGTCGTCACGCCGAACAACGACACGCTTTACACCAACGCCTGGCTCGACCTGTCGCGCGGCCCGCTGCTGCTGGACGTGCCGGACTGCCACGGCCGCTACTACGTGCTCGGGCTGCTCGACGCCTATACCAACCCGTTCGGCTACATCGGCACCCGCACCACCGGCAAGCACGGCGGCACCTGGCTGCTGCACGGGCCGGCCTGGCGCGGCGAGCTGCCGGCGGGCGCGACACCGCTGGCCTGCCCCACCGATGCGGTCTGGATCATCGGCCGCATCCTGGCCGACGGCGACGCCGACCTGCCGGGCGCGCATGCCTTGCAGGACGGCATCCGCCTGCGCCGGCCCGACGGCACTGCCGCCGCGAGCGTGATCGACGCCGGCATGCACGCCGGCGAGCGCCCGGGCGACCCGGACCGCTACGCCGCCATCGTCGGGCGCATGCTGGCCGAGAACCCGCCGCCGGCCACCGAAGCGGACCTGGTGCGCCGCTTCGCCGCCGCCGGCATCGGCAGCGCGACGCCGCTGACGCCGACGCAACGCACTGCGCTGGCGGCCGCGCTTGCGCATGTCGATGCCGAACTGGCCGCGCCCAAAGCTTCCGCGCTGGGCGGCGGCTGGTTTCTGCCGGTGGAAATCCGCACCTCCTTCGGCGCGCACTACGCGCTGCGTGCCGAGGTGGCGCGCAACTACATCGGCGCGCTGGGCATCGAGGAAGCCATGTACCTGATGGCCGATTGCGATGCCGATGGCCTGCCGCTGGACGGTACGCACCAGTACGAACTGGTGTTCCCCGCGCAAGGGCTGCCACAGGTCGGCGCGTTCTGGTCGCTGACCATGTACCGGAAATCGGACTGCATGCTGGCGGAGAACCCGCTGCAGCGCTATTCGCTGGGCGACCGTTCGCCGGGCCTCCGCACGGCGCCCGATGGCAGCCTGCGCATCGTGCTGGGGGCGTGCGCACCGGCGGACGCCGCCGATACCGGCAACTGGCTGCCTGCGCCGCCGGAACCGTTCTATGTGGCGTTGCGCCTGTACGTTCCCGGCGCCACGCACCTGGACCGCACCTTCCGCTACCCCGCCATTCGCCGCATCAAGGACCCGTCATGAACCGAACCATTGTCTTCGCCAAAGCCGTGCTGACGGCCGGCGCGGCCCTGCTTTGCCTGGTCGGCCAGGCTCAGGCGCAGGCGTATCCGTCGCGGCCGGTCAAGCTGGTGTCGCCCTACGGCGCCGGCGGTTCCAACGACATCTCGGCGCGCATCCTGGCCGACGCGCTGGGCGCCCGGCTTGGCCAGCAAGTGGTGGTCGAGAACAAGCCTGGCGCCGGCACGCGCCTGGCCACCGAGCACGTGGCGCATGCCACGCCGGACGGCTATACGCTGCTGTGGGCGGCCGCGCCCTTCGCCATCAACACCGCCGCGGGCATTGCGCAGCGCTATGACGTGCACAAGGACTTCGTCGCGGTGGGGCCGCGCGTCCTGGGGCCGATCTTCCTGATCGTCAATGCGAACTCGCCGGCGCGCACCGTGGCGGATTTCGTGCGCATGGCCCGGGAAAAGCCCGACGGCGTGACGGTGGCCTCGCCGGGCGCGGGTTCGGGCCCGCACCTGACCGCCGAACTGTTCGGGCAGGTCGGCAAGTTCAAGCTGCTGAGCGTCCACTACCGCGGCGACGCCACCGCCTACACCGAACTGCTGGCAGGCCGCGCCGATGCCACGCTGACCGCCATCACTTCGGCGCTGCCCTTTATCAAGGCCGGCAAGCTGCGCGTGCTGGCGGTGGCCTCGGAACAGCGCACGCCGGTGTACCCCGATGCGCCCACTTTCGCCGAGCAGGGCTACCCGGGCATGGTCGGCTACGGCTGGTTCGGGCTGGTGGCGCCAGCCGGCACGCCGCCCGCCGTCACCGAGCGGCTGAACCGGGAAGCGTCGGCGGTGCTGGCCGATGCCGAAACCCGCAACAAGCTGCTAGGCCTGGGTCTGGAGCCGCATCCCGAGCGCGGCAGCACCTTCTCGGCCTTCATCGACCAGGAGATCGGCAAGTGGGGCAAGCTGATCCAGGTCCGCGGCATCAAGCTGGACTAGCGTACCCGCGCATGCGCCCGAGGCAGTCCAGCCATGACATTACATAGAAAGGAGACCAAGCCATCATGATGACCGTTGCGCGTTTTTCTCCGCGGCAGCGCGGCAAGCTGCTACTGGCCGTGCTGCCGTGGCTCGGCGCCGCGGCCCTGGCCGTCGCGCCCGTTGCGGCGCCGGCGCAGGGCGCCTACCCGGCCAAGCCCATCCACCTGATCGTCGCCTATCCGCCGGGCGGCCTCACCGACACGCTGGCGCGCGCTGTCGGCGACGGCCTGTCGCGCCAGCTCGGCAAGACGGTGGTGGTCGAGAACAAGGGCGGCGCCGGCGGCATCATCGGCACCGACTATGTCGCCAAGGCCGCGCCGGACGGCTACACCCTGCTGATGACCATTCCCGGCCCGATCACATCCAACCTGGCGCTGTACAAGAAGCTGCCCTACGATCCCCGCACCGACCTGCGCCCGGTCTCCGACATCGCCACCGCGCGCACCGTGCTCGCGGTCAACAGCAGCGTGCCGGCCAGGACCGTGGCCGAGCTGCTGTCCTATGCCAAGGCCTCGCCCGGCAAGCTGCGCATGGGCTCATGGGGCGCGGGCACGCAGCCGCACACGATCCAGACCTATTTCGCCAGGCAGTACCAGATTGACATGCTGCATGTGCCCTACCGGGGCGAAGGACCGATGGTGACCGACCTGCTGGCCGGCCAGGTCAACGTGACGGTGGGCTCGGTGACCGCGCTCAAGCAGCATTTCGCCACCGGCAAGCTGCGCCCGCTGGCGGTGACCGGCACGCGGCGCGCGCAGGCACTGCCGGACGTGCCGACCTTCACCGAGGCCGGCTACGCCGACGAGCCGTTCCGGCTGACCGGCCCAATCACGCTGATGGCGCCCGCCAAGACGCCGCAGGACATCATCGACCGCCTCGGCCGCGAAACCGCCAGCCTGGTCGCCAGCGCCGACATGCAGCGGCGCATCGCGGACATGGGCGCGGAGCCGCTGGGCACCACCCCGGCACAGGCGGAGGCGGCCTACAAGGCCTACCTGCCGGTGGTGCTGAAGCTGACAGCGGATACGGGGGTGACGCTGGACTGAGGCGCGCCGGGTGGCCCGTGCGCGCTGCAGCCTAACCGCCGTGATACAGTCGGCCATGTGCGCCAGGCGGTTGCACATGGCCCAACGCTCGCATGAAAACGCTGCTCATCGTCTACCACACCATGACCGGAGGCACGCGCCAGATGGCCGCGGCCGCCGCCGACGCAGCCCGCCGGCAGCCCGGTGTCACGGTCGTGCTCAAGACCGCCGCCGAGGCCGGCCCCGACGATGTGCTGGCCGCCGACGGCTACCTGTTTGCCACCCCGGAGAACCTGGCCGCGATCGCGGGCATGATGAAGGACTTCTTCGACCGCTGCTATTACGCAGCGCTGGACCGCATCAACGGCCGGCCCTATGCCGCCATGATCTGCGCCGGCAGCGACGGCCAGAACGCGCTGCGCCAGCTCGAGCGCATCGCCACCGGCTGGCGCCTGAACCCCGTCGCACCCGGGCTGATCGTCTGCACGCACGCGCAGACGCCGGAACGCATCCTGGCTCCCAAGCACATCGAAGCGGCAGACCTGGCGCGCTGCGCCGAACTCGGCGAGGGACTGGCCGCGGGCCTGGGCCTGGGGGTGTTCTGAGCACCCGCGGCGATCCGGCCGCCTCGGTGCATGACGACCGGGAACGGGACTTGCACGTCCACTGCATCCCACTTTCCGGCCGCATGCGATGGACGACCCCGAAATCACTGCTTCAGAAGCCCGGCGCGATCCGCTAGGCGGCACGGCGCGCGGGCTGATGCGCGTGGTCGATGCCCTGACCCATACCGCGCTGGTTGTGGCCACCGCCACGCTCGCCTGGGCACTGTGGCGCCGTTCCGATGCCTATGCGTGGTTCGGCGGGCTCGGCCCCGGCACGGCGGTGACGCTGGCAGTCGTGGTCACGCTGGTGGCGCTGCTGGGCCTCTGGATGGCGGTGCGCACCTGGCGGCGGGTGGGTTGATGCGTCGCTAATCCTTACAACGCCACAGTAAAAACGGGCCATGACTGACAGGAGATCTGGTGCCTGACACTGCGCCTCGACGTACCGGACCGTTCGCCGTCGTGACCGGAGCGTCCTCCGGCATCGGCTACGAGCTGGCGCGCTGCTGCGCGCGCCGTGGCTATGACCTGGTGATTGCTGCGGACGAGCCGCAAATCGAAATCGCCGCGCAGCAACTGCGCGGCGAAGGCGCCGAGGTGACGGCGGTGCTGGCGGACCTGTCCACCCCCGACGGCGTCGGGCAGGTTTGCGCCGCGCTGGGCGGGCGCCGCGTCGACGTGCTGTGCGCCAACGCCGGCCGCGGGCTGGGCCACGCTTTCCTGGACCAGGACTTCGCGGATATCCAGCGCGTGGTCGAGACCAACGTGACCGGCACCCTGCACCTACTGCACCGGGTCGGCCGGATCATGCGCGCGCAGGGCGAAGGACGCATCCTGATCACGGGATCGATCTCAGGCTTTGTCCCGGGCACCTGCAATGCCGTCTACAACGCATCCAAGGCTTTCCTGGACTCGTTCTCCTATGCGCTGCGCCATGAGCTGCAGCACAGCGGCGTGTCGGTCACCTGCCTGATGCCGGGTGCGACCGACACGGAATTCTTCGAGCGCGCGGGCCTGCTCGATACCGGGCTCGGCCAGCAGAAGAAGGCCGATCCCGCCGAGGTGGCCCGGATCGGCCTGGATGCCACGATGCGCGGCGAGGGCGAGGTCGTACCCGGCTGGCACAACAAGCTGCTCGCCGCGCTCGCCATGGTGACGCCGGCGGACGTGCTGGCCGAACAGCACCGCCGCATGGCCGAGCCGCAGGAGGCCCCGGCAAACACGCGAGCAGCGCAGACGGAAGACCCGCCGGCGCCATAGCGTTACCGCCGGGCTGTCAACCCATGCGCGTGGTGCCGCCCGTGCTGTCGCGCCCCTGGCCGGGGCCACCGCTGCCGGTTTCCATGCCGCCGCCATAGCTGCTGGCGGAGGCGCCGGTGGCGCTGCCCGAGCTGCTGATGCCGCTGACGTGCCCCTCCCCGGAGCGCCCGTCTTGCGCGCCACCCTGCGCCCCTTCGGTGATGCCCGACACGCCGAACGCGCCCGGCGCGCCCAGGCGCACCGCGTTGTGGATCTCCTGCACGCCGAAGACATCGTCGACGATGTCCTCGATGCAGTACTTCTGGCGCCGGTCGCGCACGTTGCCGGTCAGCCGCACCACGCCGCCCTGCACTTCGACTTCCACGTCGCGCACGTCGACATGGTGCGCATGCGCAAGCCGTTCGCAGATGTCTTCGCGGATGCGCTCGTCGCTGCGCTGATAGCCCTTCGGCCCCACGCGGTCGCGGCCACGGAGCCTCTCGCGCGGCGCCTGGCCGCGGCTGCCGCCCCCGCCGTCGCCCCATTCGTCGCGAACCTCGCTGCCGCGCCGCCATGCTTCGTCCTCTTCCCATGGCGGGCGCTGCGCGGAGGATTCCCAGACTCGCTGCGCGGGGCTGGCGCGGCCGCCGTAATAACCCTGCTCGCGCACGCCGCCGTCGTGCCGCTGGCGGCCTTCATAACGGCCTTCGCCGTAGTCGTGCGCGGGGCCGCCGCGCTGGCCATAGCGGCCTTCGCCATAGCCGCGTGGGTCGTCGCCGCGGCCGCGGTTTTCCCCGGCGTTGCGGTCGTCAGGCCACCAGGAGCCGCCACCTTCATGTCGGAACGGATGCATCGCTGTCTCCAAGGGTTGAACTTCCGGCGCGACCTGGAAGCCGCGCAGCCAGTCACCGGGGGCGCAAGTTCCATACCATTGGCAGGCATGGATGGCTGCGCGCACCCCGCACCAATGCAAAGGCGGGCGCCATCAGCAAAGGGCACCCGCCGTTGTCTTGCAACCGGATTGCCGCGTCAGGCGGCCAGGGGAGTGAGGCCGTGCGGGGCATCGTCCTCGTCTTCATTCATGATCAGCACGACACCGCATCGCCTGGCCGCGGCCATGCCGATGTTGACGGCGACATCGCGGTCGTCGCAATGGACCAGGCCCTTGCGCGCGCGTTCGACCGTCAGCTCCCAGCCTTGCGCGGTCTGCCTGATCAGGAAGTTTGCAGCCATGGGTTGCTCCCTGTCGTTGGTGTTATTGCAGCGTAGCCCATGGGCAGAACCGTTAAATCGGCGTCTGTCCGATAGCGTGTGGGCGCTTCTCCTACAGTCCTGCGGGATGAAGCCCCGACACCGTGGCAGCGCCGGCGCGGCTCCGACAAAATGCGCCAACAAACCACCCCAACAACGTAAGTCCGTCGATCGTGGAAATACGATTGTTGACAAAAATCACGGTTATAGGCGGACTCCGCTCCAAGAATCCGTCCCTACTACGAAAAGCCGGATCCCGCGTGACGCCTGCGGACAGCGCCGCGGCGCGACACGCTCCGGGCAGGAGGAGACCATGGACACATACCCTGTCGCCGCGATGGGCGGCTCCGTTGCGCGGGCGTCCGGCACGCGGCCCGGGCCCGGCCGCAACGGCGTGCTGCACGACATGGAGCAAACCCGGCTGGCGGTCGAGATGATCGGCCTGGGTGCGCGCCTCCAGGTGCTGGAGGCGGAAGTGTCGCTGCCGCGCGTACGGCTGGTGCGCCTGTACAAGGAGCTTTGCGGGGTATCGCCGCCCAAGGGCATGCTGCCGTTCTCGACCGACTGGTTCCTGACCTGGCGTCCCAACGCCCATGCCTCGATGCTGCTCGCCGCGTACCGCTTCATGGTCCGTGCCGGCCACCTGAGCGGCATCCGTGCCACCCTGTCCGGATTCCGCATGTACCGCGAGCACCTGTGTGTCACCAACGAGGCCGCACAGCTCAGTTTTACCCGGGCCTGGATGCTGGTCCGCTTCTATGAGCGCGGCATGCTGCAACTGGCGCGCTGCCAGGGTTGTCATGGCGAGTTCGTGGTGCACGCCCACGATGCACGCCAGCGCTACACCTGCGGCCTGTGCCTGCCGCCCGCGCGGGCGGGCAAGGGCCGCAAACCGGGGCCAGCCGGCGAACGCGTGCTGGCCGGCGCATGAAGGCCGCCGGTACCCCCTGTCCCATTGTCTGCTGGCGCACAGTCCGGCCACCCCGCTCGCTTCCATGATGGATACACCCGACCACCCCGCCGCCGGCGCTCCCGGAGCCTCGCCCATGTTCAAGATCCCCATGCTCGGCAGGATGCTGGGCTCTCCAACGCCCGAGGCCAGCGGCAAGGCGCATGGCGAGCCGCGCGGCGAGTCCCCGCCGACACCGCCCCGCCCCCAGGCCAGCGCAACGCGCCAGGGCATGCCCGAACAGCTTGCGCAGAACCTCAAGACCCAGGGCGACGCCATGATCCAGTACGGCGCCCGGCTGCTGGTGATGCGCGAAATGCTGTGCGCCATGGCGGTGGCGCTGCCGCCCGATGCGCGGGCGAGCGCGCAGCGGCAATTCCGCCAGCGCATCGACCAGCTGCTGTCGCTGACCGACGACCACGTGCTGCCAGCCGAATTCCACGCGGCGCTGCTGGCGGAGGTCAACTATTACCTTGGCGAACTGCGGCAACGCTGACCCCGCCGCGGCCTGCGCCATCCTCCGCCAACCCTGTTCGCCGCCAGGCCGCCGGGCGCCCGCAGCGGCCCGGGCCGTGGCATTGCCCAACCGCCCTGCGTTGCCGGTTTGATACCGGTGGTAACGGCAGTTCCTGGCCCCCTGGCATCGTGCTACAGTGCGCCCTCAGCACAGCGGTGCGCAGCGACGCATGGTGCACCCGGACGGCCGAAACAGCGCGGCAAGATTCCGCCCGCCCAGCGTACCGCCCGCTATGTCACCCCGACGCGCACACCGTGCGCACCAGGCGCCGGCATGTGCCGGGAGCCGGCCCTTGCTCTTCGCGCCTTGCCGCGCGCTTGCCGCTCGCCACCCGCGTGGCGCCGAATCATTGCCGCGCAGCCGCCTGCCCCGGGCCCGCCCGACCGCCGCTGCCGCCCTCCAGGAACTTCATGACGCACCGGCTCCAGGCTGCGCTGACCATCGCAGCCTTCAAGCTCTTCGCCGCCTTGCCGTACGGCGTGACCGCCAGGCTGGGCGATGCCATCGGCAGGCTGCTGTACCGCATTCCCAGCCGCCGCCGCCGTATCGTCCATACCAACCTGGCACTGTGCTTCCCCGACATGGATCCCGGCAAGCGCGAGCAGCTGGCGCGCGACCACTTCGGCCATGTCCTGCGCAGCTACCTCGAGCGCGGCGTGCAGTGGTTTGGCAACGCCGAGCGGCTGAGCAAGCTGGTCGAGCTCGATTCGCGCATCGACCTGGCCTCGTGCGCGGAGCACCCGACCATCTTCATGGGCTTTCATTTCGTCGGCATCGAGGCCGGCTGCATGTTCTATTCGATGCGCCACCCCGTGGCATCGCTGTACACCCGCATGTCCAGCCCGCTGCTGGAGCAGATCTCGCGCACGCAGCGCGGGCGCTTCGGCGCCGAGATGATTCCGCGCAACGGCAGCGGCAAGCAGGTGGTGCGCACGCTGCGCGCCGGATGCCCGGTGATGCTGGCGGCGGACATGGATTTCGGCATCAACGATTCGGTGTTCGTGCCCTTCTTCGGCGTGCCGGCGTGCACGCTGACCTCGGCCTCGCGCCTGGCCAGCATGACCGGCGCGCGCGTGGTGCCCTTCACCACCGAAGTGCTGCCCGACTACCGCGGCTACCGCCTGCGCGTGTTCGACCCGCTGGAAGGCTTTCCGTCCGGCTGCGTCGAAGAGGACTCGCGCCGCATGAACGCCTTTCTCGAAACCCAGATCGCCACCATGCCGGAGCAGTATTACTGGATCCACCGGCGTTTCAAGAACCGGCCGGAAGGCATGCCGCCGGTGTACTGACGCAGCCGGCCGGCGGGGCGGCGCCAGCCGTGCCGGTCTTCGCAGTACCGCCGCCCCCTAGCCGCTGTGCTCTCGCAGCAGCACCGTCAGGCGCTGCGCCAGCGGCGACAGGTAGGCGCCTTCGCGCGTGACCACGCCGATGCGCCGGCGCAGGTCCAGCTCCTCCACGCCCAGCGGCAGCACGCGCAGGCCGCGTTGCATGGCCTCGCCGCCGGCATTGGCAATGCTCAGCATCTGCGTGCCTTGCATCAGCGCGAACAGCGAGCTGCTGCCGAAGTCGATCTCGATGCGCGGCTGCGGCTCCGGCAGGCCGCGCTGGCGGAACGCCGCGTCGACCTGCTGGCGCAGCGTGATATGCGGTTCGGGCAGCAGCCATTCCTGGTCGGCGAGATCGGCCAGCCGCAGCTTGCGCCGCCGCAGCAAGGCGTGCCCCTGGTCGGCCACTACCACCAGCCGGTCGTCGAACAGCGGCTGCATCGCGAAGGTTGCCGCCAGCGCGCCGGACGGCGTGGGCGCCACGGCCATGTCCAGGTCCCCCGCCGCCAGCAGGTCCAGCAGGTCGCGCGCCAGCCGGCGGCGCAGCCGCAGCCGCGCGACCGGGCGCTCGCGCACCAGCTGCTGGCACGCGCCGAGGATCACGTGGCCCGGGATCGACGGCGAATAGCCTACGCGCAGGATGCCCTGCTCGCCGGTGCGGATGCCCAGCATCTCCTTGATGCCGTCCTGGTACTCCAGCTGGATGCGCCGCGCGCGCTCCAGGAAACGGGCGCCGGCATAGGTCGCGGCCATGCCGTTGGCGGTGCGCTCGAACAGCGGCAGCCCCGCTTGCATCTCCACGCGCTGCACCGCCTTGGTCAGCGCCGGCTGGCTGATCCCCAGCGCCTCGGCAGCCCGGCCGATGCCGCCGTGCGCCGCCACGGCGAGGATGTATTCGATATCCCGCGTCTCCATTGCCCCTCATTCCCGACGGTTATGGCTTTATAGCCATTACGTCATTGTGGTGATGCCTGCCATCTTACAGACTACAGCGCACGAGCACACCACCGAGCGTGCAGCAACATCATCCAGCCTTCACGGAGACAGCATGGGTTTCGCGTATTTCCTGCGCCGCGCCGCGCGTTACTGGGGCGATCAGCCCGCCATCCTTTACCAGGATCAGGTGGTGACTTACCGCCAGCTGGACGAACGCTCCACGCGGCTGGCCAATGCCCTGCTGGCGCTGGGCCTGCGCACCGGCGACCGCGTCGCGGTGCAGTCGCGCAACCGGCCCGAGCTGGTCGAACTGGAATGCGCGCTGTACAAGGCCGGGCTGGTCAAGGCCGCGCTCAACCCGCGCTTCACCGCGGCCGAGGCCAGCGACGTGGTCGAGAACTGCACCCCGCGCGTACTGATCGCCGGCCCGGGCTATACCGGCTATGACCGCACCACGGCCGGCTTCGGCGGCATCGAGACCTTTATCGCCATCGGCGCGGCGCCCGCCGGCTATGTCGAATACGAAGCGCTGCTGGCCAACGCCGGCACCACGCCGCCGGACATCACCCCGGCGGCCGACGACCTGGCCGTGCTGCATTTCTCGTCGGGCTCCACCGGCAAGATCAAGGCGGCCATGCAGAGCTACGGCAACCGCATGGCCGCGCTGCGCAAGGTGGTGTCCGGCATGGACCGCCCCGCCCGCCCCGGCGACCGGCTGGCACTGATCGGCCCGGTCACGCACGCCTCCGGCATGCTGATGCAGCCCTACCTGTATGTCGGTGCCACGCTGGTGCTGTTCGAAAAATTCGAGCCGGCGCATTTCCTGGCCGAAGTGGCGCGCCTGCGCATCACTCACGTGTTCATGGTGCCGGCCATGATCAACATGCTGCTGGCCGAGCCCTCGCTGGCGCAAGCCGACCTGTCGAGCCTGAAGACGCTGGCCTACGGCGCCGCGCCAATGGCGCCGGCGCGCATCCGCGAGGCCTGGGAGCGCATCGGCCCCATCCTGTCGCAGGGCTATGGCGCCAGCGAATCGACCTCCGGCGTCACGCGGCTGTCCACCGGCGACCATGCCGACGCCATCGCCAACCATCCCGAGCGCCTGGCCTCGTGCGGCCGCGCGCTGGGCGAGACCGAAGTGCGCGTGGTCGACGAGCAAGGCAACGAAGTGGCCGTAGGCGAGATCGGCGAACTGGTGATCCGCGGCGAAGACGTGTTCCAGGGCTACTGGAACGAGCCCGCGCTGACGCGCGAGACGCTGGTCGACGGCTGGCTGCATACCGGCGACATGGCGCGCGTGGACGAGGCCGGCTACCTCTACCTGGTCGACCGCAAGAAGGACATGATCATCTCCGGCGGCTTCAACGTCTATCCGACCGAGGTCGAGGCCACGCTGTACCAGCACCCCGATGTGCTCGAGGCCTGCGTCATCAGCGTGCCGGACGACACCTGGGGCGAAAGCGTCAAGGCCGTGGTCACGCTGCGCCCCGGGCGCGAAGCCACGGCGCAGCAACTGATCGCCCACTGCCGCGAGCGCATTGCCGACTACAAGTCGCCGCGCTCGGTCGACTTTGTCGCCGAGCTGCCCAAAAACGCCAGCGGCAAGCTGGCCCGCAAGATCGTGCGCGAACGCTACTGGCAAGGCGTGGGACGCCGCGTCAACTGAACCGGAACCGCACCGAGGAAACCGCCATGTTCGATCACCTGACCAACCCCGTGCTGCTGGAGACCCGCGCCGGCATCCGCCGCTTTATCGACGAAGAACTGCGCCCGCTCGAACGCGAGCTCGGCCTGGGTTCCGAGGACCCGTGGCCACGCGAGACGCTGCGCCAGGTCTGGCGCCGCTCCAGCGAACTGGGTTTCTACGCCGCCTGCCTGCCCACCGCGCTCGGCGGCAAGGGCCTGAATATCCAGGAACAATGCGCGCTCAAGGCCGACCTGGCCGCCAGCGGCTCGACGCTGGCCGCGCACGTGCTGGGCGACCTGGGCGGCCCGCCGCGGGTGGGCAACATGCTGAAGTACGCCACCCCGGAACAGCTCGATCAGTATTTCAAGCCGGTGATCCGCGGCGACAAGTCCACCTGCTTCGCACTGACGGAAACGCATTCCGGCTCCGATGCGCAAAGCATCAGGACCTCGGCCGTGACCGACGGCGATGACCTGGTGATCAACGGCGGCAAGCACTACATCAGCGGCGCGCCCTTCGCCGACTTCGCCATCGTCATGTGCGTGACCGACGCCACCGCCACGCCGCCGGCCATCACCGCGGTGCTGGTCGACCTGGACCTGCCGGGCGTGACCGTGACCAACGAGTACGTGCCGATGTCCGGCCAGCATATCGACGGCGATATCCGCTTCGACAACGTGCGGGTGCCGCGCGCCAACGTCTTCGGCGGCGAAGGCAACGGCTTCAAGCTCGGCATGTCGCGCATCAACGTGAACCGCCTGCTGCACTGCCCCAGCATGCTCGGGCTGGCCACGCGGGCTTATGAATCGTCGGTGGAATATGCCGGCCAGCGTCGCCAGTTCGGCGGCCCGATCGCGCGCTTCCAGGCGATCCAGCACATGCTGGCCGACATGGCCGCGGCGCTGTGGGCCTGTGAAAGCATGATCGCGCACACCGCCGCGCTGGCCGACGCCGGCGCCGACCTGCGCATGAAGGCCGCGGCGTGCAAGCTCTTCGTCTCGGAGCGCTGCTTCGAGGTGGCGGACAAGGCCGTGCAGATCCACGGCAATGTTGGCGTCACGCGCGGCCATCCGGTGGAGCAGACCTTCCGCAAGCTGCGCATGTTCCGCATCTTCACCGGCACCAGCGAGATCCAGCGCAACACCATCGCGCGGGCTATCCTGGAACCGCTGCAACAGAAAGCCTGACCGTGCCGGCGGCGCGGTCGCCGCCGGCATCCGGATCCCGGCCACAGCACCATACGACAAGACCACGGAGACCAAGCATGAACCGCCGAAACTGGCTTGCGACCGCCGGCGCCGCCGCGCTGGGCAGCCTGCTGCTGCCGGCCCGCGCCGTCCGCGCCGCATCCCCCTACCCCAGCCGCCCGATCCGGCTGATCGTGCCGTTTATCGCCGGCAGCACGCCGGACAACGTGGCGCGCACGCTGTCGGCCGAACTGGGCAAGAAGCTCGGCCAGCCGCTGGTGGTCGAGAACATGCCCGGCGCCGGCGGCATCATCGGCGCGGGCGCGCTGCGCCGCGCCGCGCCCGATGGCTACACGCTGGGCATCCTGGCCAACTCGCACGTCATCAACGTGCACATGTACCGCAAGATGCCGTATGACCCGACCCATGACTTCACGCCGATCACGGCATTGTCGGGCGGGCCGTCGGCGCTGGTGGTGCCCATGTCCTCGCCTTACAAGAGCGCCGCCGAGCTGGTCGCGGCGATGAAGAAGGAGCCGGGCAAGTTCAACTACGGCTCCGGCGGCAAGGGCAGCATCGCCCATCTGGCGGTGGAGACCATGCTGCACCAGGCCGGCTGCGAGGCCGTGCATATTCCCTACAAGGGCGCGCCGGAGATCCTGACCTCGATGCTGACCGGCCAGACCCAGTTCGGCATGCCGGTGCTGGGTACGGCGACGCAGTACGTGCGCAACAACCAGGTCAGGGTGCTGGCCGTCACCGCCGCCGCGCGTTCGCCGTACTTCCCCGACGTGCCGACCATGGCCGAAGCGCTGCCGCCCGGCTTTGTCATCGACAACTGGAGCGGCCTGTTCGCTCCGGCCAATTTCCCGGCCGACCTGGCGCAGAAGCTGCACGCCGCGGTGCGCGCGCTGCAGAGCGCCGGCGTGTTCGACGCCCAGCTCAAGGCCAATGCCGGCGAGCTGCGCCGCAGCGCGTCGCCCGCGCAATTCGGCACCATGGTGGCAAGCGACAACGCGCGCTACGGCGACCTGATGAAATCGATCGGCATGACCGGCGACCTGGGCTGATAGCGCTGCCCTTCCTTTTTTTCCTCTGCCACCGCCGCACGCCATCTCCGCGCGTGCGGCACGTGTGTTCTGTTCCTTCTGCCCGAGGCGCCGCATGAAGCCAGCATGGTCTTGCCTGAACGACGTCACCATCATCGACGTCAGTCAGTTGCTGCCCGGCCCGCACGCCTGCAGCCTGCTGCGCCAGCTTGGCGCGGATGTCATCAAGGTCGAGCAGCCCGGCAGCGGCGACACCGCGCGCCAACTGGGCGCGCATGTGTATGCGCAGTTCAACCGCGGCAAGCGCTCGGTGGCGCTGGACCTGAAGACCGACGCCGGCCGCGCGGCCTTCCTGGACCTGGTGCGCGATGCCGACGCCGTGGTCGAAGGCTTCCGCCCCGGCGTGATGGCGCGAATGGGGCTGGGCTTCGACGCGCTGGCGGCCGTCAATCCAGCCATCGTGCTGTGTTCCGTCTCGAGCTTCGGCCAGACCGGGCCGTACGCGAGCCATGCCGGGCACGACCTGAACTATCTGGCGCTGGCGGGCTACTGGGCCACGCCGGTGCAGGTGCACGATGCGGTCTCGCGCCCGCGCGTGCGGGTGTCCGACTACGCCGCCTCGGGCTACGCCGCGCTATCGCTGGCGGTGGCCATCATGAGCGCGCGAGCGAACGGACAGGGGCAACATCTCGACGTGTCGATCCATGATGCCGTGCTGTCGTGGACTGCGCATGGCGCCTGGACCGCGCGCACGCACGAGGCGTCGCCGCAGGCATCGCCCACCGTGATGCCGGAGAACGATCTGTTCGAAACGCGCGACGGGCGGCACCTGGCAATGGGCATCCTTGAGAACAAGTTCTGGGACAACCTGTGCGCGGCGCTGGGCGACGCGTTCCCGGCCCTGCGCGATCCGCGCTTCGCCACGCGCGCCGGACGCAGCGGGCACAAGGTGGCAGTCAATGACCTGATGGCGGCGGTGTTTCGCACGCGGGATCTGGCTGAATGGGTGGACTTCTTCGCGCCGTTCGATATCCCGTTCTCGCCGGTGCTGGGGGCTGGCGAACTGTTCGACGATCCGCATGTGCGGGCGCGGGAAGTGGTGCGGCGGGTTGAGGGTGGGATTGCGGTGGATTTTCCGGTGAAGTTCTCGTTGGGGTTGCCGGAGGGGGAGGATTTTGTGGCGGGGGTGGGGGAACACGGTTGATGGGCCGTGGGTTGAGGATCTGTTTGGAGGGCGTTGGGACTGTGGATGGGTTGTCGTGCTTGGCGGGCGCTGCTGTTTCGCTCGGCTGCGCTGCGCGCGCTCACTATCTCAGGTCTGCTGCTGTGGCACTAGTGCGTCGCTGCGCTCGCACGCGTTGTCGGTGGCGATGTTTCCGGCTCTTGTTGCCTGACCCTTTATCGCCCGTGGGCGTCAGGGCTTGACCTCGGTCCACCCGGGGCCGGGGTCGAAGGACCGGATTGCACCGGCCCTGGCCGCGCTGTCCGGTCCCAGGTCGCGCTCGTAGACGCGGCCGTCGTGGCTCACCATGAAGCTCTTGATGCCGGTATCCCCGTACCGCAGCGGCCACGCGATCACGGCAAAGCCGCCGAAGAGCTTGCCGTCGACGACGTAGTCATACTTGCCGCCGGGCGCGTGCGGGCCCTGCGACGTCAGCAGCCGGTAGCGATAGCCGTGGTAGCCAGCGCCCGGCGCGCTGCGATGCTCGGCTCTCAGGAAGGCCGGCCCAAGCGGGCTTTCCGGTTCGTCAGGGCCGGTTGGCCAGTACAGGCCATCGTGCTTGCCAGGCGAGCTGACCAGCTTCGATGCATAGGTGGTCACGCCGCGGTCCTGGCGCATCCGTTGCGCATACTCGTACTGCGCGTCACGCACGGCGAGCAGGGTCTGCATCACCGCCAGTTCATTGCGGCCGATGCGGCGCAGGCGCATTTCCTCGACGCCGGCACGCGTATCGAAATGCCAGCCTTTCGCGGTCTTGACCAGCGGGACCGGCATGGTCCAGCCGTCATTGCCCGCGGCAATGCGGGCACGGTCCGGGCCGTCGGCGCGAATCGCGTGCGACTGGTGCCATGCTTCCAGGAATTTGTAGCGGATCTCGGCACCGACCGGCGGGATCAGGTCGGTATAGCGGGCGCCGAGCAGTGACTTCATGGCGTCGTCGTCGCTGGTGGCGACCGCTTCGCCGAACGCGTTCATTGCCGCCTCGGGCGTCGCGAAGTTCTTCTGTGCGAAAGCCGGCGCCGCCGCCAGGGCGAGCAGCATTCCCGCCAGGAACAACGCCTTGCGGCGGGGCCATGCCAGGCCCGATCGTTGCGTGCGCTGCATATCGCTGTCCCCTGGTCAACGCCGTCCGCCACCACGGCCACCACCACCGCGGCCACCGCCGAAGCCTCCGCCGCCACGGCCGCCGCCGCCGCTGAAGCCACCGCCACCGCCACGCTGGCCGCCGCCGTCGCGGAACGAGGCCGACTGCGCGCTGGCACGGCCCCGGTCGAAATCACGCTGCGCGCTCGCACCGCCGCCTACGCCCTGGAATGCGTTGTCGCGGCCGCCGCCGGCGGACCGGTCCGACACGCCGGCACGGTCGCCGGCCCCGCCGCGGTCGCCAACCCCGCCACGATCACCAACTCCGCCTCGGTCGCCAACTCCGCCTCGGTCACCAACTCCGCCTCGGTCGCCAACTCCGCCTCGGTCGCCAACTCCGCCTCGGTCGCCCACTCCGCCACGGTCGCCAACCCCGCCACGGTCGCCGACCCCGCCACGATCACCCACCCCGCCACGGTCGCCCCGATTCCCGCCTGCCATGCGGTCGGACGCGCCCCCCTCGCGGCCGCGGAATTCGTTGCGGCGGTTGGCGGCCGCCGCATCGCGCCCGCCAAACCGCTCGCTCGTGGCGTTGTCCCGGTACGACACCCCTTTGCGGTGCGAGGCGTCGTGCTGCCATTTCCCGCCGCCCTGCACCTTGGTGCGGTCGAAATTGCGGTCGATATTGGCGGCCTTGTTGACGTTGATGTTGACGTCGCCCCCGCCCCAGTTGCAGTTGCCGAAGATCGCGCCCGCGGCGGCCAGGCCGACGCCCCAGGCAAAGCCGGTCATCAGTGCGGCGCCGGGATAGTAGGCGGGATAAGGGGGCCAGTAATACGGCGGATAGGAGGGATAGCTCCAGGCGCCGTATACCACCGTCGGGTTGTAGGCCGGGACGTAGATGACTTCGGGATTCGCCGGCTCGATCCGCACGATGGTCTGCGCCGGCGCCGGTGCCGGTGCCGGTGCCGTCGACTGCGCCGGCTGCACCGATGGCGCCGGCGCGGGTTCGACAATGACCTTCTGCTGCTCGTTCGACTTGAGATTGCCGGATTGCTGCGCGCGCGCCCGCAGCCGCTGCACCGCGTCGAGCACTTCCTTCTCCTGGCCGATGAAGGCGTCGCCCAGCTTCTGCGTCCAGTCGAGCTTGTCGCTCATCGGCTCCAGCACCTGCGGAAACGCCACCAGCGACTTGACGCTGACATCCCAGGGCTGGCTCTCGACCGCCTTCAGCGCCGCGTCGCCCTTCACCTTGGGATTGGCCTTGACCCAGCGTGCCGCCTGCACGATTTCGAGCGGATAGGTGGAGGCCATCAGCACCTGGGACAAGACGGAGTCGGGATAGAGGGCAATGGGCGCAACCAGCGCCTCCAGTTCTTCCGGCTTGAACGGTGCCGCCTGGGCTGGCGCGTTCTGCGCATGGACATTGAGCGCCAGCCATGCCAGGCCCGCGCACAGGCAGGCGCCAAGCCGGCGCCACAGTCGCATTCCCCGCCCCTCCATGGCCGTCTCCCTTGCCCCGTCGCCGGGCGCCTTTACGGGGGCTCGACTTCCGGCCTGCCGTCGCGCCATATCCGCGCCCGGCCGGAAAAAGGTTCAGCAATCACAATGTCTTGCCCTGACAAACTATAGATTCCGGCAACAGCCGCAGAGTTGAAAAGTTTGTTCAAGTGATTTAGGAAAAACTGGCGTCGAGGCCGGAGGCCCGCACATCGGGCAGCGGCCGGCCGGGATAGCGGCTGCGAGAAAGTGGCGTTGCGAAAGGAGGCCGCGCGCGGGAATCTCAGCCAGGCTGACTTAGATTCAGCAGCGAAGATCTGTATGGCGACAGGCGCGCCGGGTGGCGCGCCGCACGCTTCAGGCGCGGGGCGTGTCGTACACCGGTCCTCCACGCTATTGCTGGACTGACCCGGATGACCGCCTGCGCAGATCCTCCTGTCCCGGCTGGCGCGGCGGCTTGCCGAGGTCGTCATCGTGCCGGGGCGGAAGCTGCTCTTCGCTTTCTCGCGAAGGATCGGCCGGCGGCACCTCGGGTACGTTCGGCCCTTCCTCCGGCCGGGGAATTTGATGTGCCATGATGCCCTCCTGCTTGCCAAGTACGACACCCTTGGCGACGCAACGGCCATGCCAACCCGCGCCGCGTGAATTTGTGCGCGCCCGAGATCTTGCGCGCCGCGCCGCCGTGCGGGTTCACGGCCGCCCGCGCAATCTCGGCGCGCAAATCTGGCTGACTTTGTAATGCGGCACGCGGTTGCGGCTGTGAGACGCTGCGGCAGTGCCACGCAGCGCATGGCGCTGAGGCGGTCGCGCCGACCGCCATCGCCGGGCATGAAAGGTGCACCGCCCTCCGGAGGCGCGCGGGGGCAGCCCTGCGGGCCCGGATACTTCAATGCGGAGGCGCAACATGGAACAGACGGAAACGACTATCACGCCCACCAGCACATCAGGCATGCGCCAGCAGGAGACGCGCATGCCCTCGGCATCGGGTTCGAATATGAGCAGCAGCGCGCCATGGAGCAGCACGCCGGCACGATCGTCCGGATCGCAGGACCTGGCGCGCGAGCTCGACCGGCTGATCGATCGCCTGCCAACGCTGTCCGGCGAGAACCTCGAACGCGCCAAGGCGGAGTTCGTTGAACTTGCCGCCAGGTCAGGCAGCGCGGCGACGGAAATCGCGGCGAAGTCGGCGGACGTGGCACGGCGCGTGAAAGGACGCGTCATGAGCGAGTGGGAAACCAGCCTCGAGCGAACGGAAACGTTCGTCCACGCCAACCCTGTGCGGGCTCTGGGGATTGCGCTTGGCGTCGGCGTGGTGCTGGGCGCGCGGCTGTTCGGCGGTTCGCGCCGGCACGACAGCCTCTGAACCGCCTGCTGCGAATCCGGCACGCCAGGGCGGCAGCAATGGAGCCGCCCTGGCGTGCGCCATTGCCGTCCGTGCCCTCTTGCCGTTACGTGCGTCAACGAACCGACGCGAGACCAGCCCGCATGGACGAGGCCCCATCCCTGCCTGTACTCTGCCGATATAAAAGCAGGTGACCGCGAGTCACCCTGCCTTTGGGGGAGGGATGAACGCCTTCGACAGCAGCATCATTCACTTCCTGAACCAGTTCTCGTTCCGCTGGCCCGTCTTCGATCGCGGGGTGCTGGCCTTTACGCAGTTCTACATGCTGCGGGGCCTGCCCATGGTGGCGCTGTTGTGGTGGATCTGGTTCCGCGACGGCACGGACAAGCAACGCGATCGGGAAATTGTGACCGCGACCGTTGTCGCCGCGTTCTGCGCGCTGGTGCTGGGCCGGCTGCTGGCGAACTGGCTGCCATTTCGCGTGCGGCCCATGGCCGATCCGGATGTCGGCCTGCACTTTTTGCTGGCCTCGGACGATGGCATGCGCACATGGAGTTCATTTCCCAGCGATCACGCGATGATATGGTGTGCCGTGGCCACCGGCGTGATGGTCGCCGCGCGCTGGCTTGGCATGCTGGCGCTGGCGTATGCCGTGCTGCTGATCTGCCTGGCCCGCGTCTTCGTCGGACTGCACTACCCGACCGACGTGATCGCCGGCGCCCTCCTGGGCGTGCTGACATGCCTGGTGCTGACCCGGCCGCCGTTGCGCAAGCGCATTGCGGCGCCGTTCCTGTTTTTGTTGGACCGATACCGGGGCCTGTTCCATGTCGGCATGTTCCTGCTGAGCTTCGGGCTGATCACCAATTTCGACGAGATCCGCACCGTCGCCTCGTCGCTGATGAAGGTTACCTGACCGTGTGACGCGGCACCGCGGTGCCGAACTGCTTGCGGTAGGCCGATGGCGACACCGCCAGCGCCTGGGTGAAGTGCTGGCGCAGGGAGACCGCCGACCCGAACCCGACCAGCTCGGCCACCAGGTCGACGCCCTTGTCGGTCGTCTCCAGCAAGCGGCGCGCCGCGGTCAGCCGGTGGTTCAGCACCCACTGCGTCACGGTGGTCCCGGTCTTCTCCTTGAAGCGGCGCGTGAAATTGCGCCGGCTCATGCCGGCTTTCTCGGCCAGCGTGTCCAATGTCAGCGGCTCGGACAGGTGCGCGATGGCCCAGTCCAGCGTCATGCCGAGCCGGTCGGCGCCGTCCGCCTGCGGCAGCGGGTGCTCGATGTATTGCGCCTGGCCGCCGTGCCGGTGCGGGGCCACCACCATGCGCCGCGCGACGCGGTTGGCCACCTCGGCGCCGTGGTCGCGCCGCACCAGGTGCAGGCAGCAGTCCAGCGCGGCCGCGGTGCCGGCCGAGGTCAGGATGGCGCCGTCGTCGATATAGAGCGAATCGCGGTCGAGCCGCACCCGGGGGTAGCGTTGCGCGAAATCGTCGGCCCATGCCCAGTGCGTGGCCGCGGTGCGCCCGTCGAGCAGGCCGGCCTCGGCCACCACGAAGGTGCCCAGGCACAATCCGGCAATGCGCGCGCCGCGCGCGCTCGCGCACCGGAGCGCATCGAGCAGCGCTTGCGGGGCGCGCTCGGCCGGATCGCGCCACGCCGGCATGATCACGGTATCGGCCTGCTCCAGCACCGACAGGTTGTGCTCCACCTCGATGCGGAAGCCCGACATGGTGGAAATCAGGCCCGGCTTCTCGCCGCAGATCAGCAGCCGGTAGCGTGGCACACCCAGGCGGTCGAGGTCGTCGCCAAAGACGATGCAGGGCACGGACAGGTGGAAGGGGCTGATGCCTTCGAAGGCAATCACCGCGACGGTGTGCATCGCAATCTCGCTGGGTAGGGGGCGGGTCGGGGGCGGTCTGTTGGCTGCAACGGCATGGCCACGTCACGTGGTTTGGCCCGATTCTATCGGATGTTGTCCATCGGGCCACTTCCGATGCTGCAGTCGGTGCCGGAAACTACGCTCCATGCCGCGCCTGCGGCCAACCAGCGGCCGCCAGCGGCGACGCCCGCTTCCTTCCCTGTGACGAGGACCACCATGCACCACCCGACCCTACGCAAGATCGCCGGCGCACCGGCCCGCGCTGCCATCGACGCCGCCAGTACCGCCGTGCTGGTCATCGATTTCCAGAACGAGTATTTCAGCGGCAAGCTGCCGATTCCCGATGGTGCCGCGGCCCTTGGCAACGCGCGGCGCCTGGTCGGCCACGCGGATGCCGCCGGCATGCCCGTGTTCCACATCCAGCACGTCACCCCGGCGGGCAGCCCTGTCTTCGCCGAACATGGCGCCACCGTGGCCTTCCACGGCGACCTGCAGCCGGCTCCGCACCACACCGTCCTGCAAAAGACTTCGGTCAGCGCATTCCCGACCACCGACCTGGACCAGCGGCTCAAGGCCGCCGGCATCCAGACCCTGATCATCACCGGCCTGATGACTCACGCCTGCGTCACCGGCGCGGCGCGCGACGCGGTGCCGCTGGGCTACGGCGTGATCGTGGCGGCCGACGCCTGCGCCACGCGCGACCTGGATACCGTGGCCGGCACGATCGCGCACCAGGACCTGCACCGCGCCGCCCTGGCCGCGCTCGACGATACCTTCGGCGATATCCTGACCACCGAGCAGGTGCTGAAGCTGCCGCTGGCCTGAGATCGGCGGCCGGTCCCGGCCAGCGTCGCGGGCGAACCCGGTGCGCGGAGGAAATGGCCGGCAACCCCGGCGTAGATCAGCGGCTGGCCGCGCGCAGCAAGGCGTGCGCCGCCGCCACCATGGCTTCGGAGGATTCGAGCGCGCGCGCCGGATCGTCGCGCTTGCGCACGGCGGCGGCGCTGGTCGCGCGCGCGGCGCCGTCGGGACTGGCCGAGAACTTCACCACGGTCAGCTCGCGGGCAGGATTGATGTAGATCTTCTGGCCGAAGCGGCCGCTGGCCTCGATGCTGCCATCGCCGTCGTTGCGCTGGAACCAGTAGTTGCGGTAGCCGTAGCCATCGCGCCCCGCGGTGGTATTGCCGCGCGCGAAGCGGGCTTGGTTGCTTGCCGGCTGCAGCGCGATCCGCACCGCCTTCGGCGAAATGCCGACCGTGGCATCGCCGGCCGCGGCGCGGCGCACGGTCTCGGCAAAGCGGGCGGCATCGCGCAGCGTCGAATTCATGCCGCCACTGGCCATTTCGGTGCCCTGGCGATCGACCTGGGTGTAGGCGTCGTCATCGGCGAAGCGCGACCACAAGCGCTCGGTGACGAGGTCGGCCCAGCGCTTGCCCGTAACGCGGCGCAGCGCCCACGCCACCGCTTCCGGCGAGCCGTTCTGGTAATACCAGACGCCGCCGTCCGGCCCCTCGCCGGCGCTGCCGGTGGCGTGCACGACCTTGAGGAAGTCATAGATGGTGTCGGGCGCATCGGCCTTGCGCGGCACGATGCCCACCGCGCCGAACAGTCCCAGGTCCGGCGGCAGTGCCTGCGGATAGCCCACCGGCACCTCCATGTCCAGGTTCTGCTGCACCGTGGCCTCGCCGAACGGATTGCCGGCCAGTTCGGGCACGTATTGAGCCAGCCGCGCCTGCGGATCGAGCCTGCCCTCTTCGACCAGCATCGCCGCCAGCAGACCCGTCACGGACTTGGTCATCGATGCCCAGATATGCGGCTGGTGCGGATCGAAGCCGGCAAGGTAGCGCTCGTACACGATCCGGCCCTGGTGCAGCACGATAAAGCCATCGGTATGCGTATCGCGCAGGTAGTCCGCCACCCGCACCGTCTGTCCCGCGACGGTAAAGCCGACGGCGTCCAGCTCCGGCGCCGACTGGCCCGGCAGCGCCAGCGGCAGGCTCGCATGGCGGATGCCGACGGTGGGCGACATCTCGCGCGCGTGCCGGAAGGCCCATCGCATATAAGGCGGGCGCAAGCCGGTGCCGCGACCGACCTGCTTGTCCGGCGGTGGCGGGAAGCCCTGCATGACTTCGCTCTCGGCCACTGCCGCGGGCTGGCCCGCGCCTTGCGCCAGTGCTACGCCGGCCGGCGCGACCATCAACGCCACCAGCGGCACCACCGTCCGCCAACCCCGACTGCGTCGGAGCCCCTTCCCGCGCGACTTCGCTTGTGCCTGCATGCTGTCTCCATGGCTGTCGAGGCGGCTGCACCGTCGATGCGCCGTCTTTTGTGATGCGTTGCCGGCCTGCCGCAGCAGGCCACGGGCGCCATGTTGCAGGCCGGCGGCCATGGCCACAATCGTCCGTTCGGAATAGCGCCATAACCCCTGGGAATGTCGGCGCAGGCATGCAACCCAGGCCTGGCGCGCCGCATAATGTCGTCAACCGCCACTTCCGGTGCCCGCCATGCACCTTGCCCACGCCCTCATCAGCGACCTGCTGCGCCATCCGCTGCGCTTTGCCTGGTACACGCTGCGGCAGTTCCGCGCCAACCAGGGCCTGCTGCTGGCCGGCGCGGTCGCCTACTACGCGCTGCTGTCGATCGTGCCGCTGCTGATCCTGATGGTGATCGCGCTGTCGCACGTGATCGAGCCCGAGCTGCTGCTGTCGACGCTGGCGCGCTATCTCGAGTGGATCGTGCCCGGCCAGGCGCGCGCCCTGGTCACCGAGCTGGCCGGCTTCCTGCGCAACCGCGGCACCATCGGCTGGGTGCTGCTGGGCACCATGCTGTTCTTCAGCTCGCTCGCCTTCACCGTGCTGGAGAACGCCATGTCGGTCATCTTCGAGCACCGCGTGGCGATCCGGCGCCGCCATTTCCTGGTCTCTGCGCTGCTGCCGTACTGCTACATCGCCGTGCTCAGCATCGGCCTGCTGCTGGTAACGGTGGTATCCGGCGCGCTGCTGGCAATCGGCGAACGGCACGTCGAGGTGCTGGGCCACGACTGGTCGCTGGACCGCCTCTCCACCGGCCTGCTCTACCTGCTAGGCTTTATCGGCGAGGTACTGATGCTGACCTCGATCTACATGGTGATGCCGGTCGGCCGGCTGTCGCTGCGCCACGCGCTCAGCGGCGCGGTGATCGCCGCGGTGCTGTGGGAGATCTCGCGCCACGTGCTGGTGTGGTACTTCACCACGCTGTCGCAGGTAGGACGGGTCTATGGCTCGCTGACCACGGCGATCGTGGTGCTGCTCAGCCTGGAAATCGCGGCGACGCTGCTGCTGCTCGGCGCGCAGGTGATCGCGGAATTCGAGCGCGGCGCCTGGCACAAGCTGCCGGGGCGCGGTGGCCGGGCAGAGGAATTTCATACCTGAGGGCCGCAGCCGCTGCGGTATGCTCCCCCCTTGAGCCAACGCCCTTTCCCCGCATGACCCAATCCACCCCCGACCGCCCCCGCCGCATCACCATCCACGACGTCGCCCGCGCCGCCGGGGTTTCGCTGACCACGGTGTCGCATGCGCTGAACGACCGCGGTGTGCTGGACCCCGCCACGCGCGCGCGCGTCAAGCGCGTGGCCGCGGAACTGGGCTACCGGCCCAGCGTTCGCGCACAGCGGCTGCAGTCGGGGCGCGCCAACTGCATCGCGCTGCTGTCGTCGATGCCGTTCGCGGTGGCGGGCGGCACCTCGCGGCTGGGCTTCATGATGGAAGTGGCGGCGATCGCGGCCGAGGCGGCGATGGGGCGCGGGCTGGGCGTGGTGCTGGTGCCGCCGCTGGAAGGCGCCGGCGGGCTGCTCGATACGCTCGATATCGACGGCGCCATCGTGATCGAACCGATCGCCGGCGACCCGCATATCGCGCGGCTGCGCGAGCGCGGCGTCAGCATCGTCTCGATCGGGCGCGAGCCGCTCACCGACACCCCGGTGCCCTGCGTCGATTTGCAGTCGTACGAGACCGCGCGGCTGCTGCTGGCGCACCTGCACGGCCACGGGCGCCGGCGGATCGGCCTGATGATCGGCGCGGCGCCGCGGCAGTCGTACGTGGAAACGGAACGCGCCTACCGCGAATTTACGCAGGCACTGGGGCTGCCCTGCCATGTCGTCAAGGCGGCCGAGGAACACGGCGAAGCCGCGGGCGCCGAGGCCTGCGCGCAACTGCTGGCCAAGATGCCGGGCATGGACGCGCTCTGCGCGCCGGTGGATGCCTTCGCGGTCGGCGCCATGGCGCACCTGCAGGCGCTGGGCAAGCGCGTGCCCGCCGACGTGCTGGTGGTGACGCGCTACGACGGCATCCGCGCGCGCAGCGCGCAGCCGCCGCTGACCGCGGTGAACCTGCACCTGGAGCGGGTGGCCTCGCTGGCGGTGGAACTGCTGTTCGCGCACCTGTCGGGCGAGCGCGGCCGCACGGTCATCACCGGACCCAAGCCCGAACTGGTGGTGAGAGCGTCGTCGATTCCGGGGGCTTGACGGACTTTCGGGAAGCGATGGCCGGACTTCGTAGATGCACCGGCCCTCTCCCCCGCCCGCCCCTCTCCCGCAAGCGGGAGAGGGGAGCAAAGAGGCGGGAGGGAAAAGTCCTTTGGGCTCGCCAGCGATAGCGCGTGCGAGCGCAGCGACGCACTCCGTGCCCGAGCAATAGACCTGAGATTGGGAGTGCGCGCAGCGCAGCCGAAGGCGTCCCACCAATAGCGCCAGCAGCAGGCTGCCTACACCCTGTTGGGATCGTTCAATAGTGGGTGATCGTAGGCACCGTCCCTGACTCACATAGCGTTAGCAGGTTCGAACGGGCACCCACGCCAAACGGAAATCACCACCGCCTGAACCGCCAACGCCGCGGAATTGATTGCCAGCCGCATAGGCGACGCGCTTCTTGCCTACTTCTTGGCGCTCGGCCAAGAAGATGGAATGAACGCGCCCCCGGCCTCTCCCGATCAAAGAGGCGCTGGTAGTTCAGTTGTGCTTCTGGGGAACGTGACAGGATAGGTGGGCCCTCCATCACGAAACGGCATCGATGTGCCAGAGTGGAAGTTCGCACAATCCACACAGGATGGAGGAACCCGAAATGAATACTACGACTTACGGTCTGGACATTGCAAAGGGTGTTTTCCAGCTCTATTGGGTTGAGCCTTCAGGCGAGTGTTTCAACCGTCGCTTTACGCGTAAGGCCCTGCTCAACTTCCTGGCCAAGCGCGCGCCTGGTCGTGTCGCACTGGAGGCTTGTGGCAGCGCACACTGGTGGGCACGCCAGCTCGCCGCACTTGGCCATAAGCCCGTGCTCTTGCATGCCGCCTTTGTACGTCCCTTTGTGCAGACCAACAAGACCGACGTGGCCGATGCCAAGGCCATCTGGACCGCCGTACATCAGCCCGGCATGCGCCAAGTCGCGCGCAAGACCGAAACACAGCAGGCCATCCTTGCCCTGCATGGATTCCGCGCCCTGCGCGTGAAGATGCGCACCATGTTGATCAACCAGTTGCGCGGCGTGCTGTTCGAGTTCGGCATTCACTTCCGTCGCGGACGCCGTGCCGGATTGGAAGAGATCAAGCAACATATGGCCGAACTCGAACAGCAGTTGCCGCGCGTGCTGTTCGATTCCGTGGCCGAGCAATTACAAGACATCGCACGCCTGGACGAGGAAATCGGGCAAATCGAAATCCGCTTGAACACCTGGCTCAAGGAAGATCACGATTGCCAGACCGTCGCTGCCATTCCCGGGATTGGCCCGCTCACCGCGACAGCGCTGGTGGCCACCATTGGCGACGTGCACGCCTTCCGCTCAGGCCGGCAACTGGCGGCATTCCTTGGCTTAGTGCCAAGACAGCGCGGTACCGGTGGCAAAGTGAATCTCGGGGGCATCAGCAAACGCGGCGACACCTATCTGCGCACCTTGCTGATTCACGGTGCGCGGATCGTGCTCAGTCACTTGCGTCGCAAGGGGCAAAGCCATTGGAGTACGGCGCTGGTCCAGCGCCGTCCGGCTAACGTCGTAGGCGTCGCCATGGCCAACAAGATGGCGCGCACGGCCTGGGCTCTGTTGGCCCACAACCGAACCTATGACCGCGACTATGTCTCGGTCAAGCTTGCCTAACGGCAGGCTGAGCTAGCAAGCAGGGAATCCGTTCACAGGTTGCGACGGTAAGTGGAGGTGATGGCAAAACAGGTTGGACCGCGGGAGCGGAAACCCGACGACCTACTGGTGCCACAACGAGCACGCCAAAAAGTGAGGGACGTTCCCGGCGAATACCATCAGGGCCCGCAGGCTTGGCCTGCTAAACAAGGCCGGATATAAGTCTGCAACCAACCGTTCGATGCCTCATGCTCAACTTGCCTTGCAAACCGGGGCGCGTTCATATAAGTAGGTCGCCGGCTACGCCGGCGAAACAGCAGCGCCCGCCAAGCACGACACCGCATTCAACACCCCCCACCTTAACCCCTAACCAACACCACCACCCCCGACACCAACGCAAACCCCAACACCCCCACCCTCAACATCCTTTGATTAATCCGCCGATGCACCAGATGGCTGGCAACCATCCCCACGCCCAGCACCGGCAGCAGCCCCGCGGCATAGAACACCTGCTCCATGCCGAGCTTGCCGCTCAGCGCCAGCACCACCAGCGAGATCACCTCGCCTACCAGGAAGCACAATGCCACGGTGGCGCGCAGCGTCGCCACCGGCGCGTGCTGGTAGGCCAGCGCCAGCGGCGGGCCGCCCACGCCAGTGGCGGTCTCGGTCACGCCGGTGATCAGGCCGGTGGAGGCAAAGGTCAGCCGCCCGGGCGTGAACGCCGGCGCCAGCAACGACACCACCGCCGCGGCGATGGTGCTGCCGCCGACCAGCGCGTTGAGCCACGCCATGGGCATCGCCACCAGCACCCACAGGCCGCCGAAGGTGCCGGCCACGCGTCCGGCGCTGATCCAGCCGGCGCCGCGCATGTCGATGGCGTGGCGCTCTCGCCAGGCCACGTAGGCGTTGAGCGGCAGCATCGCCAGCAGCAGCGCGCCGGGCAGCATCGCGGGCGCGGCCAGCGCCAGCACCGGCACCACGATCAGCGCAAAGCCCATGCCGGTGGCGCCCTGGATCAGCGCGCCGGTGAAGACCGCCACGCCGACGCTGAACAACGTCATGTCCATGGTCATGCCCCCTCCGTGCCGGCATGGCGCGCGCGGTGCACGTCGGCGGCGTCATGCAGCTTGCGGATGGGCGCGCCGGCGACGGTGTGCTCGGCCATGGCGTGGATGTCGCGCATCAGCGCGCGCGCATCCCAGTCGGTGGGCCAGCCCTGCCACAGGCGCAGGCTGCCGTCGACAAAGACCGCGCGGATCTGGTCGCGGTTGGCCAGCCGCACCAGTTCCCAGGTCAGGTCCCACGACGGCGTCAGTTCCGGCACGTCCAGGTCGACCAGCAGGAAGTCGGCGCGCTTGCCGGCGGCGATCTCCCCGGTCAGCGCGCCCAGCCCGGCCACGTCGGCCGCGTCGTGCGTGGCCATGTCGACCCAGCGCCAGCCCGCGCCGCAGGAAGAGTCGCCGACGCCGATGCCGAAGGCGAAGCGCTGCGCGGCCTCGGCATAGTCGAGCAGGCGAAAGCCGTCGCTGCGGGTGCCGTCGGTGCCAAGGCCCAGGCGCACGCCGAAGGTGGCCATGGTCTCGGCCGGCGCCACCGCGTTGCCCTTCCAGGCGCTGGCCACGGGGTTGTAGGCGACGGCGGCGCCGCTGTCGGCCAGCAGCCGGATCTCCTGCGGCGTCACCAGCGTGGCATGCGCCAGCAAGGCCGCCGGGCCGAGCGCGCTGATCGCGGCGAGGTGCTCGATCGGCCGGCGCCCGCACGCGTTGAGCGAGCGTTCCACCGCCACCAGGTGCTCGTTGGCATGGGTCTGGAAGATGCGGCCGGACTCGGCGCACAGCTGGTAGACGTGATGCAGCATCGCGTCCGAGGCCACCTCGGGGATCGAGATCGCCAGCGATGGCGCCACCAGCGCATCGCCGGCGTAGCGGTCCAGGTGCGCGGCGGCGCGGCGCAGGATGGGCGCGGCATCGAGCGTTTCGGCGCCGGGCTTGTCGTTGCAGATCAGGCCCAGCACGCAGCGCACGCCGGCATCGCTGACCGCGCGCGCGACCGCGTCGAGGCCGGCGTCACTGCGCGTGCCGGCGTCGACCACGGTGGTGAAGCCGCCGCGCAGCGCTTCCAGCGCCGCCAGCTTCGAAGACAGGTACAGGTGCTCCGCCTTCAGGCTGCCCTCCAGCGGCACCCACACGCGCCGGAAGATCTCCGATGGCTCGCCGAACACCAGCGACTTGCCGAACGACTGCGTCAGGTGATGGTGCGTGTCGATCATGCCCGGCATCAGCAGCATGCGCGGCAGCGGCAGGGTTTCCAGTTCCGGGAAGCGCGCGGCGACATCGGCGGCAGGGCCCACCGCGGTAAAGCGGCCGCCCTCCACCACCACCGCGTGGCCGCGTACCGCGCCCTGGCGCAGCAGGGTCCATTCCGGCAGCAGGATGCGCGGGCGCTCGAAGCTGTCCGGCGCCAGCGGGGGAGTGATATCGCCGGGCCAGGCCGGCGTCGAGGCATAAGCTTGAGTCATTGCAAAGCAGGGTTCGCGGTCAGTGCGTGGCGGCGGCATCGTCGCGCGCGATCGCGCCCGTGTCAGCCGTCGCGGTGCGCAGACCCGTATGGAAAAACAGGAAGTTGAGCAGCGCCGCGGTGATGGCGCCCATCGCCACGCCATTGCCCACCAGGATGCGCAGGTTGGCCGGCAGGCCGCCATAGATGCCCGGCACCAGGATCGGCAGCAGGCCCACGGCCAGCGCCACCGCCACCACATACATGTTGGCGTGGTCGCGCAGGTCCACCTTGCGCAGCATGTCGATGCCCATGGTGCCGACGATGCAGAACACCACCAGTCCGGTGCCGCCGACCACGGCTTCGGGGATCGCACTGATCAGCGACGACACCGGCACCAGCAGCCCGAACGCCACCAGGATCGCGCCCGACATCGCCGTGACAAAGCGCGAGCGCACGCCCGTCGCCCGCACGATGCCGATGTTCTCGCCACTGGTGATGATCAGCGAGGTGCCGAACATCCCGCCCAGCAGCGAGGTCAGCGCGTCGGCGCGGATGGTGCGCGGCACGTCGCGCTGCTGGTCCACCGGCCGGCCCACGGCATCGCTGATCGCCAGCGTCTGCCCGGTAGCCTCCACCATCGAGATCACGGCGAACACCATCAGCGGGATCGCCGCCACCACGTCGAAGGTGGGCCAGCCGAACGGCAACGGCGTCGGCAACGCCAGCACCGGCGACATCGACACCTGGCCGACGTGGAACGCGCCGGTCAGCCCCGCCACCAGCGCACCGCCCAGCAGCCCGAGCAGGATCGCCAGCTGCGCCAGCATGCCGCTGAGCCAGCGCGACGCCGCCACGGTGCAGGCGATGGTGGCAAAGGCCAGCAGCAGGTTGAGCGGATCCACCGCGCTGCCCGCGGCGGGGTGGCCGGCGACCAGCTTGCCCGACACCTGCGCCAGGTTGATCGCGACCAGCAGCAGCATGGTGCCGACCACCACCGGCGGGAAGTACTGCAGGCAGCGCCGGAATACCGGCAGCACCAGGAAGTAGAACACCCCGGTCAGGATCACCGCGCCGGCCGCGGTCTGCACGTCGGTCTGCTGCGCGATCAGGATGAACAGCACGATCGGCGCGCCGCCGGGCAGCATCACGAACGGCAGGCGCGCGCCGATGCCGCGCTTGCCCAGCGACTGCAGCAGCGTGCCGAGGCCGCAGATGACAAAGGTGGCGCTCAGCAGCTGCACTGCCAGCGCGGGCGGGAAGTTGAGCGCCTTGCTCATCAGGAAGACCGACGCGATCGGCGACGCGGCCATGACTAGTACGTGCTGAAGCCCGAAGACGAACAGGCGCCGCCATGGCAGCCGTTCATCCACCGGCGCGGGGTCGGGATGGGACATGCTTTGCTCCTCGTTTGGTGTGGCGGGCGTTATGCCGGTGGCCCATTGGCCACTGGCTGCGTCTGTGCGCAATTCGCCGCAGATATTATCGATTTCCGCTAACAAAAACGTTTTGGTAAGTGTAGGGAAACCGAATTTGCGATGCAAGCGGTTTTGTCGGGGCGGTGGCAGTGGTCTTCCCCTATATCGAATAAATCGATAACGACTAGCAGCAAAACCCGTTTCACAACTTGATGAGCCGGCGTCAAAGTATCCGCCACAGCGCCGTGCGCGCCACAACACGCCCCGAAGGAGACGCCCCCATGCGAAACAAGAACCGTCCGGCGCCATCCGCCGACAACGACCGGCCGCTGGCATCGCGGCGCCGCCTGGTGCAAGGCGCGAGCCTGCTTGCGCTGGGCGCATCGCCGCTCGGCGCGCTGGCCGCGCAGGCTGCGCGTGCGACCGATGGCGTCACGCTGGCCGACGGCCCGCGCCCCCTGGTGCGCTATCCGGGCAAGCGTCCGCTGGTACGCGTGAGCACACGGCCGCCGCATCTGGAAACGCCCTTCTCTGCGTTCAACGAGGGGCCGATCACCGCCAACGACGCGTTTTTCGTGCGCTACCACCTGGCCAACCTGCCGCTATCGGTGGACCTGGCCACTTACCGGCTGAGCGTCGACGGCCACGTCGGCAAGCCGCTGAAGCTGTCGCTCGATGAACTGAAGCGGCTGGCCGAGCCGGTCGACGTCGTCGCCGTGAACCAGTGCTCGGGCAACAGCCGCGGCTTCTCCGAGCCGCGCGTGTTCGGCGCGCAGCTGGCCAACGGGGCGATGGGCAACGCGCGCTGGACCGGCGTGCCGCTGCGCAAGGTGCTGGAGCACGCGGGCGTCAAGGCCGGCGCCAAAGTGGTGACCTTCAACGGCATGGATACGCCGGTGCTGCCAGGCACGCCGGACTTCCGCAAGTCGCTCGATATCGCCCACGCGATGAACGGCGAGCCGCTGCTGGCATGGGGCATGAACGGCGAAGACCTGCCGCTGCTCAACGGCTATCCGCTCAAGCTGGTGGTGCCGGGCTACTTCGGCACCTACTGGATCAAGCACCTGCACGAGATCGAGGTGCTCGACCACCCGTTCGAGGGCCATGATGCGTTTTTCATGACCAAGGGCTACCGCGTGCCGGACAACGATTGCCAGTGCGTGGCCCCCGGCACGCCGGCAGCGAAGACGCGGCCGATCTCGACGCTGGCCGTGCGCAGCTTTATCACCAGCGTGGAAAGCGGCGGCAGGCTGCCGGCCGGCCGCGCCGTCGAACTGAAGGGCATTGCCTTCGACGGCGGCTCCGGCATCCGCGCGGTTGAGGTTTCGGTCGATGGCGGGCAGAACTGGCAGGCCGCGAAGCTTGGCGAAGACCTGGGCCGCTTCTCGTTCCGCGCATGGCACCTGCCGGTGAAGTTCGCGCGCAAGGGACCGGCGGTGCTGATGGTGCGCGCCACCAGCAACAACGGCGAAACCCAGCCGGCAAAAGCCAACTGGAACCCCGCCGGCTACCGCCGCAATGTCATCGAAGCCACGCCGGTCACCATCGCCTGAGGAACGCGCCATGAAAGCAACCATCGCCCCCGCGCTGCTGGCGCTCGTGCTGCTCGGTGCCGGCCATGCCGGCGCCGCGCCGCAGGACATCAAGCTGCCGGCGGAGAACGTCAAGCTCAAGCCGGCAAAACTCCCCGGCTACGGCATCGCCACGCAGAAATGCGCAATCTGCCATTCGGCCGACTACGTCTCGTACCAGCCGCCCGGGCTGACGCTGGCGCAGTGGACCGCCGAGATGAAGAAGATGCAGCAGGCCTATGGCGCGCCGATCGACGATGCCGAGGTCGAGCAGCTCGGCGCCTACCTGGCGGTGGCCTATGGCTCCGCAAAGATCAAGGACCCGGAGATCGTGGCCATCGCGCAGAAGGCCGGCAAGCCGGCGGTTGCGCAGGCCGCGCCGGCGGCGACTGCCACGGCGGTGGATGTGCAGGGCCTGCTGGCGAAGAACGCCTGCCTGAGCTGCCACAGCGCCACGCAGAAGATCGTCGGTCCGGCCTATCACGAGGTCGCGGTCCGCTACAAGGGCGACCCGCAGGCGCAAGCCAGGCTGGAAGCCAGCATCCGCGGCGGCAGCAGCGGCAAGTGGGGCGCGGTGCCGATGCCGCCGTTCGCCGGCCTGAAGCCGGACGAAGTGAAGGCCCTGGCGGCATACGTTCGCCAGCAATAGGCTCAAACGCACGGCCCTGGCTGCAAGGCGCCCCGGCTGGTCCGGGGCGCCTTGCATTTTGGCCTTGCAAGTTCCGGCTGGCTCCCTATACTTAGCCGCGTGGCTAACCATTGTGCCGAGTTTGCAGACGTGTCCCAGGCTGTCGATCTTGCCTCGCTCTCCGGCGTGTTCTATGCGCTGGCGGATCCGACCCGCCGCGCCATCGTCAGCACGCTCGGGCGCGGGCCCGAAACGGTGTCGGCGCTGGCGGCACCGTTCGCGATGGCGCTGCCCTCGTTCATGAAGCACCTGCAGGTGCTGGAGCGCAGCGGCCTGATCCGCTCGCGCAAGACGGGGCGCGTGCGCACCTGCGAACTCGTACCGCAACCGCTGTCCGACGCGCAGCAATGGCTGGCCGACCAGCGCGCCCTGTGGGAGGCCCGTACCGACCGCCTGGCGGCTTTTGTCGAAGCCCTTCACCAAGAGGAACAGTCCCATGACGAATGAAAACGCCGCCGGCCCGGAAAGCCAGGACCTGGTCATCTCGCGCTTGCTCAAGGCCCCGCGCGCCAAGGTCTGGCGCGCCTGGAGCGATCCGCAGCTGCTCAAGCAATGGTGGTGCCCCAAGCCCTGGACCACCGAGGTCCGCGCCTTCGACATGCGCCCCGGCGGCGCCTTCCATACCTTCATGCAAGGACCGGACGGCGGCACCAGCGACAACCCGGGCTGCTTCCTCGAGATCGTGCCGATGGAGAAGATCGTCTCCACCTCGGCGCTGGTCGCAGGGTACCGGCCCGGCACGCCATGGCTGTCGATGACCGCGGTCATCACCATGGCCGACGAGGGCGACGGCACCCGCTATATTGCGCGCGTGATGCATCCCGATGAGGCTACGCGCAAACAGCATGAGGAAATGGGGTTTTATGAGGGCTGGGGGATCTGCATTACGCAGCTGGATGAGTTTGCGCAGCAGTTGAAGTAACTGGCATGGCTCGGGCCGCCTGCGCGCTCGCGGTTTGCTCCCCTCTCTCACTTCGCGGGAGAGGGGAGCGTATGCAAGCGGCGGCGCCTTTCAATGACGCTCCCGGTTGCTACGCGCAGCCTGTCAAAACCGATGCCGCAACCCCACGCTCACCGACTTCGCATCATCCCCACTACCCGGGTCAATCACGATGCTGTTGTTGCTCACGCTGCCGCCGGGGCTGTTATGCACCAGCACCGCCCGCACATAGGCGGTGGTGCGCTTGCTCAGGTCATGGTCCCACCCCAGCGTCACCGCCAGCGGCCGCTGGCCGCCGCCCAGGATCTGGCGCTTGAGTGCGGCGGCCTTGAAGGTGTCGCGCTGCGTCACGTTCCAGCTGAAGGTCACGCCGTAGTGGCGTGCCGAGCGGGTCTCGGGCCGGTCGCTGCTGGCGGCGCTGTACAGCAGGCCGATCTCCACCGGCTTGAAGCGATAGGAGCCGCCGACGAAATGGTTGGAAGTCAGCGTCGGTTCCACCGGCACGTTGGCGCCCGAATACATCCCCTGGTAGGAGTAAAACGCGTAGACGTTGCCGGCCTCGTAGGTCGCATTCATGCCGAAGTTCAGCCCTGAGCGCGCCGACCCCGGCACCTCGCCCGGCGCCACCGCGGCGCCGAAGGAAAAGCCGCCCCACTTGGGCGAGAAATACTGCACCGCGTTGTCGAAGCGGGCGCCGTAGGCCACGTGCCCGGTGCCCTGCGATGCGGTTGCGCTCAGCAGGTTGAACGGCGACACCGCGCCGTTGAGCAGGAACGGATCCAGCCGCAGCAGCGCATAGAACGACGGCGTGTATTGCCGCCCCAGGCGGAACTCGCCCCAGTTGCCCGACAGGCCCAGATAGGCCTGCCGGCCGAACAGCCGGTTGTTGCCGAAGAATTCCGTGCCGGTGTCGATATTGAACCCCGACTCGACCAGGAAGTTGGCCTTGAGCCCGCCGCCGAGGTCTTCGATGCCGCGGATGCCCCAGCGCGATGCGGCCTGCTGGCCTTCGCGCATGCGCACCACGCTGTCGGAGCCTTTGGCGTATTCGATCGATGCGTCGACCACGCCAAACAACTGCATGGTGCCGGCCGCGGCATTGCCCGCGGCCAGGGCCACGCCCATCGCCATCCACTGTGTTGCCTTCACGCTCTCTGTCTCCCGTCCTCGTTGTTGTGTGTGTCGGCCCTACTTCGCCTGCAGCCCCGCCACCTTCACCACCTCGCCCCATGCGGCCAGGTCGGCGCTGAGCAGCTTGCCGAGGTCGGCCGGGCTCGACGGCGCGGCCGGCTGCAGGTTCATCGCGGCGAATTTGGCGCGGTCGGCCGGGTTCTGCAGCATGCGATTGACCTCGGCGTTGAGCCGCTCGACGATCGGCGCGGGCACGCCCTTCGGTCCGAAGATGGCGACCCAGCTCGCCTGCTGGAACGGCACGCCCTGCTGCGACATGGTGGGGACGTCGGGCGCGGTCAGCAGGCGTTCCGGGCCGGACACCGCGATGCCGCGGATGCGGCCGGACTTCAGGTGCGGCACCGACGAAATGGCATCGGTCATGCCGATGGTGACGTGGCCCGCGGCCAGGTCGTTGCTGCACTGAGTCGCGGTCTTGTACGGGATGTGGCGCAGGTGAATGCCGGCATTCGCCTTCAGGTATTCCATGGCCAGGTGGCCGCCGGAGCCAACGCCCCAGGAGCAGTACGCCAGTTCCGTCTTGCTGCTTCTGGCATACGCGATCAGCTCCTGCAGGCTGCGCACCGGCACCTCGGCGCTGACCGCCAGCAGGTTGCCGCCGGGCTGGCTGGGCCGCGCGATCGGCGTGAAGTCCCTGACCGGGTCGTACGGCAGCGACGGCGTGGTCCATGGGTTCACCGTCATGGTCGCGGCATAGGTGAACAGCAGCGTGTAGCCATCGGGCGCGGCGCGCGCCACGGTCTCGCTGGCGATGATGCCGTTGGCGCCGGGGCGGTTGTCGACCACCACCGGCTGCTTCAGCCCCGCGGTCAGGCGCTCGGCCACCAGCCGCGCGGTCTGGTCGGTCACGGTGCCCGCGCCCGACGGCAGCACCATGCGGATCGGCTTGCTGGGGTAAGGTGCCTCGGCGTGCGCGCTGGCGGCGCCCGCCAGGACCAGCGCCGCGGCCAGGGCCGCGCGCGTGGCGCGCGCCTTGCGGGCGCGATTGTGCTGGCTGCTCATATTGCTGTCTCCGTTGCGGCGCATTGGCCGCGCATGCCGGTACGTTGCCGGCGTGTCGTCAGCAGGCGCGCCGGCGGTCCCGGGCGCCCGCGCTGAACCGGCTCAGGCCTGCGCCTGCGCCGCGTGATCGAGTGCCGCCAGCCGCTCGTAGTGCCAGTCGGCGTCGCCGAAGAGGTTGGCGTGCGCCGCCAGGCGCTTGTAGCAGTGGCCGACTTCGACCTCGTCGGTCATGCCGACAGCGCCGTGCAGCTGCACCGCGTCCTCGCCCAGCGCGCGCCCGGCCTCCGAGACAAAGGCCTTGGCATGCGAGACCGCGCGCATGCGTGCCACCGCATCGCCCTGCAGCGCGTCGGCCGCGGCTTCGGTGATGGCACGTGCCTGCTCGACGCTGACATAGAGGTCCACCAGCCGGTGGCGGATCACCTGATTGGCGGTCAGCGGCCGGCCGAACTGCTCGCGCGTCGCCAGGTAGTCGCGGGTCAGGTCGAACGCGCGAGACATGGTGCCGACGGCTTCGGCACAGGCCATCACGGTGGCGCGGTCGATGGCGGCCTCCACCATTGGCCAGGCACCGTCGCGCAGGCCGATGCGCGCGCGGTCCGGCACCACCGCGCGGCGCAGCGTCACGCTGGCGGTCTGGCGGCCGTCGTAGGTCGGCAGCGCCTCGACGCTGACGCCGCGCGTCTCCGCCGGCACCGCGAACAGGGTCAGGCCATGACGCTCGCGACGCTGGCCGCCGGTGCGCGCGAGCACCAGCAGCAGGCTGGCGCTGCCGCCGCCCAGCACCAGCGTCTTGCGGCCGTCCAGCGTCCATTGCCCCGCCGCGTCGGCCTGCGCCGTAGTGCTGATGTCGAAGGCGTCATAGCGCCCTTGTGTTTCCCATGCGGCCAGCGCCAGCATGGCGCCGCCTTCGGCCATCGCCGCCGCGGCGGCCGCGTGCGCGGGGTCGTCGCAGACGGCCAGCAGCGGCGCGCACAGCGCGGCATTGGCCAGCCACGGCTCGGCCGGCTGGGCGCGGCCCAGTTCTTCCGCCAGCAGCGCCTGGTCGGTGGCGTTGCCCAGGCCGCCGCAGGCTTCCGGCAAACCCAGCGCCAGCCAGCCCATCTCGGCAAACGCCCGCCAGTGCGTGCGCGAGAAGCCATCGGGCCCGGCCAGCGCGGCGCGGCGCTGCTCGAAGCCGTAGCCGCGTTCGACATAGCGCCGCACGCTGTCGCGCAGCATGCGGCGATCGTCCGTTGCATCGCTCATCTGTTCGTGTCCTTATGCAGAGGTTGCAGCCACCGTGGCCGCGCTACAGGCCCAGCACCTGCTTGGCCAGCAGCTCGTGCTGGATCTCGCTGGAGCCGCCGGCGATGGTGTAGCCGCGCGTGACGAAGCGGCGCGCCGACGCCGCGGCGGCGTAGGCGGAGCGCCCTGGTTCCGGCGCGGCGGGCTCGAAGTGCGCGGCACGGTCATAGGCCAGCGTGTCCGGCCCCAGTGCATCGACCGCAAGGTTCTCGATGTCCTGGATCAGCCGGCTGCCCAGCAGCTTGAGCATGCCGGTCTCGGGCCCCAGCGCCTGTCCAGCGCGCGCCTGCCGGCGAAAGCGCAGCACGGTGGCCGCCAGCGCCTCGAGCCGCACCTCCAGCGCGCGCAGCCGGCGCGCGAACCACGGGCGCTGCAGCAGCGGCTGGCCACCCTCTTCCAGCTCCGCGCCGATGGCGCGCACCTTGGCCAGGCGGCGGCGGTTCTCGGCTACGCGCGCGAGGTTCAGCCGCTCGTGCTCGAGCAGCGACTTGGCGATGGACCAGCCGGCGTTCTCGTCGCCGACGCGGTTTTCCACCGGCACTTCCACCTCGTCGAAGAACACCTGGTTGAACAGGTGCCAGCCATGGATGCCGACCAGCGGCCGCACGCTTACGCCGGGGCTGCGCATGTCGATCAGCAGGAAGGTAATGCCCTGCTGCGCGCGCGCCTCGGTATCGGTGCGCACCAGGCAGAAGATCCAGTCGGCGTACTGCGCGTACGAAGTCCAGATCTTGCTGCCGCTGACCACGTAGACCTCGCTGCCGTCGGGCCGGGTCCTGCGCACCGCACGCGTTTTCAGCGAGGCCAGGTCCGAGCCGGCGTTGGGCTCGGAATAGCCCTGGCACCACCAGTGCTCCTGGTTCAGGATGCGCGGCAGGAAATGCTGCTGCTGCGCCGGCGTGCCGTAGCGGATCAGGATCGGCCCGATCATCTCCAGGCTGATGCCGCCGCTCTCGGGTGCGTGCGCCAGTACCAGTTCCTCCTGGAACACGGCGCGGCGCTCGGCGCTCCAGTCACAGCCCTGCCAGGCCGCAGGCCAGTGCGGCACCAGCCAGCCGCGCCGCGCCAGCCGCTGCTGCCAGTCGACCAGCTCCTGCTTGCTGACCTCCAGCCCGAGGCGGACTTTCTCGCGAACGGCATGGGGCAGCGCGTGCGCGACGAACGCGCGCACCTCGGCGCGGAAGGCCTGCAACGAGGCCTCGTCGTCGGCCATGTCAGGGGTATGGGGATCGGTCATCCGTGTCTGTCCTCAAGTGTTGCCGTGGCGGGCAGCGCTGGCCGCGCGCATGCCGCCCTTGATCGCGGCCACGCCATCCGCCGGAAAGCCGCCGATGGTGGCGGCCAGTCCGCGCGCGCGGTCCAGCACCTGGGTGTCGTCGACCATCTCGGTGGCGATGCCAAGGCGCAGCAGTTCGGGCGCGGGCACGCGGTCGCCCAGCAGGCACAGGCGCGCGGCCACGGCTTCCGCATGGCGCAGCGCCAGCCACTCGGCATTGCGCGGCGCGGCCATGCCCAGGCGGATCTCGCCGATCTGCAGGAAGGCCCCCGCGCCGCACACCAGCAGGTCGCCGGCCAGCGCCAGCGCCGCGCCGCCATTGATGGCATGGCGCTCGAGCGCCACCACCCAGGCCTTGCGGCTGTGCCGCAGGCCCTGGTGCACGCGCTCCCACACCGGCGCGAACGCCGCCAGCCCGCCGGCTTCGACCTGCAGCGCCTGCAGGTCCAGGCCGGAACAGAAGCCGCCGTCGGCGCCGCGCAGCAGCACCGCGCGCACGCTGTCGTCGGCGGCCAGGGTCTCGATCGCGTCGCCGAGCGCGCGCGCCAGCGCCATGTCGATGGCATTGCGGCGCGCGGGGCGGTTCAGCACCAGTTCGGCCCAGCCGGCGTGGCGCTGCAGCAGGACGGCAGGCTGCGGCGCGTTCATGCCGCCTCCTGCGCGACGTGTTCCATGCCGATGTGTCCGGCACGCGCCATGGCATCGATCTCCGCGGCCCCGTAGCCCAGTTCCGTCAGCACCTCGGCGGTATGCTGGCCAAGCCGCGGCACCGAGGGCACGCCGCCCGCAGGCAGGCCTGCCATGGTGAAAGGCAGTCCGGGCAATTCCAGCCGCCCGCCCTCGCCGTCGTCGACCGGCCGCATGATGCCGCTGGCGCGCACATCGGCGCTGGCGCTGACCTGGTGGTAGTCGCGCACCACGCCCACCACCACCTGGTGGCGTTCGAGCAGCGCGCGTGCGGCATCGCCGCTCAGGTGGCGCATGGCGTCGTGCAGGATCGACAGCAGCGCCGCACGGTTCTGCACCCGCAGTGCGTTGCTGGCAAAGCGCGCGTCGTGCGCCAGCGCCGGCTGGCCGATGGCTTCGCACAACCGCGTCCAGTGTTCGTCGAGATAGGCCGACAGCACGATATGCCCGTCGGCCACCGCGATCACGTCGGCCGCCGGCGCCGCCTTGGGCTGGCTGTTGCCGCTGCGCACCGGCAGCGCGCCGGAGCACTGGTACTCGGCCCACAGCTGGGCCTGCAGCTGCACGCCCACCGACAGCAGCGAGGTCTCGATGGTCTCGCCGGCGCCGGTGCGCTCGCGCCGGAACAGCGCCGCCAGGATGGCATTGGCGGCCGCCAGCGCGGTGGCCGCGTCGATCAGCGCGAAGCCGGCCTTGAGCGGCTGCCCGCCGGCCTCGCCGGTCACCGACATCATGCCGCTTTCCGCCTGCGCGGCGATATCCAGCCCGGGCCGCGTGCGCGACGGCCCGCGCGTGCCGAAGCCGCTGATGGAAGCGTGGATCAGGCCGGGACGCGCGGCGCGCAGCGTGGCGGCGTCCAGCCCCAGCGCTTCCATCACGCCGGAGCGGGTGTTGTGCAGCACCACGTCGCTGGCCAGCGCCAGCCGCCGCGCCGCATCCAGCCCGCCGGGCGTGCGCAGATCCAGTGCGATGCCGCGCTTGCCGCGGTTGTAGGCCAGGAACATCGGGCTTTGCGGGCTGGTGCCGTCGAAGCGCCGCGCGCTGTCGCCGCGCAGCGCCTCCACCTTGACCACGTCCGCGCCCAGGTCAGCCAGCATCATGGCCGCGCCCGGCGCCGCGATGAACTGCCCGAACTCCGCCACGCGTATGCCTGCCAGCGGCAGGTCTTGCCGTGTTGCCGTGCTCGCCATGTGGTTTCACTCCCCGAAGAAGCCGGCGCGGCCGGCGGTTGGCGTCGATGTGGAGCGATCATGCGTGAGCACCGCGCATCACGGCAGATGCCAAAACGGCTGCGGTGCAAACCGTGGGTTAGCACCCCGGGTTATCTCGAACCCCGCGGATTGCCGCTATGCTGGGACCCCCTGGCTATCGTCTGAACGGGACTCTCCATGCGCCTGAACCAACTGCAGGACTTCATCGCCGTGGCCGAGCACGGCAGCATCCGCGCCGGCGCGCGCGCCCGCGACGTATCGGCGCCGGCACTCACCAAGAGCATCCGCCAGCTCGAGGAAGAGCTGCACGTGCCGCTGCTGACCCGCACCACCCGCGGCGTGGTGTTGTCGCGCTATGGCGAGGCCTTCCTGCGACGCGCGCGCCTGATCGCCACCGAAGCTCGCAAGGCCAGCGACGAGATGCGGCAGATGCTGGGCGCGCGCAACGGCGTGGTGCGCGTGGGCGCCACCGGCGGTCCGGCGCACCTGCTGCTGCCGGCGGTGCTGACGCGCTTCCGCGCCCAGCATCCGGACGTGCTGGTCTGCATCGACAGCGGCGTCTATCCGATGCACCTGGACGATCTGCGCGCGGGGGTGATGGACATGGCGGTCAGCCCGGTGCCGGACGAGGGCATCGAGCGCGAGTTCACCTGCGAGCCGCTCTACAACAACGATTCGGTGGTGGTGGCGCACCGCGAGCACCCGCTGCGGCATGCGCGCCGCCTGCGCGAGCTGGTGGGCTCCGACTGGGTGCTGACCGGCCAGCGCATGCAGGGCCCGGGCGCCGCCATCCTCGATGCCTTCCGCGAGCACGACCTGCCGCTGCCGCGCGTGGCGGTGCGCTGCGACACCATCGGTATGATCCAGTCGCTGCTGCAGGACCGCCACCTGCTGTGCATGCTGCCGCGCCAGCTGGTGCCGGGCCAGCTGGCCGCCGCCGGGCTGGTGCCCTTGCCGATCGAAGACCCGCTGCCCAGCCACCGCGTCAGCCTGATCTACCGCGCCGATTCGCCGATGACGCCGGTCGCCGCGCAATTTGCCACGCAGCTGCGGCGCGAAGTCCACTACCTGACCCACCTGCCCGACAGCCCGCTGCGCCGCCCGGCCTGAGCGCAAATGCCGTTCAGTTAACGCCCGTCCAATCACTACCGTCATTCCCGCGCAGGCGGGAATCCAGCGTCTTTGAAAGTCACTGGGTTCCGCCTTCGCGGGAACGATCCCTTCACTGAACGGCATTTCCCGCCTGGCGCGCGTTAGCGCAGCGCGCGGCTGCCGGGAACTGCCAGCAGCGGCACGGTGCTAACCAGCGGTTTACACCTGAAATTCTCAAACCGGCGCCGTGCCGCCCCGGTGCTGGCTTTGCGGCCGGTACGCCGCGGTGCGGCCGGATTTTCCCCAATCCCTGCGCGGCGCCTTCTTGCCTGACAGTGGCACCGGACACCAACCGGATAGCAGGGAGGCAAGCATGCAGGACATCGAAGACCGGCCGTCGGCGCTGGTCACGGGCACGGGGATCGACAGCGCCGGCGACGGCGTCTGGCTGCTGCACGGGCAGGGCCAGAGCTTCGTTGCCGATATCGGCGACGGCCTGCTGGTGGTCGACAGCGGCCCCGGCGGGCGCATCACGCGGGGCATGATCGAGGCGCTGCGCACGCAGACCAGCCTGCCGGTGCTGGCGATCTGCTACAGCCACGGCCATATGGGCTACAACGCCGGCCTGCAGCAATGGCTGGACCACGCCGCCGCGCGCGGCGAGCCCTCGCCGCGCGTGCTGGCCCACGTCAACGTGCTGGCGCGCCAGGCGCGCTACCGCGAGACCGAGCGCATGCAGCAGCGCATGGCCGAGATCCAGTTCCGCCAGCCGGCCGGCGCGCTGGCGGGCAAGCTGGCCCAGGTGGCGCCCACCGAGACCTTTGCCGACGGCGTGACGCTGGGCCACGGCGATCGCCGCGCCGAAGTCCTGTGGGCGCCGTCCGAGACCGACGACGCCGTCGCCGTCTGGCTGCCGGGCCGGCGGGTGCTCTACGGCGGCCCCGCGGTGATCGACTCGATCCCCAACATCGGCACCCCGTTCCGCACCATGCGCGACACCGTGCGCTGGGCCGATACGCTCGAACGCCTCGCGGCGCTGCAGCCGCTGGCAGTCGTGCGCGAGTTCGGCGCCACCGTGCAGGGCGAAGCCGAATGCCAGCGCGTGCTGGGCGAAACCGCGCGCGCCCTGCGCTGGCTGCGCGCCGAGGTGGTGCGGCTGATGAACGCCGGCTGCAACGAGCGCCAGATGCTGGCCGCGCTGCAGCCACCCGCGGCGCTGTTCGACCAGCCCTGGATGCGGCCCACCTATGGCGATCCCAGCTACATCGCGCGCGACATCTACCGCTCGGAGAACGGCTGGTGGGACCGCAACGCAACCACGCTGCACCCGGCGCCACCGCAGCAGGCCGCGGCAGAGATCGCCGCCGCCGTGGCCGACCACGGCGCGCTGCTGCGCCACGCGCAGGCCCTGGCCGAGCGCGGCGATACGCAACTGGCATTGCACGTGATCGACGTGCTGGCACTGGCGCCGGACCAGACCGCGACCGTGCGGGAGGCGCGCCGGCTCAAGGCAACGTGGCTGCGCCAGCGCGCCGCGCAGGTGCGCAGCTATGTGTCGCGCAGCCTGTACGGCGCGGCTGCCGATGCGCTGGAGAGCGAGGCGCCGGACAACTTCGGCCTGCACTAGCAAGCCTTCTGCACCAGGGAGACACCATGGAAGCTGCCGTGCCACTCAGCACCGTTGCCGCTGCGGCAACACCACTGACGGACCCGCGCCGGCGCGCGCTGCTGCGCGGGCTCATCGCACTTGGCATGGGCGCCGCGGCCAGTCCGCTGCACGCCGGCAACGGCTGGCCGGCCCGGCCGATCCGGCTGGTAGTGCCGGCTCCGCCGGGCGGCGGCACCGACCTGTTCGCGCGCACGCTGGCGGCATCGCTGGGCCAGGCACTGGGCCAGACCATTGTGGTCGACAACAAGCCGGGCGCGAACGGCATCATCGGCAATGATGCCGTGGCCAAGGCCAGCCCCGACGGCTACACGCTGCTGTTCACCTACGCCGCCGCGGTGGTGATCAACCAGACCCTGCAGCCGAAGCTGGCGTATGACGGGCTGCGCGACCTGCTGCCGGTGGCGCAGATCGGCGCGGGCGGCAATTTCCTGGTGGTGACGCCGGACTTCCCGGCACGCACGCTGAAGGCATTCGTCGAGGAGGTACGCAAGCGCCCGGATGCCTGCGACTACGGCTCATGGGGCATCGGCTCGGGCGGCCACCTGACCATGGCGGCGCTCGCCATGCAGACCGGCATCCGGCTGCGCCACGTGCCGTACAAGGGCGTGGCGCCGATCCTGGCCGACCTGCAGGGCGGCGTGATCAACGCGGCGTTCGTCGATACCTCGTCGTCGCTGCCGCTGATCCGCGCCGGCAAGCTGCGCGCGCTGGCGGTCAGCGGCACGCGCCGCGCGCCGGCCACGCCCGAGGTGCCGACCATGACCGAGCAAGGCTATCCTTTCGACACCGACAGCTGGTATGGCCTGTTCGCGCCCGTCGGCACCAGCGCCGCGATCGTGCAGCGGCTCAATGCCGAGGTGAACCGCCTGCTGGCGAACGCGCCCATGCGCGAGCGCTTCCTGCAGTTGAACATGGGCATGGCGCCACCGAAGACCGCGGAGCAGTTCGCGCAGACCGTGCGCGCGGATGTGGGGGTGTGGGGCAAGGTGATACGGGCGAACAATATCAGCGTCGACTGACGGCGGCGCCTGTCCCGGAAACCGTTTGCCAGGCAAGTAGATCCCACTCCGTCATTCCCGCGAAGGCGGGAATCCAGCGACTTTGAGAAGCGCTAGCGCTTCAAAGCCACTGGGTCCCCGCCTACGCGGGGACGACGTGTCGGTGCTTGAGCCAAGTCAGCATCGCAGATGCAGCCATCTCTCCCGCAGGCCGGAGAGGAAAGCAAAGCCTCTTGCCCGTTCGCCGCGACTGTCGTATGGTGGCCGCTCCTGGGATAACCGAAGCCCCGCCTCGAAACCCGCCGACCCACGGCCGCGATGCAATGCCGCGGCCGTCCAACCGACGGGAGTCCATCATGGACAGGCGCATCTATCTGCTGACGGCAACGGTATTCCTGGCCGGCATCGCCGAGAACATCTGCATCGGCATCCTGCCTTCGCTCAGCACCGGTCTGGGCGTGTCGCTGGCGACCGCCGGGCAGCTCACCACCGTTTTCTCCGCCATCTTTGCCCTCACCGCCCTGCTGGCTTCGGCGCTGCTCACGCGCGGCGACCGCAAGACGCTGCTGCTGGCCGCGCTCGGCGTATTCGCGCTCAGCAACGGCGTGGCCGCTGCCAGCCCCGGCTACGCCTTGCTGTTCGGCGCGCGCGTGCTGATGGCCGCCAGCTGTGCGCTGGTGATCCAGCTGGCGGTGATGCTGGCCACCGCGCTGGCGACACCCGCGACGCGCGGCCGCGCCATCGGCCTGGTCTTTGTCGGCATCAGCGGCTCGCTGGTGCTGGGCGTGCCGGCCGGCATGGTGCTGGACCAGTGGGCCGGCTGGCGGGCGGTGTTCGGCACGCTCGCGCTGCTGGCGCTGTTGCCGGCGGCGCTGCTGTGGCGCGGCCTGCCGCGCTCGCCGTTGCAGCGCACCGCCTCGCTGCGCGCGTACTGGCAGGCGCTGGCCGATGCGCGCGGGCTGTGCGCGCAGCTGGTGTCGGTGGCGATGATCGGCGGGCATTTCACGCTCTTTGCCTACCTCAGTCCCTATTTGCAGGCGCACCTTGGCGCCGATGCGCGCGCGCTGACCGCCTGCTACGCAGCCTTCGGCGTGGCAGGCGTGACCGGCGCCTGGCTGGGCGGCTGGTGTTCGGACCGCATCGGCGCCTGGCGCGCGCTGCTGGCCTGCCCGGCGGCGTTCTGCGTATCGATGGCAGTGCTGCCGCTGGCCGCGATCTCGCCGTGGCTGCTGCTGCCCGCGCTGATGGTGTGGGGGGCGATCAGCTGGTCGGTCTCGCCGATCGTGCAGAACTTCCTGGTGCGGCAGTCGCCGGCTGATGCCGATGCGCGCATCGGCATCAACGTCGCCGCGATGCACGTGGGCGTGGCGGTTGGCGCGGGCCTGGGCGGCGTGATGGTGGACCGCGGCGCGCTGCTGCAAACACCGTGGCTGGGCAGCGCCATGGTGGCGCTTGCCTTCGGCCTGGCGCTCGCCGCCGTGCGCGGCCGCCGCTGGCGCGCCGCGCTGCCGTGAGGCGGCGGCGCCGCCGGGCAGTCGACTTCTTCCTATACCGATGTCGGAGCCTCACCGACAGCGGGCGCCCGACCCAGCCACTAGTATCGATTCAGAAAAACAGCACGCCCCACGAAGACCCGGTGCCGCAAGCGGCATCCGGGCACGGCTGCGCGCTGCATGGACTGACAGCAACAACAGGAGGAGCGCCATGGACCGCCGCCAGTTTCTCAAGTGGGGAAGCTTCCTGACCGTCACCGTTGCCACCGGCGGGCTCAGCGCCTGCGGCGGTGGCGATGACGATCCGGCGCCGGAACCGGATACCGGGAATCCCGAGAACTTCAACTTCATGCATGGCGTGGCGTCGGGCGATCCCCGTCCCGACAGCGTGATCGTGTGGACGCGGGTGGAAGGGGGCAACGGCAAGCGGCCGGTCGTGGTACGGCTGCAGGTATCGACGCAGCAGGATTTCGCGCCGCCGACGCTGCTGGTCAACCAGCCGCTGATGGCGCTGCCGGACTGGGACTACACCATCCGCAACAAGGTCACGGGCCTGAGCCCCGGCACGCGCTACTTCTACCGCTTCCTGCTGGGCAACCGCCCCAGCGCCACGGGCCGCACGCGCACCGCCGCCGCGCCGGGCACGCCGCTGTCACAGCTGCGCTTCGCCTTTGTCAGCTGCCAGGACTGGAACGCCAACCACTGGGCCGGCATGGAAGAGCTGGCGCAGCAGGACCTGGACTTCATCGTCCATGTCGGCGACTACATCTACGAAGCCGTGCCGGGCGGCTCGCGCGCCGGCAACGTCGAGGACCGCCACACCGTGCTGCAGCTGCCCAACGGCACCGCCCTGCCGGATGGCAGCGTCTACGCCACCACGCTGGACGACTACCGCTACCTGTACCGCAGCTACCGCAGCGACGCGCGCCTGCAGGCGCTGCACGCGGCCTTCCCGATGATCGCGATCTGGGACGACCACGAGTTCTCGGACAATTGCTGGCAGGACCGCCAGACCTACAACATCGCCGACGACCAGACCCCGCGCACCGCGCGCCGGCGCGCCGCCAGCCAGGCCTGGTTCGAGTTCATGCCGGCCGACGTGACGCTGGACCAGAACAACCCGTCGTTCCAGAACATACAGATCTACCGCGCCTTCACCTTCGGCAATCTCGCCACGCTGCTGATGACCGACGAGCGCCTGTACCGCGCCGACCATATCATTCCCGAGGCCTCGGTCGGCCGCTCGATCGGCAGCCTGTATTTCGTGCCGACAGCAACGCTGGCCGCGGCCGAGGCGCAGAAGATCGCGGCCGCGGGCAACGCGCTGACGCCGGTGTCGATGCTGGGCGACACGCAGCGCGCCTGGTGGCAGGACCGCATCGGCGCCGACGCGACCACGTGGAAGCTGTGGGGCAACCAGCTCTCGCTGCTGCGCATGCAGGTGGACGTGCCGCAGGCGGTGGCGCGGCTGATCGCACGGGCGCTGGTGCTGGCCAACAACGCGCTGGCCTCGCTAGAGACGGCAATCGCCAATGCACTGGCCGACGACCTGCGCGCGGCGCGCACCGCCGGCACCTATGCCAACCTCGCCTATACCGCGCTGCGCAACGTGCTGGTACAGGCCGGCATCGACAGCGCCGCGTTCGACGCCAGCATCAAGCCGCTGATCGAGGCCCGGCTGCCGGCGATTACGCTGCTCGAGCGCTTTATCCTCAATGCCGACCAGTGGGATGGCTTCAACGCCGAACGCAAGAACCTGATGGCGTTCCTGAAGACCAACGGCATCCGCAACGTGGTAGCGCTGAGCGGCGATATCCACGCGTTCTTCGGCGGACAGGTGATGGACGACTACGATGCCGCCGCTCCGGCGCCGGTGATGGTGGACCTGGTCACGGCGGGGCTGTCGAGCAACACGCTGCTCAGTTCCTTCCGCACCGTAGTCGATACCGACGCGGCCTTTGCCGCGCTGCGCGAGCTGATCTACAGCAACGTCGGCGGCACCCTCGTCAATACCTTCGATGCCACGCTGCGCGCCTTCAACCCGTGGCTGCGCCATGCCGACACCAATGCCGAGGGCTATGCGCTGGTCACGCTGACGCCGCAGAAGCTGAGCTGCACCTTCCACACCCTGAAGCCGCTCGCCGGCGGCACGGCGCCGGCGCTGCCGGCCACCGCCGGCACGCGGCTGCTGGAAGTAGCGGCAGGCACGGCCGATGTGACCGTGACCTAGCGACCGTGACTTAGTATCCGGCCTGCCGGTCGACCAGGTTCAGCAGCGCGCGCCCCTCTCGCGCGCGCCGCAGGTTGTCCAGGCATTGCCGCGCCACCAGCGGGTACGACGGATCGGCCGCGATATGGGGCGTCGCTTCGATGCGCGGATGGTTCCAGACCGGGTCGTCCGCTGCCGGCGGCTCCTTGGCGAACACGTCCAGCGCCGCGCCCGCCAGGTGGCCTTCGTCGATCAGCGCGACCAGGTCAGGTTCGACCACATGCTCGCCCCGGCCGACGTTGATCAGGTAGGCACCCCGCGGCAGGCGCGACAAGGTGCGGCGGTCGAGCAGCCCCTCGGTGCGCGGCGTCAGCGGCAGCGTGCAGACCAAGATATCGCTCTGCGCCAGCATGGCGTCCAGGCCGTCGTCGCCGGTGAAATCCGTCACGCCTGGCAGGTGCTTGGCGGCGCGGCTCCAGCCGCTGACCGGGTAGCCGATGGCGACGAACATGCGCGCCACCTCGCTGCCGATCTCGCCCAGGCCCAGCACGCCCACGCGGCACTGCGCGGCATCGCGCCCCGCGTGGCGCTTCCATTCGCCGCGGCGCTGCTGCTCGGCGTACAGGCCCAGCGACCGGGTATGGCGCAGCGCCATCGCCAGCACGAAGCGGGCGATGCCGGCCTGCTGGCCCGGATCGACGATGCGCGTCACCGGGATGTGCGCCGGCAGGTCGGGCGCGGCCAGCAGCTTGTCGACGCCGGCGGTGGCGGCGCACACCAGCCGCAGATTCGGGTAGGCCGGCACCACGCCGGGCTTCAGGCCCCACGCGATGATGGCCTCGACCTCATCCGCGACGGCGGCCTCGCGGCCGTTCCACACGGTGATGTCGGGCGCCGCTTCCCGCAGCAGCGCAGTGATGGGAACCGCCATGAACGACGGCAGGTGGACGAGGATGGCCATGGTCAGTTGCGGTAGTCGGGGTTGATGCGGTCGAGGCGGCGCAGCAGGCCGGGCCAGGCCAGGTTGGAACCCTTGCCCTTGGTGGCCTGGCGTGCCTGCTGGCCCATGTTGGCGCTGGCGGCCGGCGGCACCCGCGTCAGCGCGGTGCCGCCGCTTTGCGCCAGGATCTGGATGCGGCACGCCGACTCCAGCGTGTACATGGTCAGGAACGCATCCGCCACCGTGCGCCCGCAGGTGAGCAGGCCGTGGTTGCGCAGGATCATCTGCTTGCAGCGGCCCAGGTCGGCCACCAGCCGCGCCTTCTCGTCCTCGCGCAGCGCCACGCCCTCGTAGTCGTGATAGGCCAGCCCGGTCAGCGCGAACATCGCCTGCTGCGAGATCGGCAGCAGCCCGTCCTGCTGCGCGGACACGGCGACGCCGTGCGCGGTATGCGTGTGCATCACGCAGCCGACTTCCGGACGCGCCTCATGCACGGCGCTGTGGATGATGAAGCCGGCCGGGTTGACGTCATACGGCGTGTCCAGCACGGGCTCGCCGTGGTGGTCCACCTTGACCAGGCTCGAGGCGGTGATCTCGTCGAACATCATGCCGTACGGGTTGATCAGGAACTGGTCCGGCGCATCCGGCACGCGCGCCGAGATATGCGTGAAGATCAGGTCATCCCAGCCGAAGTGGGCCACCAGCCGGTACGCGGCTGCCAGGTCGACGCGCATCCGCCATTCGGCGTCGGAGACGCGTTCCTTTACGCGGTCTTGTGAGGTTTCGGCGAGCTGGACTTGCGCCATGTGCGGCCTCCCTGGGGCATGTGAGTGAGTCATTGAACCGCTGCATTGTCCCGGCGCGCCGGGCCAAAGTCTGTTAAGTGTTAGACAATCTCGGCTCCGGCAAGGAGGGCGATGTGAAGCATCAGGTGAAGGCCAGGATGAAGCATGCGGTGGAAGCGGATCAACCCGTGCGCGCGCTGCCGCGCAGCGTGCTGGCCAGCGGCTGGCTGCGCAACGCGCCGCCGCGGGTGCTGGATGCCGTGGCCCATGCCGCGCGCCGCCAGCGCTTCGGCGACGGCGCAATGATCTTCGCGCGCGGCGACCCGCCCACGTATTTCTGCATGGTGGTGTCGGGCCGCGTGCGCATGAGCCGGGTCAGCAGCGGCGGGCGCGAGTCGGTGTACTCGGTGATCGGGCGCGGGCGCTGGTTCGGCGAAATCTCGCTGCTCGATGGCAAGCCGCGCACGCATGACGCCTTCGCCGTCGGCAACACCGAACTGCTGGTGCTGGGCCAGCGCGATTTCCACCGCATCCTGGCCACGCACCCGGAAGGCATGCAGCTGATCGTGCAGCAGATCTGCGCGCGCCTGCGGGTGGCCTTCGACCATGCGCAAAGCGCGGCGCAGGCCCCGGTCGACGCGCGCATGGCGGCGCGCCTGCTGGAGCTGGCCGACCGCACCGATCACGTAGTGCGCATCAGCGCGGAAGAGCTGGGCGACATGGTCAGCCGCTCGCGCCAGACCGTCGCCAAGACCTTGCAGGCGTGGCAGGACGCCGGGCTGATCCGCCGCGCCTACCGCCAGATCGAACTGCTGGATCCGGCCGCGCTGAAGCGCCTTGCCAGGCGATGACGTTACGCGCTGCCAGCCCCCGCGTGCGCAAATAACCTGCCTTGGCCGCGTTGGCAAGACCGGTTAACGACCGTTGCAAAAACAAACAGAATGTCAGGTGCCCCGGCGCTACAGTGGTCATTCCTTGCCTGTAGGCGTTTCTAGGAGGTACACGAATGAAGCAACATCTGGCGAAATCCCTGGTCATGGCTGGCGCGATGATCGCGTCTTATCCGCTGTTCGCGCAGCAGGCCCAGCCGCTGCAGCCAAGCCAGCCGATGCCGATGACGCAGCCGATGCAGCCGATGCCGTCCACCCCGCCGACGCAATCCGCGCAGCCGGTGCAGGCGATGCCCGCGGCGCCGTCGGCCGCCTCGGCCCAGGTGGCGCCGGCGGCCCCGGTCCCAGCCGACAGCTATGCGCAGGCCCCCGTGCCGCCGGCACAGCCCGGCATGGCGCCGGTGCCCGCCGATCCGTCGCTGGCAGGCGGCACGGTGTCGGCAGTGGACCCCGCCAGCATGAGCTTGGCACCCGATGCGCTCGGCACGCGCCTGGGCCAGCGCAGCATGTTCCTCGACGGCGCCTGAGCGCGCGCCGGCGTGGGCCCGCAGCGCGGGCCACGCCACGCATCACGACACACACCACACGCGGGCGCCCCGCCTTACCCTTCCCCGGCAGCCGCGCCCTGCTGATGCAGCCATTCCAGGAAGGCGCGCAGATGCAGCGGCTTGTCGGCATCGCGCGGCACCAGCGCATGGTAGGTGTTGCCCGGCGCGCGGATCGCGCCGAACGGCGTAGCGATGCGTCCGCTGGCGCGGTCCGCCTCCAGCGTGGGAAAGGTGCCGATGGCAAAGCCCAGGCTGTCTGCCACCGCCTGCAGCGTGACAAAGAAATGGTCGAAGCGCAGCGTGCGCACCGGCAGCAGCGACGCATGCCCGGCCTGCTGCAGCCACGACTCCCAGCTGCCCGGCCGCGTTTCCGTATAGAGGAAGACGCCCTCCACCAGGTCTTCCACGCCTTGCAGCGGCAACTGCCGCAGCAGTGCCGGACTGGCGATCACGGTCTGGTACTCCGAGAAGACCGGCACCGATTCGAACTGCTCGCCGCGCTCCAGCGAGCGCCGTATGGCCACGTCGAAGGTTCCGTTGAAGCCTGCTTCATTGCTGAAGGCGGTCGAGACGCGCACGTCGACCTCCGGCTGCGCGCGCCGGAAGTCATCCAGCCGCGGGATCAGCCAGCGCATGGCAAAGGTGGCCGGCGCGTTGACGCGCACCACCTTGCGCGTGGCGATGCGGCCATAGCGCTCGGACGCGGCGCTGATCTGGTCGAACGCCGTGCTGATCTCGCGCGCGAACGCCTGCGCGTGGACGGTCGGCACCATGCGCTGGCCCTGGCGGATAAACAGCGGCTGCCCCAGCCATTGCTCCAGGATCTCGATCTGCCGGCTGACCGCGCCATGGGTCAGGTGCAGCTCGCGCGCGGCGGCCGAATAGCTGCCGGCGCGGGCGGCCACCTCGAAGATCCGCAGGGCGTTGAGCGGGGGCAGCTTGTGCGGCATTGTGAGATTTCCTGACAGAAACTGGAAAATAAACTCGTTTGTGAGAGTTTATCGCTTAACTTAGCATGGGTCTCAGTCAAATTCCTTCACAAACCCTGCACCAAGAGACCTCATGAGCACCCAGATCCAGGCCAACGGCCATACCTACCAGCTTCCCGCCCGCCCCACCGTCATCGTCTGCATCGACGGCTGCGAACAGGAATACATCAACCTTGCGGTGCAGGCCGGCGTCACGCCCTTCTTCGCCAGCCTGGCCAAACGCGGCACCGTTCTGACCGGCGACTGCGTGGTGCCGTCCTTCACCAACCCCAACAACCTGTCCATCGTGACCGGCGTGCCGCCGTCGGTGCATGGCATCTGCGGCAACTTCTTCTACGACACCGAAGCCGGCGCCGAGGTGCTGATGAACGATGCCCGCTACCTGCGCGCGCCCACGGTGCTGGCCGCCGCGGCGCAAGCCGGGGCAAAGGTTGCCGTGGTCACCGCCAAGGACAAGCTGCGCGCATTGCTGGGCCACGGCCTGCAGGGCATCTGCTTCTCGGCGGAGAAGGCCGACCAGGCCAACCTCGCGGAAAACGGCATCGACGACGTGCTGCGCAAGGTCGGCATGCCGCTGCCGTCGGTCTACAGCGCGGACCTGTCCGAGTTCGTGTTTGCCGCCGGCGTGGCGCTGCTCGAAACCGAGCGGCCGGACCTGATGTACCTGTCCACCACCGACTACATCCAGCACAAGCACGCCCCCGGCACGGCCGGCGCCAATGCCTTCTACGCGATGATGGACAGCTATCTGCAGCGCCTGGACGCGCTGGGCGCAGTCATCGGCGTCACCGCCGACCATGGCATGAACGCCAAGACCGATTCGCTCGGCAAGGCCAACATCCTGTTCCTGCAGCAGGTGCTCGACGAGCGCTTCGGCACCGATACCACCCGCGTGCTGCTGCCAATCACCGATCCCTATGTCGCCCACCACGGCGCGCTGGGTTCCTACGCGACCGTGTACCTGCCGGCCGGCACCGACCAGCGCGCCGTGCATGAGGCCATCGCCGCACTGCCCGGCATCGAACTGGTGCTCGACAAGCGCGCCGCCAGCGAGCGCTTCGAGCTGCCGCCCGACCGCATCGGCGACCTGGTGGTGGTCAGTGAACGGCTGACGGTGCTCGGCACCACGCCGGCACGCCACGACCTGAGCGGCCTCGATGCCCCGCTGCGCTCGCACGGCGGGCTGTCGGAGCAGAAGGTGCCGCTGCTGTTCAACCGCAAGGTCAGCGTGCCGGCCGGCCAGCGCCTGCGCAACTTCGACATCCTGCGGCTGGCGCTGAACCACGCAGATTAAGGCGGGTGCGTGCCGGGAAGGCCGGCACGCTTTAAGTAGCGTCGCGGCGCGCCCCGACTGCGCGCGCCGCCTCTCCAGCGTGCCTGGCCAAGCTGCTCGCGGATCGAGACGTCGCCGGCCAGATACAGCTTGCCGCCCAGCTCTTCGGGGAAGTCGCCCTTCCTGAAGCGCTCCGGATCGCCCCAGATGGTGTGGATCATCGCCGGCCACGGGCGCTTGATCACCAGGATGCCGCCGTTGCCGTAGGGCACGTCATGGCCGATCTCGTCGACGATGGCGGCCATGATGCCCGGCAGCGGCAGCGTGCACGACCCCGGCACCAGCGGCGTCGCGCCCGGCAGCGGGACATGGTATGCCTATGAACGTCGAGCCGCTCGTCCGAAGCCATTAGCCTTGCACTTGGCGGAGAGGCTCATTACGCGCCTAGCCTCGATACGCCGATGCGGCAGTACGCCGGCATAGCCCGCGGCCAATGACTCGTTTTCGTTACCTTCGGCGCCGGCGCGGTACAGGCATTGCCGTTGCGGACAAGCACAGCGCGACCTATTATGGGGAGGCAGCCCGTCGCGGTTAGCCTCGGGCAGGGCCAGTTAACGGCAGGTCGCCCCCGCCAGTCGGGTACTACGCTTGAGCGAAGTTGATCCTCACGGGAGAAAGAAATGAGAGCGAGTATTATCGCGGTAGTTGCGGCCTTCGGAGCATCGCTATCACTGCCCGGCTACGCGCAAAAGTCAGTGGATCCTTATACGCAGGGGGCCAAGGGAAAAGCGGATCCATATACGGACGGTGCGAAAGCCGGGAAATTCGACCCATATACGGAAGGCGCCAAGACGTCGACCCGTACCGACCTGGCGCCGGCCCAGAAGCCCGACCCATACACTGACGGCGCGCGGGCCGGCAAGGCTGATCCCTTTACTGACGGCGCGAAGGCAGGCAAGGCTGATCCGTTCACCGACGGCGCCAATAGCGGCAACAAGCAGTAGCGTAACGCTTCAACCGCATAGCCTTTCCGGTCCGCCTGGGAACATCCTTGTAAACAGTAGCCCCTCGCATACAGAGGGGCTATTTTCGCTTCAGACCTCCAGCAGTCCATTCCGGCGCCGATGCCATCGCGGTGCCCTCAGTAAACATACGACAGCCAGCTCATCACGTACAGGAAGGCGCGGCCGAGCGAGTATGCATCCTGCTGCGCCGCCAGCGCGCGCTGCGCGTCGAGCGCGGGCTGGAAATCGGAATAGCCTTCGCGATAGAGCGAGTTGGCCAGCGACAACGAACGGTTGGCGGCGACGGTGCCTTCGCGCAGGATCGTTTCGCGCTCCAGCGATTTGAGCAGGCCGCTGGCGGCATCGTCGGCTTCGCGCGCGGCCTGCCGCACCGCGTCCTGGTAGGCCACGATCAGCTGCTGCAGGCGCGCGTCCTGCACCCGCACGTTGTTGGTAGTCCGGCCCCACGTGCGCGCACGCGCTGCACAGCGCGCCGGTCAACAGCAGTAGTTTCGCCCAGTTGCGGGCATGCATAGGCAAGCCGGCCTGCCCTATTCGGCGGTCTGTTCGATCGATTCAAAAGTCGTAGAGGCGCTGCCCGACGAACGGCCACGCCGCGACCGACTCCGCCGGCATCGGGATACGCAGCCGGTCGTCCCTGACCAGGAATCAGTCACGCAGCCTGGCATGTCACTCACGCCATGTACTGGCAGTCAGTTCCGCATTGACACGAACAGTCATTTGTTGCCGCGCATATAACGCACGCCGATTAACAGGACGACAGCCGATGCGATCCCTGCGATTGGCAATAGCTGCAGCGCCGGTGCCAGGCCCAATCGATCTGCCAGCGCTCCGGTGACGATGGAGCCGGGCGCCAGGCCGAGGATATTGAAGGCGAGCGCAAGCGTCGCCATGGCGGTGCTGTGAATCGCCTTGGGCGTCAGCTTCGCGACCATGGCGCCGCTCGGCCCTACAATGCCCGCGCTGAAGAACAGGCCCAGAGCAATGAACACCAGTTGGGTGATTCCGGTAGGAAGCTGAAAGGCTGTAAGGAGCAGTATTGCGCAGGCCAGGTTGAAAGCGATCGTCAGGAACATCTTGCGTCGCGGCGAATCGCGGCCCACACGGTCGACCAGCGCGCCGCAAAGCGGCATGCCGCATGCACCGCAAAGGACAAAGATCGCTGCCACCCCACCGGCCTGGCTCAACGGCATGTCATAGGCTCGATTCAGGAAGCTCGGTAACCAGGCAAGCATGCCGCCGTTGATGAATAGCTGCAGGCCGCTTCCGATATAGACGCAAATCAGAGCGGGGGATGAGAACAGGTCTCTTAGCACACGCTTGACTGGCGGCCGCGCAGACGAATGATTGCCGGCAGAGCCGCCAGTCTCCCCTTCAATGCGTGAGGGACTGGCAACCAGCATATAAAGCAGGGTCAGGACAATGCCATAGACTGCCATGCCGACGAAGGCACTGCGCCAGCCGAAATGGCTTGCCAGTGCGCCGCCCATGCCGATCCCCATGACCGAGCCGACCATGCCGCCAGCCATGAAAGCGCCGGTGACCGTGGACGTGTACCGCGGTGGGAAGATGCTAATAAGGATGGCCACGCCGACGCTGGCGTAGGCCGCTTCCCCAACGCCGACGAGAAAGCGGGCCGACAGCAAGGTGAAGTAGTTGTGCGACAGGCCACAGAGCAGGGTCGCGACGCTCCAGAGCGCCGCCATCACGATGACGCTTCGTACTCGTCCCCATCGGTCCGCGGCCAACGACAACGGGAAGGCCAGCAAACCAACGGCCAGTGAGACGATGCCGCTGAGTGTGCCAAGCTGGGTATCAGACAATCCCCATTCGGCCTTGATCTGGGGAAAGACTGCGTTCAGTACCTGCCGCGACATATAGTCGGACAGGATCAGGCCGAAGGTCAGTGCGAAGATGACCCATATATAGCCACGCGATAGGCGCTGTTGCGCACCTTGGTAGCTTGCTGTTTCCGGAATATTGAGGGCCACGGTATTGTCTCCATTCTTAGGTGCAACGCTATCTGTCGTAGCGTTCCTTGTGGCCATTGCGCGCACGGCACAGTGGCGGGGTTGCTAACGATTGCCCGGCTTCCCTGGGGAGCCTTGGGCATTCATCAGTTCAGTCGAGGGCCTCGCCTGAAAGAGAGGGCCCATAATGAGAGAGAGGGGGCTGCACCGGGACGCTCAGTCCTCTAGCTGCCCCAGGAATTCGAGGAGCAGTTCGTTGACTTGCTCTACGCTTTCCTCCGCTGCACTGTGGCCCACGCCGGAAAGCAGAACTTTTTTCCGCAGCCCGGGCAGATACACGTCAAGCTGGTCATAGAGATCGCCTACCAGCTCAAGCGATGGGTCGGCAGCACCACCAATAAACATGCTCGGCTGGCGTACTACGGCGCCATCGAGGAACGACGTGATTTCCCAGCTCCGATCGCGACAGCGGTAGTAATTCAAGGCACCGCTAAAGCCGGTGCGGGTATATTCGTCCACGTAGTAGTCCAGCGCGCGTGCGCTCAACCACTCGGGGAATTCTTTCGGCTCTGTGAAGGCGTTAAGAATGCTCTCGCCCGGCTCGATCAGCATGCGCCACCGTTCGGCGCCAGTGGCACTCCCCGAAATCGAGTAGAAGATGCTGCGCAGCGTCTTGCGCGGATTACCCGACAATTCGCGGTCCGGCTTGCCGACCTGCTGGAAGTACATGTGGTGGTACACCTTGCCCTTGGCCATGGCCTGCCAGCCGACGCTGGGTTTTACCTTGCCGCGTGGCGGTACCGGGGTATTCAGCATGGCTAGGGCACGAAACAGATCCGGCCGGAGCATGGCGGCCGTCTGGGCAACCCACGCGCCGAGGTCGTGCCCCACGATCACGGCGGACCTCTCACCCAGGGCCTGCATCAACCCGACCATATCGCCGGCTGCCTGACTCATGTCATAGGCTTCGATGGCATCGGGGCGGTCGGTTTGGCCAAATCCCCGTTGGTCGGGCACTACGACCCGGTAGCCGGCGTTGACAAAAGCCGGGATCTGCCGCCGCCACATGTACCACAGATAGGGAAAGCCATGAAGCAGGATGACCAGGGGGCCCTCCCCCTCGTCAACGTAGTGCATGCGGATGCCGTTCACGTCGGCGAAGCAGTGAGTGAACGCTTGTGGATCGTCGAGGTTAATCCCTGCCCAAGACTGGCCTTGATCGCAGTGGATTGCTGTGCCCTTAGTCATTGTCTCCCTCCGTTTCAAAGTTTTCGATAACTAAGGTACTTGCAAAGCTGCCAACTATACTAAGCCCGATGGGACAAATTCTTAGGAGTCTGGGACATGGCTGCTGGCAGGCACAATTTGACCAGGGGGGCCACACTGACCGACTACGAGCACATCGCCCGAGCCGTCGGCCTGGATCCGTTCCGGATGTTGCGGCTGGCGAAGATACCGGCGAAGGCGCTCGACGATCCGAACCTCATGATCAGTGCCGATTCGGTCGCCTGGCTGCTCGAAGAGTCAGCGCGCGTGTCCGGGCAGGAGGCATTTGGCCTGCTGCTGGCAGAAAGAAGAAGCCTGGCCAACCTCGGCATGCTGGCCATGGTCATCCGTGAGGAACCAACGCTGCGCTCGGCCATGCTGGCTGCCGCCCGGTACCTGCGCCTGCACAACGAGGGCGTGCAATTGCGGCTCGACGATGCCGGGGATCTCGGCATGCTGCACGTCGATGTGGATTTCCGACGGCCCGGCGTCTGGCGGCAGGCCATCGAGATGTCGACCGGCATTGCGCTACGGACCTTTACTGTCCTGACACGGCATACCTTCCGCCCCGTGTCCGTCAGCTTTACCCATGAGGCGCCTTCCAGCCTGGAGATTCATCAACGCGTGCTCGGCCACACTATTGAATTTTCGAATAAATTCACTGCGATCGTCTGTCGCAGTCGCGAACTGGACACGCCAATTCCGGCGGCCGCCCCGGAGTTCAGTCGGGAAGTGAAGCGGTGGCTTGACGTACAGCTAGCCAGCCTCGAGGACGATCTGACCCAGCGAGCACGCGAAGTCGCCAGGATGCTGTTGCCGACCGGACTTTGTTCGGTCGAGCGACTCGCACAGCATTTGGGTATCAACCGGCGCACACTTAACCGGCATCTGGCAAGCAGCGGCGAGAGCGCGACCACGATCATCAACGCCGTGCGGCTGGAGCTCGCCGAGGAGTACCTGACCAATAGCACGCGCAAGCTGTACGAAGTCGCCGAACTGCTTGGATTCTCCACCGCTGGTGACTTCTCCCGCTGGTTCCGTCGGGGGTTCGGCAAAACCCCATCGGATTGGGTAGCCAACTACAGGCAGAGCATGGCCACAGCCAGACACCGAGTGAACCGCGGCTGACATCACTTGAGTGCCGTTGGCCCGCGTGTCCCAATATGCTTAGCATTTGGCCCACAGGGCAAATCATGAAGGGGGCGACAAAACCTACCATAGCTGCATCCAAGTGGATTTCATCAAGCGCCGTCGATGCGCTGGCGTGCCGAGCCACCAAGGCCTGCCAACGACTCGCGCACCGCGGCCAAAACTGAGATTGGAGACAGCTATGACAGCAGCAACTACGGCGCAGAACTGCGCTACCCAAGCCTCCCCCACAGCGCCAGCCATCATCCGGACATCGGTGCGTCAACATTCGATCAAGGTGGAGCTTTGCACGCCGGCCATCGGCGCTGAACTCAGCAATATCAGCCTGGCCGACGCCGCCCAGGATCCTGACCTCATTGCCGAAATTCGGGCGCTGTGGCTAAAGCACAAGGTGCTGTTCTTCCGCGATCAGGACATCACGCCCCTGGAGCAGCAGGCGTTTGCAGCGCAATTCGGCGAACTCGAAGCGCACCCGCTTGCGCCCAGCCATCCGGACGCTAACAAGCTTCTGATGCTCTATCGGAATCTGGATCCGAACAAACAGAATTTTGTCGAGAAGATTAGCCGGGAGAATATCTGGCATTCGGACGTGACCTACAAGAAGGCCCCTCCGCGTGGAGCAGTCTTGCGCCGCGAAATGGGACCGGAAAACGGCGGCGATACCATCTGGTCCAACATGGTGATGGCCTATGAACGCCTTCCCGAGGCCGTCAAGCAACGGATTGATGGCCTGTACGCCAAGCACAGTGCCGAACATGTCTTCCTGGCCCAGTATCCGAAGGACGAGCGCCACGCCGCCGCAGCAAAGAACCCGGGCAACGAACATCCGGTCGTTCTGATCCACCCGGAAACCCAGGAAAAGGTTCTGTTTGTCAATTCGGCATTCACGACCCACTTCGTGAACTATTTCAACTTCACGGACATTCGCTACGGCCAGGACTTCATGCCCGAGTCACATCACCTGATGTACTACCTATGCTCGCAGGCCGCGATTCCGGAATACCAGGTGCGCCTGAAATGGCGCGACAACACCGTGGCCATGTGGGACAACCTGCTGTGCCAACACTATGCCGTGGCGGACTATGGCAATGCGCCGCGGAAGATGCTTCGCGCGACTCTGACAGGCACGTCCCTTTCCTGATCCGGACAGTCCCGCCGGAAAACCCCTGAGAAGTCCGCCAGCCAACCCATGGCGGCGGCAACAGCGCCTCACCCGGAACCATTTCGAGGAAGGATGAGGCTCCTGACCGCACGCGTGTTGCAGCACGCGGTGTATTGAAATGCCGTCATATATCAAATCACTGGAGACAGTCATGCTTTATCAACAAGTCGATACCGCAGTCATCGATGGCGAATCGCTGCCTTGGGTTCCGTTCACCCCCTATTCGGACGACGTCCTGCTGAAGTACTTCAAGCTTGACCCGATTCGCGGTGAAATCATCGTGCTGATGAAGGCGCCGAAGACCATGCAACTTCCCAAGCACCACCATTCCGGCACCGTCGTCGTCTACACGCTGGAAGGCCAGTGGAAATACAAGGAGCACGACTGGGTTGCGGGTCCTGGCAGTGTGGTATTCGAGACCGCCGCGTCCTGCCACACGCCCGAAGTCGTCAGCACGGATGAGGAAGGCGGCTACGTGGTGACGCTGGTCACCGTGATGGGTGACCTTGTTTTCGTCGATGAGAACGACAAGGTTCTGGCGATCGAGAACTGGAAGACCGCGATGCAACGCTACCTCGCCTATTGCGAGCAGCACGACATCGCGCCGAGGGATCTCACGGCGTTCAACTAAACCACCGCCCAGGGGCACCGTGGGGTCACCGCGGCGTCCCGCTGCAGCCTGATTATTCATCCTGTCCGTGCCTCAGTTCGCCGCCAGCGACGCAGCCAGGGACGATCCTTATCAACCACCAGTACCACGTCGACTGCTTGCCTGATCATGACCAGCAGCAAACCGTGGCATGCCTGAACAACGGCCCCGAGCGCTGACCGCGCGACCCGATTCGCAGCCCGGGGCCTTCTTGCCGCCAGAGTCGCATGCTGGCGGGCAACAGTAGAAACGGAATGACGCCATGAATGGCCTGATGATGCAAAAGCAGTTGTTGATCTCCTCTCTCATCGTGCACGCTGACCGGCACCATGGCGATACGGAAATCGTCTCAAGACGGGTCGAGGGCGATATCCATCGCTACACGTTCCGCGATTGCCACCGCCGCTCGCGCCAGATGGCCGGCGCGTTGACCGCCCTCGGAGTCAGGCCGTCCGACCGCATTGGCACACTGGCATGGAACGGGTATCGCCACATGGAGCTTTACTATGGCGTCTCAGGGATGGGGGCCGTCCTTCATACCATCAATCCGCGGCTGCATGAGGACCAGGTCGCATACATCGCGAACCACGCCGAAGACCAGTACATCTTCTTCGACCTGACCTTCCTGCCGCTGATCAAGGCCGTCGCCAGCCGCTGCAAGACGGTCAAGGCGTTCATCGCCATGACCGACCGTGCCCACATGCCGCAGGACGCCGGTATTGACCTCCTTTGCTATGAAGACCTGATCGAGGGAAGCTCGCCCGACTACGCGTGGCCGGATCTTGATGAACAATGCGCCAGTACGCTGTGCTACACCTCCGGGACGACTGGCAACCCCAAAGGTGTCCTGTATAGCCACCGCTCATCCCTGCTGCACACCTATGCAGCCGCGCTGCCGGATGCACTGAATTGTTCCGGACGGGACGTGATCCTGCCGGTCGTGCCGATGTTTCATGTCAATGCCTGGGGCCTTCCATACATTGCGTGCATGGTTGGGGCCAAGCTTGTCTTCCCCGGACCAGCATTGGATGGCAAATCGCTGTACGAACTACTTGAAGCCGAGCAGGTCACGCTCTCCGCAGGCGTCCCGACAGTCTGGCAAGTCCTGCTGACCCATCTGGAGCAGACAGGTCAGGAATTTTCGAGCATGGCGCGCACCATTATTGGTGGCGCGGCCTGCCCACCTGCCATGTTGCGCCAGTTTCAGGACAAGTATGGCGTGGCGGTGCTGCACGCCTGGGGCATGACCGAGCTGAGCCCGATCGGGACCGTTTGCTCGATGAAACCCAAACACTGGGAGATGAGCTACAAAGACCGTCTCACGATCCAGTCGAAACAGGGCCGTGTGCTCTTCGGCGTCGACATGAAAATCGTCGGCACGGACGGTCGCGAGTTGCCTTGGGATGGCGTAACGACCGGTGACCTGCTTGTACGCGGGCCGTGGGTCGTACGGGAATACTTCCGGAGCGAAGGTGGAAATCCACTACAACTCGATGAGCAAGCCCAGGGCTGGTTCCCGACCGGCGATGTCGCGACCATTGACGGCGATGGCTTCATGCAGATTACGGATCGCAGCAAGGACGTTATCAAGTCGGGCGGTGAATGGATCGGATCCATTGATCTGGAGAATATCGCAATGGCACATCCCGACGTCTTCCAGGCTGCCTGCATCGCCGCCAGGCACGACAAATGGGATGAGCGGCCCCTGCTGATCGTCGTCAGAAAGCCGCAGACGGACCTGACACGCGATGAGCTGCTCGCATTTTACGAGGGTAAGATTGCCAGGTGGTGGAAGCCGGACGACGTTATTTTCGTGGACGCCATTCCTTTGGGGGCAACGGGCAAGATTCTGAAGAATCGCTTACGGGAACAATTCGGAGAATATCTGCGAGAGCGAGCGGTAGTACAGTGTGCTCCGCTCGCAAAGCGGTCTGACTGATGACGTCGAACGGTTTGATGCCAAGGTGCTCCTTGATCCACCATTGCTGATGCTCGTACGTCGCGTCGTTGGTACTTCTCGGCAACACTCATTCGTGCCATCATCGGCTGCGGGAAAGGAGTGCTTTCTTTTGCCGGAGGAGGCTGGAGGAGGCTTCTTCAGGCTTGCTTTTTACGAACATGCGAAGGCAGCGTTGTGCAGCAACTAACCGCCGTCTCTACCCAGCACGGAGGAGCTGAAAATGGTCGAATCAAGAAATGGGCTTTGGAGACGGACGGGAGCACTGCTGGCCGCCGCCGGACTCCTGGCGCTATCGGGGGCAGCCCTGGCCACCAACCAATCGCAACAGCGCCAACAAGGCAGGGCCGCAAACCAGGCTGCCAAACAGGAAGCGCGCGCGGGCAAGGTCGACTGCCGGGCTGCAAACCAAAAGAGCAACTCCCAGTGCCGGCAAGACAAGCGCGACACGAAGCAGGAGGGTCGCCAGGAAAAACGGGAGATCAAGTACTAGCGCTACCGATGCTGGCCGACGAAACGATGCTACGTGTTTGTACGGTGGCGTTCTGGCGCCACCCTGTTCATGGGCAACCGTTCAACTACAGCCACTGGACTGCGCTCTCAAGCCGACGTTCGAATGTCGGCTTCTCCATGAAAGTGCCGCTTGAAAGCGGCGGCCCTTGCGAATTCCCCGGTCTGAACGGCAAGCCGATCGTCAAGCCCCTGCCCTCTTTGGAGTGAACCTCCCAGGAACATATTTCCCAAAACGTGCTTGCGCCTCGTCAGCCCAATGGAAACGTGTGCGTCGATGGACGCCATTCACGAGGCAATGGACTTGCAGGTGAAAGGCCAACCCAATGCCAGGAGGGCTAAATCATGAGCCGGTTATTCGCAGCAATGGTGTCACTTGCGGGCGTCGGCGACGCCCAACCGAACCTTAAATCCACCGTCCTCGGGCTGATTGCGGCTTCCATACTTGTCCTGCAAGGGTGCGCGACCGCGCCGGCACGCCTGTCGGCAGTCCCCCGCGAACTCACTACAAAGGCTGAAGTACCCGGCATGCCCGGCGTACGCTACGTTGCAGGGATAGATTCTCCACAACTTATGCAAGCAGCTTTTGAATCGCTTGAGCGGGAACAGGAGTACCGTGCGCGGGAGGAGCAAAAAGGGCCCATGCCTGCGGCCGTGTACGCCGCGATTTCGGGCGGCGGTGACAACGGTGCATTTGCTGCCGGCATTCTGAATGCATGGACAGAGACTGGGACACGACCGGTGTTCAAACTCGTCACCGGCATAAGCACTGGTGCCTTGATCGCGCCCTTCGCCTTTCTCGGGCCGAAGTATGATGCGACGCTGAAGGAAGTTTATACGACGCTATCCCCGAAGGACGTGATGAAACCGCGCAGCTTTCTCGGGGGCGTATTAAGCGATGGGATGGCCGATAACGCGCCACTGCTAAGGCTGACGCGAAAATCGGTGACCGAGGATCTGCTCAAGGAGATTGCCGCCGAGTACGCAAAAGGCCGCATGCTTTTGGTGGCCACTGCTGACCTCGATGCGCGCCGCGGGATTATCTGGGACATGGGCAAGATCGCGAGCTATGGTGGGCCCAGCGCTTTGGACCTGTTTGTGAAAGTTATGGTCGCCTCCGCATCGGTTCCAGGCGGCTTTCCGCCGATGATGATTGACGTGGAAGTCGACGGCAAGCCCTACCAGGAGATGCACGTTGATGGCGGTATCGTCGCGCAGGTATTTGCGTACCCGTCGGTGATCCGCGTCAAGGAGGAGGCGGCCTCAATGGGCGTCAGCCGCGAGCGCAAGCTCTATGTGATACGCAACGCCCGACTCGACACGGAATGGGCGCAAGTCGAGCGCTCCACGATGAGCATCGCCGCTCGTGCGGTCACCTCGCTGATCCAAAGCCAGGGCATCGGTGACCTTTATCGTATCTATGCCACCGCGCAGCGCGATGGCGTTGATTTCAACCTTGGCTTCATCCCAGCGAGTTTTAACGCACCACACAAGGAGGAATTCGACAACGAATACATGCGCGCCCTCTATGACACCGGTTATCAAATGGCGTTGAAGGGCTATCCGTGGGTCAAGGCACCACCTGGATTCACATTGCCAAGCACCGCGGCAGCCGCGAAATAGCACGCGCAGCAAGCGCTGAACTTTCTTTCTAATTTTAAAGGACCTAACTGATGGAGCATCCACGCTGCCTGAAGCTACCTTGATTCGCTGACGGGAGGCGTGCGCCACGATAAAGCCAGCCGGGAATAAGGAGTCGAAGGTACTGGCCAATGGTCGGAGGGCAGCTTAGGTGAAGGCGGTCTTGGCGCGCGATGGCCGTCCCCACCGGGGCTGATGCAGTCGATAGATTCCAGCACGGGGCCGGCAATGCCGCCAGGCCGATGCCAGGATAAGGGCAATAACAAGGGAGGCACCATGGCTAAGGCAGACAAGAACCTTCGTAACGGCAAAAGCGCACCCTCTGGCGCCTACCTGACTGCCGACGAACGCGCGGCTCGGGGGCGGGCCCTGCGCGACACGGTACCGCGCTCTTCTCATTCTGGCTGGACGCCAGCCGCGGACCGTCGCGACCCGGTGACGCTGCTGGAAGAATCGAATGCCGGCCGGATGATGGAACTGGTCCCCATCCGCTTCGGCCGCATGTCGGCCTCGCCCTTCGCCTTCTACCGGGGCTCTGCGGCAATCATGGCTGCCGACCTGGCAGGCGAGCCCACGAGTGACATTCGCGTTCAGGCCTGTGGCGACGCGCACCTGATGAACTTCGGTGGCTTCGCCACGCCTGAGCGCAACATCATCTTCGATATCAACGATCTCGACGAGACACTCCCGGCCCCCTTCGAATGGGACTTGAAGCGACTGGCGGCCAGCATCGTCATTGCGGCGGACCATCTGGCACTACCGAAGGGCGACGCCGCCCGCGTGGTGACCGACGCCGTGCGCGAGTACCGAGAGCGGATGCACAACTATGGCTGGATGCGCGCGCTCGACGTTTGGTACGACCGCATTGACCTGCAGAAGTATGAGGACCGCTCTGGCGACCCCGACATCGTCGCGGCGGCGCGTAAGCGGCTGGCGGAGCGCATCGTGGCGGAGCGGCGCAAGTCCGTGCCCGAGCACCTGTATCCCAAGCTTGTCTCGGCGGAAGGGGAGATGCCTCGCATCAAGGATGAGCCGCCGCTAATCTTTCATCCATCGGAAGACCTCGCCCCAGGGGCGGCCTCGGGCTACGAGGAAGCCATTGCGGCGTATCGCGACAGTCTGGCCGACCATACACGGGTGCTGTTCAACCGCTTCCATTTCTTCGACTTGGCCGTCAAGGTAGTCGGCGTCGGCAGCGTCGGCACGATGTGCGGGGTGGGCTTGTTCATGGCGGCCGACAACGATCCGCTGTTCTTGCAGGTGAAGGAGGCACGGGCGTCAGTACTGGAGCCGTATGCCGGCAGGAGCGTATATCCCAACCACGGCCAACGTGTCATCGTCGGTCAGCGGCTGATGCAGTCGGCCAGCGATGTTTTCCTAGGCTGGACCCGGGGCAAGAACGGACGCGACTTCTACATTCGACAGCTACGCGACATGAAGATGTCCGCCGTGATCGAGGACTGGGATGCCGGCCTGCTGCGGCAGTATGGCCGGATGTGCGCCCATGCGCTTGCCCGCGCACACGCGCGCTCTGGCGACGCGGCGATGATCGCGGGGTACATGGGCTCCGGGCGAACCTTCGACGATGCGATCTGCGAGTTCGCGACTGAGTACTGCTCGCAGAACCGGAGCGACTACCGGGCCTTCATTGCCGCGATTCGTGAAGGACGAATCGAGGCGAAGATCGAGGAGAGCTAAGCGTGCGGGCGGCGACTTCTCTCCACCGTCTCGAAGACCCCCTTGGCACACAGCCGCAGCGCCATGGAAGGTACCGCGGACGCGCAATTGCCGATCACGAACGCGAACTTCACGTCGTGCCGGTCATCACCATCGTCGGTGGCGGAGAAGTACGCCGGCGCATGACCGTGGGAATGACAGTCGACGACAAGCACATCCTCTGCCCTCAGCTTCGGCCGCTCATACTTCAGGTGGGCAGCGCTGTGCTCAAGGATACAGGGACGAACTGCCCCGCCGGCGCGCGGTGCTTACCAGGGCAGCGAGTAGGTCTTGGTGTTGCAGAAGCTCTTCATCGCCTCCAGCACGCCCTCCTTGTAGCCAAGGCCAGAATCCTTGATCCCCCCGAACGGCGTCAGCTCGAGCCGGTACCCCGGCACTTCCCGCACATTGACGCTGCCGACCTTCAGCTCGCGCACGAAGCGCGTGATGTAGTCCAGCCGGTTGGTGCAGACCGACGACGACAGCCCATACGCCGTGCCGTTCGAGATGCGGATCGCCTCGTCAATATCGCTGAAACGGATCACCGGGGACACCGGGCCAAAGGTCTCGTGCTTCACCACCGTCATCTCCGGATCCACATGGTCGAGCACGGTGGGCGAATACAGTGCGCCGCGCCGGATATTGCCGTAGCGCAGCGTGGCGCCGGCGGCGATGGCTTCGTTCACCACCTGCTCGAACTGGATCGCCGCCGCCTCGTCGATCACCGTGCCCATGTCGACCTTGGGGTCCATCGGATCGCCGTAGTTGAGCGCCTCGGTCTTCGCCACCAGCAGGTCGACAAAGCGGTCCGCCACGGACTCGTGTACCAGCATGCGCTTGATCGCCGTGCAGCGCTGGCCGGAGTTCTTGTACGAGCCGCTGGCGGCCAGCGTCGCCGCCTCTTCCAGGTCGGCGTCTTCCATCACGATGATGGGATCGTTGCCGCCCAGCTCCAGCACCTGGCGCTTGTACGTCGCCTTGGCGGCGATGTACTTGCCGATCGGCACGCCGCCGGTGAAGGTGACCAGGTCGACATCGGGGTGCGTCAGCATCTCGTCGGCGATCTCGCGCGGGTCTCCGGTGATGACAGACAGCATCTGCGGCGGCAGGCCGGCTTCATACAGGATATCGGCCAGCATATAAGCCGCCAGCGGCGTCTTCTCGCTGGGCTTGAGCACCATGCGGTTGTTGGTGGCCACCGCCGGCGCGACCTTGTGGACCACCTGGTTGAGCGGGTGGTTGAACGGCGTGATCGCGGTGATCACGCCCAGCAGCGGCTCGCGCAGCGTATAGACCTTGCGGCTCTTGCCGTGGTGGGTCAGGTCGCACGAAAACACCTGGCCGTCGTCGACCAGCGCCTGGTTGGCGGCGAACAGCAGCACGTCCGAGGCGCGGCCGACTTCGTACAGCGAATCCTTGCGGCACAGGCCGGATTCCAGCGTGATGGTGCGCGAGATCTCGTCCAGCCGCGAGGCGATGATCTCGCCCGCGCGCATCAGGATCTTGTAGCGCTCGTAGCGCGTCAGCGTGGGCTGGTAGTCGCGCGCGATGCGGTAGGCGCGGCGCACGTCGTCGAGCGTGGCCCTGGGCACGGTGGCGATGACTTCGCCGGTGTAGGGGTAGGTCACCTCGATCACGTCTTCGCGGAAGATCTTCTCGCCGGCGATGCGCAGGGCCTCGTGGCGGATATCGGGAATGGCATGCAATGCGGTCATGGTTCTGCCCTCGCGGGTTTCAGAGCAGTGTGTTGAAAGACAACGCGGCCGTCGCAGGCGGGCCGGCGCGGTGCCGGCCTCACCTGGCTAGCGGCGGATGAACGCCGCGATCACGGCGCTGATGACGCAGCTGGTCGCCACGATCGGAAACACCATCGAGGTATTGCCCGAGTGATCCAGCATGCGGCCGATCAGGGGCTCGCCCAGGCCGGCGAGCAGGTAGGAGAAGAAGTTCAGGATGCCGGTGGCCGTACCTGCCCGCTTCGCGCCGACCAGGTCCGGGCACAGCGCCCAGAACGACGAGGCCGGGCCGTAGACGAAGAAGCCGGCGAGGAACAGCGCAACGATGGCGCCCATGCCCGTCGGCAGCTTATACATGACCATCGAGGCCACGGCACCGAGGACCATGTACAGCATGATGGCCTTGCTGCGGCTGGAGCCGAACAGGCGGTCAGAGATCCAGCCGTTCGAAAGCGCGCCCAGGGCCATGCCCACCGGCAGCGCCACCGAGATCCAGGCCGGGTCGATCAGGGTGTCGGTATGCTTCCAGTCCTTGCCCAGGAAGTGCACCGGCACCCAGACGATCAGGCCATAGCGCGCGGCGTTCTGGAAGCCGATCGACAGGCCCGCGATGATCAGGCGCGGATTGCGCAGCACCGCCTTGTAGCGCGACCATGAGCTTTCGTCGGCATCGGTCTCGGCTGGCGCGTGCGGGCCGGCATCCTCACCCTTGGCCACCCCGGTATCGGGCGACTTGTAGCCCAGGTCTTCCGGACGTTCACGGACGACCAGGTAGAACGTGATGCCGCCCAGCAGCATCAGCAGCACCGGCAGGCGGAAGATCCAGCGCCAGTCGAGATGCAAGATATTGACCACCACGATCGAGGTCACGAACGACAGCACCGAGGCGCAGCCCGCCGCGAACACATAGAAGCCGTAGACCTTGCCGCGTTCCTGGGCGCCCCACCAGTTCGACAGCAAGCGGCTGCCGGGCGCCCAGCCGAGTGCCTGGAAGTAGCCGTTGATGCCCCACGGAATCGCCAGGCTCTTGAAGCCGACGGCGAAGCTGACCACCCAGTTGGCCGCGCACGACAGGATCGCGCCGGCGGTCATCACGCGGCGCCCGCCGAACTTGTCGCCGAGGTTGCCGTTGATGGCCTGGCCGATGGCATAGCACCACAGCAGGCAGGTCGAGGCCCAGCCCAGCGCCGCCTTGGACAGGCCGAACTCTTCCTGGATGCCGGGAATGGCAAAGCCGAAAGTCTGCCGGCCGGTGTAGAAGAAGAAATAGCAGAACATGGCGGCCAGCAGCATCCGCCACTGCGCGCGCCGGAACGATTGCTCGGCCGGGGCGACGAACGCCCCCACCTGGATGCGGTCGGCTGTTTCCATGGTTGTCTCCTTTTATATTGTCGGCCCGTCTGTCGGGCTCGTCTGGCCGGGTAAACACCCGCCGTGGGGAACCGCTACGCAGGCACGGCGCCGATGAAGTTCTTGCCGCGGGCACCGTCCAGCGCACGCGCGATCATGGCGCCGGCCTCGTCGTCGCTGACGCCGTAGTCGGCAAACTCGGTCTTCACGCCCAGCCCTTGCAGGAAGCCGCGCAAGCGCTGCTGCGCGGCGGGCAGCGACGGCCCGAACAGCCGCTGCAGCGTGCGGTCGCGGTCGGGGCGGCGCGCCCACGCCTTTTCCAGCACCAGCGGCAGCGTGAACGAGCAGGCGATGCCGTGCGGCAGGCCGTGGCGCAGCGTCATCTCGTAGGAGATCGAATGCGCCAGCGCGGTCTTGGTGTTGGAAAACGCCAGTCCGGCCTTGAGTGCGGCCAGCGCCATGCGCTCGCGCAGCGACAGGTCATCGAGGTTGCCGGCCAGCTGCGGCAGGGTCTCGAAGATGTCCTCGACCGCCGACACCGCGAACGTGTCGGAGACCGGGTTGGCGTTGACGTTCCAGATCGACTCGAGCGCGTGGGACAGCGCATCGAGGCCGGTGGCAATGGTGGTGCCGCGCGGCACCGACAGCATCAGCTGCGCATCGACGATGGCCGCTTCGGGCCACGTCTGGGGCAGGTGCAGCGAGTATTTCTTCTGGTTCGCGGCGTCCCAGATGGTGGCCCACGGCGTGACTTCGCTGCCGGTGCCGGCGGTGGTCGGCACCGCGATCAGCGGCTTGACCTGCGCCGGCGCGAACGACTTGCCGCTTGCCAGCAGGCTGATCAGCGAGTCGAAGCGGCCCGAGCGGGTACCCACCATCAGCGCCTTGGCGGTATCGATGGCGCTGCCGCCGCCGACCGCGACGATGGCGTCGCAGCGGTCGGCGTGTTCCCAGAAGCGGTTGTACAGGCCGGACAGCTGCGCCACGTCCGGGTTGGGCTGCACGTCTTCGATCAGCCCGGCCAGGTCGGCGCCCAGCAGCGCCTCGAGCCGTGCCACCAGTCCCAGCGCGCGCGCTTCCGGGAAGGTCACGATCACGGCGCGCCGGCCGTGCAGCAGCGCCGGCAGCTGGTCGAGCGCGCCGGCCCCGCAATGGATCGACACGGGGTTGTGGTAGGCGTGAATCATGGGGTCTCCTTTGTTCTGGCTTCAGGTAGCGTTTGGCCGCGGCCTGCGCCGCGCGCCCGGTTGCCAGAAGTGTGGGAGACGCCAACCACCCGGTCCAATCGCATCTTTGACGCCCGCCTGCGCCAAAACCGATGGATCGCCGCTGCGCTACGCCGGCCTCGGGGAAACCCTGTACGCATCGGCACGCAGCTGTGGGAGACTCTTCGGACACGCCGCGCCAGGCGGCGCACAGCCCTCGTCCCTATCCATGTTCCACCAGTACTACAAGTCGATCCGCTGCTTCCACGCGGTGGCGCGCACCGGCGGTTTCACCGCCGCGGCGCAGTACCTGCATATCGGGCAGCCCACCGTGACCGACCAGGTCAAGGCGCTGGAGACGCGCTTCGGCGTGGAGCTGTTCCTGCGCAGCGGGCGCACCGTGCGGCTGACCGATACCGGCGAGCGGCTTTATGCGATTACGCAGGGGCTGTTCGGGCAAGAAGAGGAAGCCATGCAGTTCCTGCACAGCGCGCACAAGCTCAAGACCGGGCTGGTGCGGGTGGGCGCGGTGTCGCCGCCGATCGCGCTGGGACTGGCACGCAGCTTCCGCAGCGCGCACGCGGCGCTGGAGCTGACCGTCACCATCGGCTCCGAAGCGTCGGTGCTGCGCGGGCTGCAGGACTTCGACATCGACGTCGGCATCGTCGCCGAGCCCGACCCGGTGGCGGGCCTGCATATCGCGCCCTATCGCAGGGAACGCATCGTCGCGGTCATGCCGGCCGGCCATGCGCTGGCGGCGCGCGCGTCGGTCACGCTGCAGGACCTCGCCGGCGAACCCGTGATCCAGCGCGAGCCCGGCTCGAAGACGCGCGACCGCGTCGAGCGCGCCTGCGCGCAGCATGGCATGGCACTGCACTGCGTGATGGAGATCAACAGCCGCGAGGCCATCCTGCATGCGGTGGCGAGCGGCATGGGGCTCAGCTTCGTCACGCAGATCGAATGCATCCCGCTGCCGGGGCTGCAGGTGGTGCCGGTGGACGAGCCGCTGCTGTCGATCGACTATTCCCTGTGCTGCCTGGCCGTGCGCAAGGAGCGCCCGTTGATCTCGGCGCTGTTCGCGGTCGCGCTGGGGGGTGGCTGAGGCGGCGGCTCGGGCTGCGCCTGCGCGCGCTCCAGTTCGCGCTCGCGCTGTGCCGCGGCCTCATGCCGGCGCGAGCCGTAGCGGCGCGCGTACTGCCAGGTGAATTCCGCGCCCAGCAGGAAGATTTGCGCGGAGTAGTACACCCACAGCAGCAGCACCACCAGCGAGCCGGCGGCGCCGTAGCCGTTGGCCACGCCGCTCTTGCCGATATACAGGCCGATCACGAATTTGCCCAGCGTGAACAACAGCGCCGTCACCGCCGCGCCCAGCCAGACGTCTGGCCAGCGTACCTTGGCGCGCGGCATGATCTTGTAGATCATGGCGAACACCACGGTGATCAGCACCAGGCTGACCACGGTGTCGAGCACATGCGCGATCAGTTCCTCGGCGCCGAACAGCGGCCCCCACAGGCGGTTGAGCGCGGAGATGGCCGCGCTCAGCAGCAGCGACACCACCAGCAGGAAGCCGATGCCCAGGATCATGCCGAACGACAGCAGCCGCGCGCGCAGCAGCGCGAAGATGCCAGAGGTCTTGCGCCGCTCGGGCACTTCCCAGATGCGGTCCAGCGCGGACTGCAGTTCGGCAAACACCGTGGTGGCGCCGACCAGCAGCACCACCACGCCGACGACCGCCGTCAGCGCGCTGGCAGCGGGCTTGCTGACCGCCAGCAGCATGGCTTCGATGGTCTTGGCACCTTCCGGGCCGAGCAGCCCTTGCAGCTGCGCCACCACTTCGCCCCGCGCGGCATCGTGCCCGAACACCACGCCGGCCACCGAGATCACGATCAGCAGCAGCGGCGCGATCGAGAACACCGTGTAGTAGGCCAGCGCCGCGCCCATGCTGGGCGCGTAGTCATCCACCCAGGCGTTGACGGTATCCCGCAGCAGCCCGTAGAGCGCGCGGGGCGAGGACAGCAGAACCGACGAAATGGAAGGCATCGCACGATCCCCAGTCACGATACTGCCCTGCCCCCGCAATTCCCGTTCCTGCCCGCGCCATGTGCTGCGGCGATGTGCTGCGCGAACGGCAGGCGGGGCGCCACAGGCCATCTGGGCGCAAACCGGCGCGGCATCGGGCTGCCGCAGGTGTGCCAGTTGCACGACCCGGGGATGCCGGATCGCATGCATTCTTTACAACGCCCCGCCTCACGGATCATGCCGTAAGCGACCGTCGTTCCCGCGAAGGCGGGAACCCAGTGACTTTATCCCCGAAGGGGGCGCAAAAGACGCCGGATTCCCGCCTTCGCGGGAAGGACCGTAGTGATTGATGGCTTGACTGATCGTCATTGTCCGCCTCACGGCGCCTGCATCGACACTCCGTAGCCGCCGAAAATGCGCGCCAGCTCGCCATTGCCGCGCAGCGTGTCCAGCGCTGACTGCAGCGCCTCGGCCAGTTCGCGTTCGCCGGCCTTGACCGCCATGCCGACGGCCCAGCCGCGCGGCGGCAGCAGCGGCGCGCTGATATCGCTGGCGGCATAGCGGCTGGCGGCGTGGCCGCCCGCCTTGAGGGCGCTTTCATACTGCGCGCGCGTCACCAGCGCCGCGGCGATCTCGCCCGAGAACAGCGCGTGCAGCGCCAGGCCGGCCTCGGGGTAAATCCGGACCCGGTCGCGCAGCACGCCGCCGCCCCCGGACAACAGCGCATTGGCGCCGGCCGAGCCCGCGGCCGCGCCGGTCGGCTGGCCGGCCAGGTCTTCCAGGCCGCGCACGTCCGGTACCCGCTCGCGGTCCCGCACCAGCACGAAGGTCTCGCGATAGTAAGGGGCGATGATCAGCGCCTTGTCGTTGGCTTGCATGAAGGCCCGATCCACCGGCACGTGCAGCATCACGTCGGCCGGGCCGTAGCCCAGGTAATGGCCACGCCAGACCATGGCGCGCAGGTCGTCGGCCATGTTCTCGTCGGCATCGAACGGCATCAGCGCCACGGACAGGCCCAGCGCCTTGCCCAGCGCCTGCGCCAGTGCCACATCGATGCCGGCGTACTGGCTCCCGGCCAGCGCCGAAAACGGCGGCAGGCCCTTGTACACTGCCACCTTCAGCGTGCCGGCCTGGCGGATCCGGGCCAGGTCGGCATGCGCCGGCGCCATGCTGAGCAAGGCGGCGCCAGCCAGCAGGACGCGGCCGAGCCAGCGCAGCACCCGCGCCGGCAGCGCGGGCAGGATGGAAACGGTAAGCCGTGGGCCGCGGACAGGGCTGGCAGTCATGGGCTTTCTCCAATTGGACGAAGGAACCGGCGGCTTGCATAGGGTCACGACGGACCTTACTCGTGGCGCGATTCCAGGTACGTCTTGATGGCCCAGACCGCCTCCTGGCTGAGCACGCCGTCGAACGGCGGCATGTAGACACGGCCGTCGCGGGTGCGGCCCTTGCGCACGGTGGTGGCATAGAACTGCGAGATCTCGCTCTGGCAGGCCTGCTTCTTTTTGGCGTCAGCCAGCGCGACGCAGTCGCCGTCCAGCTTGCGCAGGTCGGGAGCAATGCCGCCCGACACGGCTTCCAGACCGTGGCAGCGCGCGCAGTTCTGGTTGTACGCCGACGAGCCGATGCGCAGCGCCTCTTTGTGCGCATCGCCTGTGCGGTAGGGATTGTCCGGACGCCATTCGTCGCCCAGCTGTGGTAACGCTTTGGTGTCGACGGCCTGGGGCGTGACATCGCCGTGGGCCAGCACCGGGCCGGCGGAAAAAGCGGTCAGGGACGCGCAAAGCGAGAGCAAGGCGAGCAGGCGGCGCTGCGTTTTCATGGATGTCTCCTACAGTGATGGGGCTGGCTTTGTGTGCTGCTTTGGTTTGCCCTGTTTCCGCAAGAGCCATACCAACGCGGCGGCGCGGTGCAAAGGCAGCGTTTGCCGGGCCAAAACGGCCACCGCATCGCTGCGGCGCGGCGGCGGTGTCCCGGAATGCCACACCCTGGCAAGTGTTTTGCTTCACCACGCAACACTGCCGAGCGCGCCTGGCGCGGACGGCGGCGACCCGCGCAAAGATCGCGGGCGGATTTTCCACAGGAGACCGAGACATGACCATCCAGCCGGAGCCGGCCCGTCCGCAAGCGGACGCCCACGTCGATGCCGGGCAGCACGACCGTGCCGAGCTGATCGCCCAGGCCCACCAGCGCTCGGAGTCTTATGGCCTGCGCCCCTATGAGTCGCCCGATTTCTGTCCGGTGCTGCAAAGCGAGCTGAAGACCCGGATCGAACGCAGCCAGTCGCTGTTCACCTATGCCCTGCCGGTGATGGAGACGCTCCACGACCAGATCGTCGACACCCAGAGCATGATCATCCTGACCGACGCCGATGGCCTGATCCTGCACGCCATGGGCGACGACGACTTCCTTGCCCGCGCCGACAAGATCTCGCTGCGCCCCGGCTCGGAGTGGTCGGAGGCGCGCCGCGGCACCAACGCCATCGGCACGGCGCTGGCCGAGAACCGCGCCACGCTGGTCCACGGCGCCGACCATTACCTGGAGGCCAACCAGTTCCTGACCTGCTCTTGCATGCCGATCCTGGACCCTTACGGCAAGACCGTTGGGGCGCTGGACGTAACCGGCGACCAGCGCGGCTTCCACAAGCACACCATGGCGCTGGTGCGGATGTCGGCGCAGATGATCGAGAACCAGCTGTTCGGCAACGCCTTCCGCGACATGGTGTGCATCCGCTTCCATTCGCGCGCCGAGTTCCTGGGCACGCTGGTGGAGGGCATCGTCTCGTTCACGCCCGCCGGCCGCTTCCTGTCGGCCAACCGCAGCGGGCAGTTCCAGCTGGGCCTGTCCAACGGCGCGCTGCAGGCGCACACCTTCTCTTCGCTGTTCGGGTTGTCGATGTCGCAGCTGTTCGACGCGGCACGCGCGGCCCATGCGGGCATCGTGCAGCTGCACCTGCCCAGCGGCGTCAAGGTCAGCGCGCGCGTGGAATGGAAGTCCCCTGCCGCAACCGTGATGGGCGCCGCCGAGGCGCGCCAGGCGGGCACGAGCGGCGCCACCGCCATGCCGCGCAGCCTGGCGGCGGGCCCGGCGCCTTCGCCTGGGCTGGATGAGCTGGACACGGGCGACGCGCAGATCCGCACCGTGATCGGCAAGCTGCGCAAGGTGATCGGCAAGGACATCCCGGTGATGGTGCTGGGCGAAACCGGCACCGGCAAGGAGCTGTTGGCGCGGGCCATCCACGCCGACAGCGCGCGCCGCGCCGGCCCCTTCATTGCGGTGAACTGCGCCTCGATCCCGGAGAACCTGATCGAATCGGAGCTGTTCGGCTACGAGGAAGGCGCCTTCACCGGCGCCCGCAAGAAGGGCGGCATCGGCAAGATGCTGCTGGCCAACGGCGGCACGCTGTTTCTCGACGAGATCGGCGACATGCCGCTGCACTTGCAGGGCCGCCTGCTGCGCGCGCTGCAGGAGCGCGCGGTATCGCCGCTGGGCAGCAGCAAGGTGATCCACATCGACGTCTCGGTGGTGTGCGCCACCAACCGCAACCTGCGCGACCTGGTCGCCAGCGGCCAGTTCCGCGAAGACCTGTATTACCGCCTCAACGGCCTGGTGGTGCGGCTGCCGGCGCTGCGCGAGCGCAGCGACCTCGACGTGGTGGCCGGCAAGCTGCTGCGCCAGGACCATGGCGGGAGCGCAGCCGAGGCCGCCGGCGCGCCGCCGCGCATCAGCGACACAGTGATGGCGATGTTCCGCCGCTACCACTGGCCGGGCAATATCCGGCAGCTGGCCAACCTGCTGCGCACCGCGCGGCTGATGGCCGAAGGCGAAGCCGAGATCACCGAGGACCACCTGCCCGACGACTTCCTTGACGACCTGCGCGAGCCGCCCGCCGCCGTGGCGTCCGCGCCCGCCGCGCTGGCCGCCGCGATGCCCGCGAGCAGGCAGCCCACGCGCCTGGCCGAGGTCGAGGCGATGGCGATCGTGGCCACGGTCAGGGCCCACAACGGCAATATCTCGGCCGCGGCCAAGGCGCTGGGGATCTCGCGCAACACGGTCTATCGCAAGATGGAAGAGGCACGCGGGCTGCCGCAGCAGGCCGGCTGAAGACCCTGGACGCGCATGCCGGCTTCAGGCCGGCGGCTCGCCCTGCATCCACGCGTCCTCCAGCTGGCGCCAGGCGCGCTGGAGGTTGAGCGGATGGCGCGTCGGGAAATGGCGCCAGTGGCGGAACGGCCCGGCCGCCACGGCATCGGCCGCCTGGTTTGCATCATGACCGGCCGCCAGCGCCGCGCCGATGCCGTTCGCAAGCGCATCGAGGTACGCCAGCGTCGGCACCAGCGTCTGCGCGGGCGTGCCCGTCGCGGTGGCGACGACGGTGTCCGCCGGCAGCGTGGTCAACTGCCGCAGCGCCTGGCGCCAGCCCTGCAGCGACGCTTCCTGCATCTCCGGCACGCGTTCGCGGTACGCCAGTCCGCCGGCGCACAGCAGGCGCCGCTGCGGCGCGTACAGCACGGTGTCCGAGGCGCTGTGGGCGGGCGCATGCACCTGCACCCGCCACGCCGTGTCGCCCGTGTGCAGCCACGCGCCGTCCTGCAGCGCCGGCTCCGGCAGCACGATCGCGGTACCGCGCACGGCCGCGGGCCCGAGCTGCGCGCTCAGGCTGGCCAGGCAGGCCTCGCATCGTTGCCGCATCAACGCGGCAGTGGCGGCCGACGCCAGGAACTGCGGCCGCGGCCGCAGCCCGGCGAAGGCCGTGTTGGCCAGCACGTGCTCCGGATGGGCATGGGTGTTGACCACCCAGCGCACCGGCTGCGTCGTCAGCGCCCGGATCGCGCCGAGCAGCGCGCCGCCCCACGCCGCCTGCGGCCCGGGATCGACCACCAGCACGCCCGCGCGCGTGACATGGACCAGGCTGGGCACCACCGCGCCGGCGTTGGCGCGCGTGGCTTCGGCATTGGCGGCGCGGGCGACGTAGATGCCGGGCTGCAGCCGGTCCAGCACAACCCGCGTGCCGGCCGCCGTGGCGGGCCGCCAGGCGTCGAGCGCCAGTGCCAGCGTGGTGCCGAGAAAGGCGCGACGCGTTGCCATCAGCGCCGCCAGGCGCTGGCGCGGATCGCGCCGGCGAGCGCGTCGCGCAAGGCGCCGTCCGGCAGGTGCCCGCCGTCGACCCATGTCAGCCGCGCGACCGGCATGGCCTGCCGCAACCGCAGGGCATTGGCGGGCCGGCACACCGCGTCGGCGCGGCCATGCAGCAGCGTCACCGGCAGGCCATGCGCGGCGATGTCCCGCGCCGCGCGCAGCAACGCCGGCTTGCCCAGCCGGGCGCGGTTGCGCAGGTAATGCGCCTGGATGCGGTATTTGCGTACCGCGGCCAGCCGCTCGCGCGCGGACTGCCGGATTCCCTGTGCAACGTCGCGCAGGCCGAGCCGCTCCAGCTCGAGCCGGCGCCACGCCGCCGCGGTGTCCCGTTTTTGAACAGCCGTCCCACTTTGCAACAGTCGGGACACCGTCAGCAGCCGGGCGCGCGCGTCGGGCAGCCGCTCGCCGGCCGGCGCGACGCGGCGCAGCAGGCCTGCGCCGGCGCGCGGCGCAAACAAGCCCAGCACGTCGTCGCGCCCGGTCAGGAAGGCGCCGCGCAACACCAGCGCGGCCACCGCATGCGGATAGCGCGCGGCGTAGGCCAGCGCCAGCGCCGCGCCCCACGATCCGCCGACAACGCCCCAGCGCGCCACGCCCAGCGCCGTGCGCAGCTGTTCCAGGTCGGCCAGCAGCGCACCGACGTTGTTGCGCCGCAGGCCGCCTACCGGCGTCGAGCGGCCGGCGCCGCGCTGGTCGGGCATCACCACGCGGTGCCGTTGCAGATCGAACCATGCCGCCATCGATGCCGCGCAGCCGCTGCCCGGTCCGCCGTGAAGGACCAGCCAGGGCTCGCCCTGCGGCGGACCGCTCAGCCGCACGTGCAGGCGCTGGGCGTCCGGCGTGCGCAGGTGGAAGACGGTGCTGTCCATGATCGGGTCGGGCATGGTTGTTGCCTTTCAGGGCCTTGCGGCAGCCACGCTGCCATGCCGCGACGCTAATCACTAACCATGCCACCCAAGGAGACAGACATGACGTGGACCACGCCCGCCTATACCGAGCTGCGGCTCGGCTTTGAAATCACGATGTATATCGCCAACCGCTGATCCGCCGCCGCGTTTCGCAGACGGGCGCCGCCGGCGGTTGCCGGCATGGCGCCTGCGCGGCAACGCCATGGCCCACCCTCGAGCGCTCGCGCCATGACCACCATCCGGGTACTGGGATCGGCCGCCGGCGGCGGCTTCCCGCAGTGGAACTGCAATTGCCGCAACTGCGACGGCGTGCGCCGCGGCACCGTGCGCGCCACGCCGCGCACGCAATCGTCGATCGCGGTGTGCGGCGACGGCCCGGAAGCGATCCTGGTCAACGCCTCGCCCGACATCCTGCAGCAGCTGCGCCAGACCCCCGCGCTGCAACCCGCCCGCGCCGCGCGCGACACCGCGATTGCCGCGGTGCTGCTGATGGACGCGCAGATCGACCACGTCACCGGCCTGCTGATGCTGCGCGAGCACCGCCGGGCGCTGCCGCTCTATGCCACCGCCAGCGTGCTCGAAGACCTGGCAGGGGCGTTTCCGCTGACGCGCATCCTGTCGCACTATTGCGGGCTGCAGTGCCACGCGCTGCCCTGCGACGGCATGGCGTTCTCGGTGCCGCCGCTCGATGGCGTGGCGCTTACCGCGGTCCCGCTGCAAAGCAAGGCGCCGCCCTACTCGCCCAGGCGCCACGCGCCGCAACCCGGCGACAACATCGGCCTGCGCATCGAAGACCGCCACAGCGGACGCAGCGCCTTCTATGCGCCAGGGCTGGGCCAGGTCGACGACCACGTGTTCGCGCAGCTGCGCCGCGCCGACGTGGTGCTGGTCGACGGCACTTTCTGGCGCGACGACGAAATGCAGGCGCTGGGCTTCTCCACGCGCAGCGCCGCCGACATGGGCCACCTGGCCCTGTCCGGGCCGGGCGGGATGATCGAGGTGCTGGACCGCCTGCCCGCCCGCCGCAAGATCCTCATCCATATCAACAACACCAATCCGGTGCTGGCGGAAGACTCGCCCGAGCGTGCCGAGCTGGCCCGGCACGGCATCGAGCTGGCTTACGACGGCATGGAAATCGCGCTATGACTGCCACCGTTGCCTGGACTCCGGCCGAATTCGAGGCGCGCCTGCGCGCCCGCGAAAGCGGCTACCACATCCACCACCCGTTCAACCAGCGCATGGCGGCAGGCCAATGCACGCCCGCGCAGATCCGCACCTGGGTGGCCAACCGCTTCTACTACCAGGCCAGCATCCCGCTGAAGGACGCCGCGATCCTGTCCAACTGCCCCGACCGCGCCACGCGCCGCGAATGGGTGGTGCGCATCCTCGACCACGACGGCACTGACACCCAGCCCGGCGGCATCGAGGCCTGGCTGCGGCTGGGCGAGGCTGTCGGCCTGGAGCGCGACGCGCTGCTGAGCCACCAGCAGGTGCTGCCCGGCGTGCGCTTCGCCGTCGATGCCTATGTCAACTTCGCGCGCCGCGCGCCTTGGCAGGAGGCGGTGTGCTCGTCGCTGACGGAGATGTTCGCGCCCAAGATCCACCAGGAGCGGCTGGCCGGCTGGCCCTCGCACTATCCGTGGATCGAGGCCGGGGGGCTGGACTACTTCCGCTCGCGCATCCCGCTGGCGCGGCGCGACGTCGACCACGGCTTGCGCGTGACGCTGGACTACTTCCGCAGCGCCGCGCAACAGCAGCGCGCCCTCGACATCCTGCAATTCAAGCTCGACGTGCTGTGGTCGATGCTCGATGCCATCCAGCAGGCCAACCCATGACCGCCGGCACGCAAGACCTCGCCACGCCCACCCTGCACCGCACCTTCCGCCTGCAGTGGGAAGACTCGCAGCAAAGCTGGGTGCTGCTGTATCCGGAAGGGATGGTCACCCTCAACGACAGCGCCGCCGCGATCCTGCAGCGCTGCGACGGCAACCATACCCTCGACATGCTGATCGACGACCTGCAGGCAGCCTTTGGCGTGCAGGGCATCGCGCCGGAGGTCCACGCCTTTGTCAAACATGCCACCGAACGCGGCTGGCTGGTCTGAGCCGGCGCCGCCCGGCCCGCCGCTGTGGCTGCTGGCGGAGCTGACCTACCGCTGCCCGCTGCACTGCGCGTTCTGCTCCAATCCGGTCGACTATGCCCGCCATGCCGAGGAATTGGATACCGCGCAGTGGTGCGACGTGTTTACCCAGGCACGCGCGCTGGGCGCGGTGCAGCTGGGCCTGTCCGGCGGCGAGCCGCTGCTGCGCAAGGACCTCGAGACGCTGGTGCGCCATGCGCGCGGCCTCGGCTTCTACACCAACCTGATCACCTCCGGCGTGGGCCTGACCGATGCCCGCCTGGCGGCGCTGCGCGAGGCGGGCCTGGACCATATCCAGCTGTCGTTCCAGGACTCCACGCGCGAGCTCAATGACTTCCTGTCGAGCACGCGCACGTTCGAGCTGAAGCAGCGCGTTGCCAGGCTGATCAAGGCGCACGGCTATCCGATGGTGATGAACTGCGTGCTGCACCGGCACAACTTGCCGCACGTCGGCACCATCATCGAGCTGGCCTTGCAGCTCGGCGCCGAATACCTGGAGCTGGCCAACACGCAGTATTACGGCTGGGCCTGGGAAAACCGGCTGGCGCTGATGCCGACCCGCGAACAGCTGATCGAGGCCGAGGCCGTGGTGCGGCAGTACCGCGCGCGCATCGGCCGGCAATGCCAGCTCCTGTTCGTGGTGCCGGACTACTTCGAGGAACGGCCCAAGAAATGCATGAACGGCTGGGGCACGACGTTCCTTGGCGTGGCGCCGGACGGCACCGCGCTGCCGTGCCACGCGGCCCGCATGCTGCCGGACCTGGTGCTGCCCAACGTCAAGACTGGAACGCTGCGCGATATCTGGCAACACAGCGACGCCTTCCGCCGCTTTCGCGGCACGCAGTGGATGCCGCAACCGTGCCGGTCCTGCGAACACCGCGAAGCGGATCTAGGCGGCTGCCGCTGCCAGGCCTTCCTGGTCACCGGCGATGCCGCCGCGACCGACCCCGCCTGCGCGCAGGCACCCGGGCACGGGCGGCTGCGCGAGATCGTGCTGGAGGGCCGGTTGGCGGCGGCACAAACTGCGGCGCAAGCGCGCGAGTATCCGATGGTGTTTCGCAGCGATGCCAACTCGTTGAGATTGGGTTCATCGCGGAATTCCGGGGGATAAGGTTGGGCCGCGCGGATAGATGCGGTTGACTTCGTGGATGCTCCGGCCCTCTCCCCCGCCCCTCTCCCGCCAGCGGGAGAGGGGAGCAAACATGCGGGCAACAAAAGCCAGACGGGTCGCCCGCGACAACGCGTGCGAGCGCAGCGACGCACTCCGTGCCAGAGCATTAGACCTAAGATAGAGCGCGCGCGCAGCGCAGCCGAAGGCGTCCCACCAATAACGTGATAAGCAGGCTGCCACCGACCTAAAGTCGGGTTCGTCCATCCGACCTCGAACGCCAGGCACCTCCAGGTAGCGTCAGCAGGGTCGAACCACCAACCGCCTCACCGCAAGTCACCACCGTTCGAACCACCAACGCCGCCTTGGCCAGCCGCCCAGGCGACGCGCTCTTTGCCTCCTTTCTGTCGCTCGGACAGAAAGGAGGTCGCCGGCTACGCCGGCGAAACAGCCCACGCCCGCCAAGCACGACAAACCAAGAACCCACGGATACGGCGAGCGCTGAATCAACGCCCGCGCCGGCGCCGCCGCAAGCGGGTCTTGCGCCGGCCGAACAGCAGCACCCGCCAAGCATCACAAACCAAGAACCGACCGATACGGCGAGCACTGAATCAACGCCCACGCCGGCGCCGCCGCAAGCGGGTCTTGCGCCGGCCGTCCACGACGGGGCCGCGGCCGACGCAGCGCCCGCAGCCCACGCCCCGCCCTGGCTCAACCGCCCCCAAGCACCCACTCCGCCAGCTTCCTCGCATCGTCCTCTCCCAGATTTCCATGCGGCGGCATAGGAATCCTGCCCCACGCCCCCTTGCCGCCCTCGCGAATCTTCTTCGCCAGCGAAGCGGCCGCCTGACTATCGCCCTTGTACCGCGCCGCCACCTCGGCAAACCCGGGCCCCACCAGCTTTGACTGCATGCCATGGCAGGAAAAGCAGCCGCTCTTGTCGGCCAGCGCCTGCATCTCCGCCGCCGTGGCGGCCAGCGCCGCGCCCGGCAACATCGCGCCAACCGCCGCCAGCGCCATCCATTCTTTCTTCATACCTGTATCCCGATCCGATGCTGTGGCAATGCCGTTCAGTCGACGACCGTCGTTCCCGCGAAGGCGGGAACCCAGTGATTTTTCCCGAAGGGGACGTGAAAGACGCTGGATTACCGCCTGCGCGGGAATGACGGTGGTGACTGATGCTTCGACTGCACGGCATTAGCGCCCGCGCGGGGCCCGTGCCACCGTTGATTCCCTCAGCTCTTGTGCAGCTTGAACACCCACACCGAGCCGCCCTGCTCCAGGAAATTCACGCGCTTGGCTACCTCGCCGCCCCACAGCGGCACCGCGCCGCCCCAGCCGGATACCACCGCGACGAACTGCTCGCCGTTCTCTTCCCACGTGACCGGCGGAGCGACCACGCCGCTGCCGGTCTGGAACTGCCACAGCTCCTTGCCGGTCTTCGCGTCGGCGGCCTTCAGGTAGCCTTCCGGCGTGCCCCAGAACACCAGCCCGCCGGCGGTGGTCATGGCGCCGCCCCACAGCGGCGCGCCGTTCTTGACCTCCCAGACGATCTTGCCGGTCTTGGGGTTGATCGCGCGCAGCGAGCCAATGTAGTCCTCGTTGAGCGGCTGGATGGTGAAGCCCGCGCCCAGGAATGCGGCGCCCTTCTTGTAGCTGATGGGCTCGTTCCAGATGTCCATGCCCCACTCGTTGGCGGGCACGTAGAACAGGCCGGTCTGCGGGCTGTAGGCCATCGGCTGCTGGTTCTTGCCGCCCAGGAAGCCCGGCGCCGCGAACACCGACTTGCCTTTCTTCTCGCCGTTGGCGGCGGCCGGGTCACCCGGGCGGCCCTCGGCGACGTAGTTGGGGCGGCCGCTCTTCAGGTCGATGCCGGTGGCCCAGGTGATCTTCTTCACGAAGGGGAAGGCGTTGACCAGCTTGCCGCTGGTGGCATCGTTGACGTAGAAGAAGCCATTGCGGTCGGCCTTGCCGCCCACGCGCTTGCCGTCCAGGTCGAAGGTGACGAACTCGTTCACGCCGTCGAAGTCCCAGCCGTCGTTCGGGGTGTTCTGGTAGTGCCAGACGATCTTGCCGGTGGCGGGGTCGAGCGCGACGGTGGAGGCGGAGTAGAGGTTGTCGCCCTTGCGGATGTGGCTGTTCCACGGGCCCGGGTTGCCGGTGCCGAAGTAGGCCAGGCCGGTCGCCGGGTCATAGGTGCCGCCCAGCCAGGTGGCCGCGCCGCCGGTCTTCCAGGTCTCGCCGGGCCAGCTGGCGTTCTGGGTGCCGGTCATGCCGATCTCGGTCTTGTTGCCGTCCTTGTCGTACTTGTAGCCCATATGGCCTTCGACCACCGGCCGCGACCACACCAGCTGCCCGGTCTTCGCGTCGCGTGCGTCGACGCGCCCGACCACCCCGAATTCGCCGCCCGAGATGCCGGTCAGCACCAGGCCCTTGGCCACCAGCGGCGCGGCCGTGTACGAATAGCCGGCCGCGTAGTCTTCCAGCTTCTCCTTCCACACCACCTTGCCGCTGTTCTGGTCCAGCGCGACCAACTGGGCGTCGAGCGTGCCGAAGATCACCAGGTTGTCGTACAGCGCCGCGCCCCGGTTGACCACGTCGCAGCAAGGCATGATGCCTTCAGGCAGGCGGTGCTCGTACTTCCACAGCTTGCGCCCGGTCTTCGCGTCGAGCGCATAGATGCGCGAATACGAGGCCGTGACGAACATCTTGCCGTCGTGGATCAGCGGCTGCGATTCCTGCCCGCGCTGCTTCTCGCCACCGAACGAGAACGACCACGCCGGCACCAGCCGGTCCACGTTCTTCGTATTGATGCGCGCCAGCGTCGAATAGCGCTGGCCCTGCGGGCCCATGCCCCACGACAGCACGTCGCCGGGGGACTTGGCGTCGTTCTCGATCATGGCGTCGCTCACCGCCGCCTGCGCGGCAACGCTCGCCGCGGCGGCCGCGATTGCCGCCGAGGTTGCCGCGATTGCCAGCCCTACTCGTAAGGTCCTCATTGCCATCTCCTCTCATTGTTTTGGGTTTCGCTGGTGCGCCACTGCGCCACACACCAGCACGCAAATGGCAAATCCCATGCCAGTGGGCCGGCGCCCAGATCGCGCGCCCGGCGGGCCAGCCGCATGGCCGCGGCCCGCGTCAGCGTGCAACACTGCGTTGCAGCTGCGCCAGAATTGAACAGCCAGGCCAGATGCCTTCACTGGCCCAGCGCGGCTTCCTCGTGCGCCGGGTAGAGATGGATCACGTTGCGCAGATACTCGGCGGGCATCGCGCCCCAGCGCGCAAAAGGCTCGGGCACCGGCATGGCCATGACCTCGGCCAGGTCGCGTCCCTGCGCCGCGGCCTGGCGCAGCCGCCCATCCAGCCATTGCAGGTAGGCGCGCGTCTGCGCGATGGCTTCCGTGCCGCCCAGCGCGGGCCCGTGGCTGGGCACCAGCAGGCGCGCCCCGCTCTGCTCCATCAGCGCCTGCAGCCGCGCGAGGCTGTCCAGCCAGCGGCCGATGTGCGCGTGCGGCGTGGTCGGAATGCGCTCACGGAACACCAGCCCGCCGGCAAAGACGATGCCGGCATCCCGGTCCAGCAGCACCAGGTCCGCGTCGGTGTGGCCTTGCAGGCGGATCAGCTCCAGCGTGCGGCGGCCGATCGTGCGTGGCCCGGCCTCCAGCGCATGCGCCGGCGGCGCGGGCTCGGTGCCGCGCATCCAGTCGCCGCACAATCGGTAGAGGTTGTCGGCATAGGCCGCGCCTTCGCGCTGCGCGCCCGCGATGGTGGCGGGCAGCGCGCTGCCGCCTACGTCGGCATAGGCCTGGTTGCCGAAGAAATAATCGGGATGCTGGTTCAGGTTCAGCACCAGCCGTACCGGCGCGCCGGTCAGCGCCGCGATGGCACGGCGCTGCTGCTCGCCGTACGCGCGCGACGGACCGGTGTTGATCACCACCACGCCGTCGCCGGTGTCGAGGAACGCGGTATTGATGATGTTGCAGCCATTTTCCGGCGCGAAGTCGGCGTTGGCGCCTTCCAGCAGCCACACGCCGGCGGCGATCTCGCGTGGGGCCAGCCGGTAGTCGGGTGGCTGCGCGGGTGCCGCGCAGACCGCGGCAGTGGCCAGCCACAGCAGCAGCGACGGCAATACGCGCCTCATGGCGACACCCGCGCCGCGATGTGGTTGCCATTGTTGTCGTGGCCGGACACGGTCATGCCCGGCACCACGGCCTCGCGCAGGTCGAACGAGAAGATCGGGTTCTCGGCCACGGGCTCGTGCAGGGCCAGGCGCAACAGGGGCTGCCTGGACGCGTCGGCCAGCACCAGCGTTTCGATATGGAACGCCGGGATGCCGGCGACCAGGCCGGTGTCCATCGGGTGCATCACGCGCAGCCGCACGCGTGCGCCGCCCTCGCCAAGTCCCGGGAATACGCGCGCCTCGACCCGGTTGAGCGTGCGGCTCCAGCTGCCGTCGCGGCGGGTCGCGCCGGGCACGGTGCAGCCACCACCGCCGGCGTCGACCCATGCGCTGCCGACATGCCAGGTACCATCGCGCGTGCGTGCCGCCACCCGCACCGGCGAGGCCTGCTCGAGCTTGAAGCGGAACGACAGCGACGGCCGCACCCGCAGCGGCTCGAACGCCAGCACCGGGCGGATCGGGTTGCGGTCCACCGCCACCACGATGCGCTCGACTTCGCCCAGCGCCGACGCGTCGAAGGCAATCGGCACGCGCATGGGGTCTTCCGCGAAAGCGGGCCCGGTGACGCGCACGCGGCTGTCGAACACCACCGGCCCCTGCTGCAGCAGTTCCTTGTGGATCCAGGCCCATTGCGGCGACTGCATGGGATCGCTGTGCGCCATGACCGCACCGGTGCCGGTGTCTGCGAATGCGCTGGTGTTGGCCAGCCGCAGCCAGGCCAGCACCAGCAGCACCATGCCTTGCCGGCGGCGCATCATGCCGGCGGCCCGCGGCGCGCCATGCCGCGCTGCGGGTCATAGCCGCGCAGCGCCAGCGCGAAGAAAACCACTGCGCCGCCCGCGACGATGGCCAGGCTTTGGGGCGCCAGCTGCCCGTACAGCGCGAAGCGGATCGCCTCCACCGCATGCGTGAACGGGTTCAGGCGCGCCAGCTGGTACACCGCGTCGGCGCCCGACTCCTGCAGGCGCCACAGCGGATACAGCGCCGAGCTGATGAAAAACATCGGGAAGATCACGAAGTTCATGGTCCCGGCAAAGTTCTCCAGCTGGCGCACGTGGACCGACAGCAGCAGGCCGAGCGCGCCCAGCATCAGCGCGGCCAGCGTCATCGCGCCCAAGCCCGCCAGCAGGTGCAGCGGCGCAAATCGGATGCCGAACCCCGCCGCCACCAGCAGGAAGGCCGCCATCTGCAGCAGCGACAGCAGCGTGCCCGCCGCCAGCTTGCAGCCCAGCAGCCAGCCGCGTGGCAGCGGCGCGGTCAGCAGCAGCCGCATCACACCCATCTCGCGGTCGTACACCATGGCCAGCGACGACTGCATGCCGTTGAACAGCGCGATCATGCCCAGCAGCCCGGGCGCGACATAGACCTGGTATTCGATATAGCTGTCATACGGCGGCGCGATGGCAACGCCCAGCGCGTTCTGGAAGCCGGCGGCGAACACCAGCAGCCACAGCAGCGGGCGCACCAGCGACGACAGCAGCCGCCCGGGCTGGCGCACGTACTTGCGCAGCTCGCGGCCGCAGACCGCGCGCAGCGCACGCCAGCGATGGCGCATCGACGAAGGCATGGTGGCGGGCAGGGTCATGGTGTCAGGTCGGGGCGCGGCACGCGGTGTCGGCTTCGTCGGCGCCCAGCGTGTCGAGGTTGTTCTTCGGATGCAGCACGCCTTCGACCGGCGCGGTGCCGATTACGCCGTCGGGGTGCGCCAGCATCAGCGGCTGGCGCAGCTGGCGGTCCCAGCGCCGGAACGACAGCGGCGGGCCCTTGAAGCCGTCCACCACCACCTGCCCCGCGGCCAGTGCCTGCGCCTGCGCGGCAAAGCCCGCGGGCTGCCGCACCACGCTCTCGGCAATCGCCTTGACCGCGACCCAGGCGGCCCAGTCGTAGCCGGTCATCGGCCGGCCCGCGGCGCGGGCGAAGCGCCGGTTGAGCTGCGGCCCGCCGTTGCGCTCCCAGGCCCAGTGCCAGGCTTGCGCGCCGAGGCCGCTGGCGCCCACCACCGGGCGCGGCAGCTGCGTGGCATAAGGCAGGCCGCGCGCGAACTCGCCGTCGGCGTCGGCCACCACCACCACGTCGTAGTCCGCGCCACCGGTCAGCAGCCTGACATTGGCCTGGTCGCGCTCGCGCGGATCGTTGGACAGCCGGAACGCGCGCTGCGCGCTCCAGGCGATGCCGAAGCGCCGCGCCGCGCCCACCAGCGCGTCGCGCTGCGCGGCGTCGGCCGCCGTGGGGCCGCTCAGCAACAGCGCGCGGCGCCACTTGCGCGCGGCCAGGTACTGCATCAGCGCGTCGGCGCGCATGCGCATGCTCGGCAGCGTATGCAGCAACACCGGCGCGCAGCCGGCGCCGCGCAATGCATCGTCGTCGGCCGAGACATTGAACAGCAGCGCCTCGCCGGGCCTGACGGCGCCCGCCGCGGCCCTGACCGAAGCCGGCGGCAGGTCCAGCAGGATAAAACGCGTGCCCTGGCGCGCCAGCGCCGCAACCAGCGTGGCCACCTCGGCTTCGGTGCGGGCCTGCTGCGCCTCGACCCGAAGCGACTGGCCCGCGGCCTCCAGCGCAAAGCGCGCTTCCGCCGCCGCCACCCGGGCGGCGTCGAGCGCGCTGCCCTGCGGCTGGTCGGGGTAGCGCTGCGCCAGCCGCCGCGGCGCGTGGCGGGCATCGTCGGCCAGCGACACTACCGCCACGCGCACCTCCGCGGCATGCAGTGGCGACGCCAGCACCGCCGCAAGCGTAAAGGCCAGCACCGCCAGCGCGCGCTCAGTCATCGATCGCCACCGAATGCGGCACGCGGCCCGCCTTGAGCGTGGCCACCGCCTTGCGGCTGGCGGTGTCGACCACGCTGACATCGTCGGACAGCCCGTTGGCAACGTAGAGCCGCGCGTTGTCGCGGCTCAGCGCCAGCCCCCAGGCGCGCCGTCCCACCAGCACGTAATCCTGCACGCGGCGCGACGCCACCTCCACCACCGCGACATGGTTGGCGCGGCCCAGCCCGATATAGGCGTGGGTGCCGTCGCTGCGCGCCGCCATCCCGACCGGGGTCACGTCTTCGGCACGCATGCCGCGCGGCGCGAAGGCAATGGTCTGGACCACCTCCAGCGTATCGGTGCGGATCACGCTGACGCTGGCCGACATCTCGTTCGACACCCACAGCTCCTTGCCGCCGCGCACCAGCAGCAGCCGGCGCGGCCGGTTGCCGACCCGGATATTGCGCACCACCTTGCGCGCGGCCACGTCGACCACATGGACCAGGTTGGCGACCTCGGAGGCCACGTACACCTGCCGTCCGTCGGCGCTGACCCTGACGCCTTCCGGCTCCGCGCCCACCCCGACCGCGAACACGCGCTTGCCGGAGCCGGTGTCGTAGGCCGACAGCAGCGCGTCGTCTTCGTTCGACACGTAGAGCGTGCGGCCGTCCTGGCTCAGGTCGAACAGTTCCGGGTCGTCGCCGACCGGCAGCGACGTCACGGTCTTGCGGGTGCCGACGTCGACCACGTCGACGCGGTGGTCGTCGCTGCAGGCCACGTACAGCCGCGCACGGTCCGGCGACAGCTGCAGATGGCGCGGCCGCCGGCACTGACGCCATGCCGCCAGTTGCTGTCCGCTGCCGGCATCGTAGGCGGTCAGCGCGTCGTCCTTTTCGCTGGAGACAAAGACCTGCCCGGTGGCGGCGCGCGCGGCACCACCCTGAGCGCCCTGAGCGCCCTCGGCCAGGCCGGCGGCAACCAGCAACGCGGTGGCCAGCAGCCAGGCGCCCGCAAGCCAGGCGGGGGATGGCATCGGTGTCATGCGGTGACCTCCAGTTGTGCCGTGCGGACTACCGACGGCGTCATGGCCAGGAAAGCGGCTTCCAGCGTCGCGGCCGCGGTGGCGCCCAGCAGCGCCGCCGGGGTGCCGTCGAAGCGCACCGCGCCGCGGTCCAGCACGATCACGCGGTCGGCCTGCTCCACTTCCTGCACCAGGTGGGTGGCCCACAGCACGCCCGCCTGCGCGTGCCGCGCCAGCCGCCGGCACTCGCCCAGCAACTGCACGCGCGAGGCGGGGTCCAGCCCCACCGTCGGCTCGTCCAGCAGCAGCATGGCCGGTTCGTGCAGCAGCGCGCGCGCCAGTTCGACCTTGCGCCGGCTGCCACCGGACAGCTCGCGTACCGGCGCGTGCGCGCGCGCGGCCAGGCCGAACCCCTGCAGCAGGCCCGCGATCCGCTGCGCCGCCACGCGCCGCGGCAAGCCGTGCAGGTCGGCATGAAAGCGCAGGTTGGCCAGCACCGGCAGGTCCAGGTCGATGGCGGGCTGCTGGAACACGATGCCCAGCTGCGCCAGCGCGCGCACGGGGTCGCGCCGCATGTCGCAGCCCATCACCGTGACCTGCCCGGCATCGGCAACGAACAGGCCGCTGAGGATCTGGAACAGCGTGGTCTTGCCCGCGCCGTTGGGCCCCAGCAGCGCCACGAACTCGCCGCGCCGCACGCTCAGCGAGACCCCGTCCAGCGCGACGCGGCCGCCGAACGCCTTGCGCACGGCATCGCAGCCAAGCGCAGGCGCGGCATGGGACGGCTGCGCGCTCATAGCTGCTCCTTCGCCCGCGCCGTGCCTGCACGCGCGGCAAAGGTGCGCTCGGTCTCCCATGCCTGGCGCAGGAAGGCTTCATATTGCGCGGTGCCCAGGTAAGTCAGCTCCTGGTCGTAGCGGGCCAGCTCGGCAAGATGGCGCGGCTGCTGCATGGCGGCGCGGAACGCGTCGTGCAGGCGCCGGACGATGGCGGCATCGGTGCCGCGCGGCACGCCGATGCCGTACGGAGCGTTGTGGACCGCATCGGCAAAGCCCAGCTCGGCCACGGTCGGCACCTCGGGCCAGCGTGCCGAGCGCTGCGCGCTGAACACGGCCAGCAGGCGCAGCTTGCCGCTTTCGACGAACGGTGCGAAGCCGGTGGAATTGACCCCCGCCATCAGCGAGCCGTTGGCCACCGCAAGCATCTGGTCGGCAGTGCCGTGGTAGGGCACGTGCAGGTAGCGCACGCCGCTGCGGCCCAGCACATCCTCCATCGCCAGGTGGGCAGTGGTGCCGATGCCGGTGGAGCCCACCGTGAGCTGGCCCGGGTGCGCCCGGCCCCAGGCAATCAGGTCGCGCAGCGAGCGCCACGGGCTGCCGGCCGGCACCACGATGCCGAAGGTGTAGCCCGAGATCATCAGCACCGGCTGGATGTCGCGCAGCGGCTGCCAGGCCGTCTTCTGCTGGTGCGGGAACCGGTACACCGTCAGCGGCAGCTGGCCGATGGTGTAGCCGTCCGGCCGCGCGGCGGCAAGCAGGCCTCCCACCAGCGTGCCGCCGGCGCCGGGCCGGTTCTCCACCACGATCGGCTGCCCCAGTTCGCGCCCGGCGAGCTCGGCCAGGATGCGCATCGAGATATCGGTGGCGCCGCCCGCCGGCCAGGGCACCACCAGCGTGACCGGACGCGAGGGATAGGCGCTCGCGCCGTCGGCCCGCGCGCCGCCCGCGGGCAATAGGCCGAGGCATATCGACAGCAGGCAGGCAAGGCAACGGAACATGGGCAAGCACCGGACCAGGTTGGGATGCGGTGTGACAGAGCAAGGCCGATACCATGTGCGATGCAGCACGGCATGACGCATCCCCGCGGACCTTGCCGGGCCGGCGCTGCACGGCTCCCTGCCGCCATCGCGCGGCGACGCATGCTGCGATGCGCCGCGCAACACTGTGCCGCGATGAAGCACTGCCCCTGCTTGCGGCAACGCCCCACTGTCCTGTTTTGTGACAGCACGCAGGCCTCGCGCCGGGCGCCTGCACGCCCGCCAGCCACCGGGACGCGGCACGGTACGAAAACTGCTGAAGCGGTGCCGACAGGCGCAGCCCGATGCAGGCATGCGCCGCGTATCCCGAGGAGACAAGCCATGCCAGCCATCCCGCGTCCTGCGCCGCCAGGCCAGCGGCCATCCCGATCGCCGCGCGCCGTTGCGGCCCGCCCGCCGCGGCGCGCGAGCACGCATGCCGCGCTGCTGTCCGCGCTGGTCACGCTGCTGTGCCAGCGTGCCGCTGTGGCGCAACAGGACACTGTTGCGCCAAACCAGGACAGTACGCTGTTGCCCGAAGTGCTGGTGGTGGCCGCGGCGCCGCTGCCCGGCATCGGCGTGGCCAGCGACCTGGTGCCCTATACCGTGCAGACCGTGCGCGGCAGCGAGCTCGGCGGCGCGCGCGCCGGCAACCTGGCCGACTACCTGAACCGGCATCTCGCCGGCGTCAACGTCAACGACATCCAGGGCAGCCCGTTCCAGACCGACATCACCTACCGCGGCTTTCGCGCGTCATCGATCCCCGGCGTGCCGCAGGGGCTGTCGGTGTACCTGGATGGCATCCGCGTCAACGAGCCTTTCGGCGACGTGGTGAGCTGGGACATGATCCCGGAGGCGGCGCTGGCAAGCGCGTCGCTGGTGTCCAGCGCCAACCCCGCGTACGGCCTCAACACCCTCGGCGGCGCGCTCGCCATGACCACGCGTTCGGGACTGGACTCGCCCGGCTTCACCGCCGACCTGTCCTATGGCAGCCATGCCCGCAGGCGCGCCGACCTGTCCGGAGGCGTGCGCAGCGACGGCGGCTGGCACGCGTTCGCCGCCGGCACGCTGTTCCAGGAGCACGGCTGGCGCGACCATTCCGAGGGCCGGCTCGGCAATGTCTTTGCCAAGGCGGGCTACGCCGGCGCCAGCAGCAGCTGGGACGTCTCGGTGCTGCATGGCCGCAGCACACTGACCGGCAACGGCCTGGTGCCCAGCTATCGCGCCGCCGACGGCGGCACGCTGCCCGAGCTGTACCAGTCCAACCGGCGCGCGGTCTACACCTATCCCGACCAGACCCGCAACCAGGTCACCCAGGCCGCGCTCAACGCCCGTCACTGGTTCGACGACAAGACCAGCGCCGCGGCCCTGGCCTATGTGCGCAACAGCCGCCGCGACACCGCCAACGGCGACGTGAACCCGGACTATGAAGCCTATGCCGAAGACTGCGAGGACGGCTTCGACGCCGACGGCAGCCCGCGCGGCGGCGACTGCGGCATGACCCGTGCGGAAGGCGCCGCGCTGCACCCGGCGGTGCTCAACACCAGCCATATGCGGCAGCAAACCGTCGGCATGGCGCTGAGCCTGGCCAGGGAGACCGAGCGCCACGTGCTCAATGCCGGCCTGACGCTGGACCGCAGCCGCCTGACCTATTCGCAATACGCACAGCCCGCCAGCTTCACCGACGACCGCGGCGTGGTCGCCGATCCCGCCGAAGCCAACGCCCTGTTCTCCGGCGTCAGCGGCAATGCCCGCACACTGGGGATGTACCTGTCCGATACGTGGACGCTGACACCCAGCACCTTCCTGACCGCATCGGCGCGCTGGAACCACGTTACCGTCAGCAATACGCTGCGCAACAGCGACGGCAGCGAACAGCCGCGCGAAAGCTTTACCTACCGCCGCCTGAATCCGGCGCTGGGACTGGCGCAGAAGCTGGGCAGCGGCGTCACGGTGTTCGGCGGCTATGCGCAGAACAACCGCGTGCCGACCGTGCTCGAGCTGGGCTGCGCCGACCCGGAACGGCCCTGCCGGTTGCCGGCGGGACTGCAGGCCGATCCGTACCTGAAGCAGGTAGTGTCGCATTCGTACGAGGCCGGCGTGCGCTGGCAGCCGCGCCCGCACACCGAGGTCACGGCGTCGCTCTATCGCATCGACAACCACGACGACATCCTGTTCCTGCGCGCACCGAACACGCAGCTCGGCTACTTCGCCAATTTCGACCGCACCCGCAACCAGGGGCTCGATCTCACCGCGCGCCACCGCCTGGGCGCGGTGACCTTGCGGCTTGCCTACAGCTACCTGCAGGCCACCTACCAGTCCGCCGGCGCGCTCGCCGCCGGCGAACGCACCATCGACATCCGCCCGGGCATGCGCATGGCCGGGCTGCCCCGCCATACGCTGAAACTGGGTGCAGACTGGCAGCCCGTGGCCGGCCTGGTGCTGGGCGCCGACCTGGTGGCGGTGTCGGGGGCGGTCTCCAGCGGCAACGAGGACGGCCTGCGCAGCGACCCGCAAGCGGGCGCCGCGCCGAAGACCGCCGACTGGAGCACGCCGGGCTACGCCACCATCAACCTGCGCGCGGCGTACCAGGTCAGCAAGCGCTTCGAGATCTACGCGCGCGTGGCAAACCTGCTGGACCGCCGCTACGAGACCTACGGCCAGATCGCCAACGACGTGTTCCCCGGCGGCAGCCTGGTGCGGCCGCACGTGGCCCCGGGGGATGCCGCCAGCGCGCTGTTCGTGGCGCCGGGCGCGCCCCGCAGCTTCTGGCTGGGCGTGGTGTTCCGGATGTAGCCGCGGGACGCAGGCGCCACCGGCCCTGTGCGAGGCCGGGCGCGGCCCCGCCGCCTTCACCATTCCTTACAGACAACGGCGCCGCCACCCTTTATTCTCCTGTCGCAAACGGAATCCCCAAAACAAGGAGAATGCAATGAAATCTGCCCTGGCCCTTCTGGTCGCGTGCAGCGCACTGCTCGGCGGCTGCGTGGTCGCCCCCTATGACACCTACGGCAGCGGCCCGCAGGGCTGCCCGCCGGGGCAGGCCAAGAAAGGCAACTGCCGCATCGACCCGTACGGCAACGAGTCGTTCTGCCCGCCGGGCCAGGCCAAGAAGGGCCGCTGCTAAGCCCGCGCGCGGCCTGCGCCACCGTGCCGCCGGTTGCGCCAGGCCGGCTGGCGGCCCGACAATGGCGTCTGCGGACATCCTGTTCGCCGGAGCGCGCCATGCCCCCCCTGACCCTGCCCGGCCGATCCCTCGGCTCCCTCTGCCTGGCCGCCGCCATGCTCGGCGCCTGCGCCACGCTGCAGCCGGAACAGACCGGCAGGCAGATGATTGGCAGCCCCGAAAGTGCGGTGCGCCATACTTTCGGACCACCCACCGAGACCCACCGCCTGGCCGACGGCACCACCCGCTGGCTATGGTCGCGGCAACCCTTCGGCCATGAGGTCTACGCCGCCGATTTCGACGCCGCGGGCCGGCTGACCCGCTACCGCCAGATGCTGACCGAGGCCGAAATCTACCGCGCCCAGGTCGGGGTCTGGACCAAGCAGGACGTGCAGCAGCATTTCGGCCTGCCGCGCGAGCCGGTGCAGTACTACCCGCTGATGCAGCGCGAAGCGTGGTCGTGGCGCATGTATAAGGACGGCCTGCAGACGGCGCACTTCAGCTGCTACTTCGACAACGCCGGCGTGCTGCGCCAGACCATGATCATCGTCGATCCGCTCGGCGGCGACGCGCGCCGCGCGCGCTGATGCCGCGGCCGGTGCCAATGCCGGCAGCAGGGGCTCCCCGGCTCCCACGCCGTTTTGCGCGCAGAATGGAGGCGATGCGGCAATGCCCGCCCACCCTCCACGCGGAAAACCAACGTGACCACAGCCATCCTGCTCGAGAATATCCACCAGAGCGCCAACGCCCGGCTGGCCGAAGCCGGCCTGCAGGTCGAGCGCCGCACCGGCGCGCTGGCCGGCGCCGAATTGCGCCAGGTGCTGGCCAGCCATGACGTGGTCGGCATCCGCTCGGCCACCCACTTGCGCGCGGACGATATCCGCAGCGCGCCTGGACTGCTCTCGATCGGCTGCTTCTGCATCGGCACCTCGCAGGTCGACCTGGACGCGGCCACCGCCGCCGGCATCCCGGTCTTCAACGCCCCCTTTTCCAACACCCGTTCGGTGGCCGAGCTGGTGGTCGCCGAAGCGGTAATGCTGCTGCGCCGGATCCCCGAGAAGAACACGCTGGCGCATGCCGGCAAATGGGCCAAGGGCGCCGCCGGCGCGTTCGAGACGCGCGGCAAGACCATCGCCATCGTCGGCTACGGCAATATCGGCTCGCAGGTCGGCGTGCTGGCGGAATCGATGGGCATGCGCGTGGTCTACTACGATGTGCTCGCACGGCTCTCGCACGGTTCGGCCCGTGCCGCCGGCTCGCTGGAAGAAGCGGTGTCGCAGGCCGAGGTGGTGACCCTGCACGTCCCGGCCACGCCGCGCACGCGCAACATGATCGATGCCAGCATCCTCGCCGCATGCAAGCCGGGCGCGATCCTGATCAATGCCTCGCGCGGCAGCGTGGTCGACATCGCCGCGCTGGCCGCGGCGCTGCGCGAAAAGCGGCTGGGCGGCGCGGCCATCGACGTGTTCCCGGAAGAGCCCAAAACCAACCAGGACGCCTTCACCAGCGAACTGCAGAACCTGCCCAACGTACTGCTGACCCCCCACATCGGCGGCAGCACCGAGGAGGCGCAGGAAAACATCGGCACCGAGGTCGCGGCCAAGCTCGCGCACTTCCTCGCCACCGGCGGCACCATCGGCGCGGTCAATTTCCCCGAGGTCGATCCCGGCCCGCTGCATGCACCGGCGCGCCTGCTCAACGTGCACGGCAACGCGCCCGGCGCGCTGGCCGCGCTGAACACGCTGCTGGCGCAGGAAGGCGTGAACATTACCGGCCAGCATCTGCAGACGCGCGGCCACACCGGCTATGTCGTGACTGACCTGGACCGCGCGCCGTCCGAGCAGCTGATGCAGGCACTGCGGACCCATGCCGGCTTCGCCCGCTCGCGGCTGATCCTGCGCGGCGCGGCATAGCCATGCACCAACGCCGGGAATCCGCCGCAACTTCACCAAACTGTCTTAAATGCTGACAATGCTCTGACCCCGAGACTATGCTGAATGCAGCCCACACGCGCATCGGTGGGCCTGCACGGAACGCGATGACAAAGGCGGCCCGCCCCGGCGCCGCACCAACAATCGTGAGGTCAGACATGTCGCTTGAACGGAGCAGGAAGGCCACCACCATGGCCGGCCGGCTGGCCGCAGCCACGCTGCTGGTGAGCGCCTGGATCGGCAGCGCCGCGGCGCAATCCGGCAAGATTACTTTCCTGGGGGCCATCACGAACCCCTCATGCGCCCTGCGGCCATCCGCCGGCATGGTGCAGGCCAGCTGCCGGCAGCCATCCGGGCAGATTCTCTCGGCCCCATTCGCCGTCACCCCGCAGCGGCAGGCAGCGCCCAGGCGCATCGGCACGGCGAGACTGAACGTGGAACCCGTTCGCACCGCCCGCCGCGCGGCGGCGCCCGCCTACCTGGTCGTGGTGACCTATCACTAGATGACATATCCGGGCCAGCACCGCGCCGGGCCCGCACTACCGCAATCGGGTCACCGCACAGCGGTCGTTGCGGCCCATGCCGCATCTGGCGCCGGCGTGCGCCGGCACCGGCAAGTGCCGTCTTGACACCTTGGCTTGCGCTTCCTTTAATGGTGTAACGCATCGCGCCGCGCCCGATCCTTTTTTGCCGAGGACGTCAACGAGATGGATACCGGTGAAGCCCACGATCCGCAACGCAAGCAAGAAGAACTGCGCAGTTTCCTTTTCCTGACCGCGGTCATGGTGCCGGTGCTGTCCGTCATCATCGTCGCGGGCTATGGGTTCATTGTCTGGATGACCCAGTTGATCAGCGGACCACCGTCCCACTAGGCGGGCCCGCGCAGGCCGGTGCCGCGGGGCCCTCCGCCACCGGTGCATTGGATTGATAAAAACAAGCTGCAGCACAGACTGAAACGGCATCGAACCGGAGCTTGCGCATGCCCGCTGCAAGACGTGCCATCCCCATCCAGCCGCTGCCGGCGAGCGCAGAGTGGCATATTGCCGGCGTCGTGGTCCATGCCCTTCCCGACAGCCTGCCGCAGGTGCGCGCGGCCATCGATGCGATGGCCGGCGCCGAGGTCCATGCCGCCAGCGACAGCGGCAAGCTGGTCGTCACCATCGAAGCGCCCACCTCGCGCGCCATCGCCGCGCACCTGACCTTGCTGCATCAGCTCGACGGCGTGCTGTCGGCCGCTCTGGTCTACCAGCACAACGAAGACGCCGAGGCCATGCACGAGGCCGTGAACCCCGCAATGAACGAGGAGGCAGGCATATGACCCTCTCCCGCCGCGATTTCATCAAGCAGACCGCCGTCGCCGCAACGGCGTCGGTGGCCGGCGTCACGCTGCCGGCCGGAGCCGCCAACTTTGTCACGGACAGCGAGGTGACAAAGCTGAAATGGTCCAAGGCGCCGTGCCGCTTCTGCGGCACCGGCTGCGGGGTCACGGTGGCGGTCAGGGACAACAAGGTGGTTGCCACGAACGGCGACCCGCAGGCCGAGGTCAACAAGGGGCTGAACTGCGTCAAGGGCTATTTCCTGTCGAAGATCATGTACGGCCAGGACCGGCTGACCAAGCCGCTGCTGCGCATGAAGAACGGCCAGTACGACAAGAACGGCGAATTCGCGCCGGTCACCTGGGAGCGCGCCTTCGACGAGATGGAGCGCCAGTTCAAGCGCGTACTGAAAGAGAAAGGCCCGACCGCGGTGGGCATGTTCGGCTCGGGCCAGTGGACCGTGTGGGAAGGCTATGCCGCGTCCAAGCTGTACAAGGCCGGCTTCCGCTCCAACAATATCGATCCCAATGCACGCCACTGCATGGCGTCCGCGGTGCAGGGCTTCATGCGCACCTTCGGCATGGACGAGCCCATGGGCTGCTATGACGATTTCGAAGCTGCCGATGCCTTCGTGCTGTGGGGCTCGAACATGGCCGAGATGCATCCGATCCTGTGGACCCGCATCACCGACCGGCGCCTGAGCCATCCCAAGACCCGCGTGGCGGTGCTGTCGACCTTCACGCATCGCTCCTTCGACCTGGCCGACATCCCGGTCATCTTCAAGCCGCAGACCGACCTGGCGATGATGAACTACATCGCCCACTACATCATCAAGAACAACAAGGTCAACAAGGACTTCGTCAACAAGCACACGGTGTTCAAGGAAGGCGTGACCAACATCGGCTATGGGTTGCGTCCCGACCATCCGCTGCAGAAGGCGGCCAAGAACGCCGCCGATCCCGGCGCCTCGCGCCCGATCACGTTCGACGACTTCGCGCGTTTCGTGGCCAAGTACGACGCCGATACCGTCAGCAAGCTGTCGGGCGTGCCCAAGGACAAGCTCGACCAGCTGGCCGAGCTCTACGCCGACACGAACATCAAGGTGATGTCGCTGTGGACCATGGGCTTCAACCAGCATACGCGCGGCAGCTGGGCCAACAACATGGTCTACAACCTGCACCTGCTGACCGGCAAGATCGCCACGCCGGGCAACAGCCCGTTCTCGCTGACCGGGCAGCCCTCGGCGTGCGGCACCGCGCGCGAGGTGGGCACGTTCTCGCACCGGCTGCCGGCGGACATGGTGGTGACCAATCCCAAGCACCGCGAAGAAGCCGAGCGCATCTGGAAGCTGCCACCGGGCACCATTCCCGACAAGCCGGGCTATCACGCCGTGCTGCAGAACCGCATGCTCAAGGACGGCAAGCTCAATGCGTACTGGGTGCAGGTCAACAACAACATGCAGGCGGCGGCCAACCTGATGGAAGAGGGCTTGCCGGGCTACCGCAATCCCGCCAACTTCATCGTCGTGTCTGACGCCTATCCCACCGTCACCGCGCTGGCGGCGGACCTGATCCTGCCGAGCGCGATGTGGGTCGAGAAGGAAGGCGCCTACGGCAATGCCGAGCGCCGCACGCAGTTCTGGCACCAGCTGGTCGATGCGCCGGGCGAGGCGCGCTCCGACCTGTGGCAGCTGATGGAGTTTTCCAAGCGCTTCAAGGTCGAGGATGTCTGGCCCGCCGACCTGATCGCGAAGAAGCCGGAGTACCGCGGCAAGACCCTGTTCGACGTGCTCTACCGCAACGGGCAGGTCGACAAGTTCCCGCTCAAGGAAGTCAACGCCGAGTACCACAACGCCGAGGCCAAGGCCTTCGGCTTCTACGTGCAGAAGGGGCTGTTCGAGGAATACGCCACCTTTGGCCGCGGCCATGGCCACGACCTGGCGCCGTTCGACGCCTACCATGAGGCGCGCGGCCTGCGCTGGCCGGTGGTCAACGGCAAGGAAACCCGCTGGCGCTACCGCGAAGGCAGCGATCCCTACGTGAAGGCCGGCACCGGCTACCAGTTCTATGGCAACCCCGACGGCAAGGCGGTGATTTTCGCGCTGCCCTACGAGCCGCCCGCCGAATCGCCCGACAAGGAGTACCCGTACTGGCTGGTCACGGGCCGCGTGCTGGAGCACTGGCATTCCGGCTCGATGACGCGCCGCGTGCCCGAGCTGTACCGTGCCTTCCCCAACGCGGTGGTGTTCATGCACCCCGAGGACGCCAAAGCCATGGGCCTGCGCCGCGGCGTGGAAGTGGAAGTGGTGTCGCGGCGCGGGAGCATGCGCTCGCGCCTGGAGACCCGCGGACGCGATGCGCCGCCGCGCGGGCTGGTGTTCGTGCCGTGGTTCGACGCCAGCCAGCTGATCAACAAGGTCACGCTGGACGCGACCTGCCCGATCTCGCTGCAGACCGACTTCAAGAAGTGCGCGGTCAAGATCGTCAAGGTCTAGCGCGGCCGATACAACAGGAGACGCCATGAAACCGAGTCGATCCTGGCTGCCACTGCTGGCCTTGTTCACGCTGCTGCTGGCGGTGCTGGCGGCATTGCCGCTGCCGGCGCGTGCTCAGCAACAGCAGCAAGGCCTGGTCGATGCCATGCGCGGCAACACGCCCATCGGCAACGAGAGCAAGGCCCCGATCATGTATCCGACCGAGAACAAGGACATCCGCCGCAACCGCAACTACACCATGCAGCCGCCGACGATCCCGCACAAGATCGACGGCTACCAGCTCGACAAGGACTTCAACCGCTGCATGTTCTGCCACGCACGCACCCGCACCGAAGAGACCCAGGCAATCCCGGTCAGCATCACGCATTACATGGACCGCGACAACAACGTGCTGGCCGAGGTGTCGCCGCGCCGCTATTTCTGCACGCAGTGCCACGTGCCGCAGGCGGACGCCAAGCCGCTGGTGGGCAATAGCTTCATCGATGTCGAGCAGATGCTCAAGCGCAAGCCCGGCGCCAAAGGAGCGGCCGACACCAAGGGAGCGGCCAAATAAGGGAGCGACCAGTTCGCAGCGCCCGGCCCCGACCTCAACCTCATTGTGGATGCGCGCCATGCTCGACCTGCTCAAGCGCTACTGGCGGACCATCAACCGGCCCAGCGCCTATTTCAGCCTGGGCTTCCTGACACTGGGCGGCTTTATCGCCGGCGTGGTGTTCTGGGGCGCGTTCAACACCGCGCTGGAACTGACCAACACCGAGCAGTTCTGCACCGGCTGCCACGAGATGCGCGACAACGTCTACCAGGAGCTGCAGGGCACCATCCACTTCACCAACCGCAGCGGCGTGCGCGCCAAATGCTCGGACTGCCATGTGCCGCACAACTGGACCGACAAGATGGCGCGCAAGATGCAGGCGTCCAAGGAAGTCTGGGCCAAGATCTTCGGCACCGTCGACACGCGCGAGAAATTCCAGGCGCACCGGCTGACGCTGGCGCAGCACGAGTGGGACCGCTTCAAGGCCAACGATTCGCTGGAATGCCGCAACTGCCACGATTACCAGTCGATGGACTTCACCCGGCAGAGCCCGCGCGCGCAGGCCATGCATTCGACCTACCTGGCCAACAAGGAGAAGACCTGCATCGACTGCCACAAGGGCATCGCCCACCATCTTCCGGACATGTCGAAGGCCGAGGCGAAATGATGCGTGCCGCCGCGCCCGTGCTCAGCGCCAGCGGCCTGGCGGTGTCGCGTGCCGGCCGCAAGGTATTGCATGGCATCGACCTCGGCCTGGCGCCGGGCGAACTGCTGCAGGTGCTGGGTGCCAACGGCAGCGGCAAGACCACGCTGCTGCGCGTGCTGTGCGGCCTGGCCAGCGCGGATGCCGGCACGCTGCACTGGCACGGCCGTCCGCTGCACGCCGCCGATCCGGATTTCCAGCAGGCGCTGGCCTACCTGGGCCACGCCAACGGCATTGACGTCGACCTGACCCCGGCCGAGAACCTGCGCTTTGCCGCCCGCCTTGCCGGCCGCCATGCCGATGCCAGCCAGCGCGCCGACAGCGTCGCGCGCGCGCTCGCCGCGCAAGGGCTGGAGCGCGTCGCGCAGGTGCCGGTGCGCACGCTGTCGCAAGGCCAGCGGCGGCGCGTCGCGCTGGCGCGGCTGGCGCTGGCGCCGCGCACCCTGTGGCTGCTGGACGAGCCGGTCACCGCGCTCGATGCCGAGAGTTGCGCGCGCTTCCAGCGCCAGCTGGACGCGCACCTGGCCGCGGGCGGCATGGCCGTGATCGCCACGCACCAGTTGCTGCCCGGCGGCGGCGCGGTGCTGCGCCTGGACCGGCCGGCATGATGGGCATGACCGGCATGCTGCGCACGCTCGCCGCCATCGTCGCGCACGATGTCTCGCTGTCGTGGCGCCGGCGCGGCAGCCTGCTCGGCGGCGTGGTGTTCTTTGTCATGGCCGCCAGCCTGTTCCCGCTGGCGATCGGGCCCGAGCCGCAGCAGTTGCGCGCGCTGGCGCCGGGCATTCTGTGGGTGACGGCGCTGCTGGCCTCGATGCTGTCGCTGTCGCGGCTGTTCGCGCAGGAGCATGCCGACGGCAGCCTGGACCAGCTGCTGCTGTCGCCGCATCCGCTGGCGCTGCTGGTGCTGGCCAAGATCGCCGCGCACTGGCTCGCCAGCGGGCTGCCGCTGCTGGTGCTCACGCCGCTGCTGGCGCAGCAATACGGGCTGCCGTCCGGCGCCGCGCTGCTGCTGGCGGCATCGCTGCTGGTCGGCACCCCGGCGCTGAGCCTGATCGGCGCGGTAGGCGCGGCGCTGACGCTGGGCGTGCGCGGCGGCGCGGTGCTGCTGTGCATCCTGGTGTTGCCGTTGTGCGTGCCGGTGCTGGTGTTCGGCGCCGGCGCCGCGGCCGCGGCCGATGCCGGGGCGGACGTGACCGCGCAGTTCTCGCTGCTGGGCGCATGCCTGGCGCTGTCGCTGTTCCTGTGCCCGCTGGCCGCCGCCGCCGGGCTGCGCATTGCCATGGAGACACCGGCATGAGCCAGCCGCTGCCATCGGTGCCCCACCCTGTCCCGTCACACGCCCGCGCCCGCCGCCACTGGCTGGCGTACGCCGCGCCGGTACGGTTCTATCCGCTGGCCGGACGCATGGCCCCATGGTTTTTCGCCGCGGCGGCGCTGCTGGCGGTGGCGGGCCTGTGGACCGGCTTCGTCGTCGCGCCCACCGACGCGCAGCAGGGCGAGGTCTACCGCATCATCTTCATCCACGTGCCGGCGGCATGGATGTCGATGTTCATTTACCTGGTCATGGCCGGCTACTGCGCGCTGGCGCTGGTGCTGCGCACGCGGCTGTCGTCGATGATGGCATCGGCGCTGGCGCCGACCGGCGCGCTCTTCACCGTGCTGGCGCTGTGGACCGGCGCGCTGTGGGGCCAGCCCACCTGGGGCACGTGGTGGGTCTGGGATGCGCGGCTGACCTCCGAGCTGATCCTGCTGTTCCTGTACCTGGGCTTTATCGCGCTGGAAGCCGCCATCGACGAACCGCGCCGCGCCGAGCGTGCCTGTGCGGTGCTGGCGCTGGTGGGCGTGGTCAACATCCCGGTGATCTATTTCTCGGTGCAGTGGTGGAACACGCTGCACCAGGGCGCCTCGGTCAGCCTGACCGCGGCGCCGTCGATGGCCGCCACCATGCTGGCGGGGATGCTGCTGATGACGCTGGCGTGCTGGATGTACACGGTAGCGGTGGCGCTGGTGCGCGTGCGCTGCATCCTGCGCGAACGCGGCGAGGTGCCGCACGGCCCGGCCATGACCCACGGAGACGGCGCGTGAACCTGGCTGCGCTGCTGCCTTCGCTGCTGACCGACGGGCGCCACGGCGTCTTCATCGCCGGCGCCTTCGGCGTGAGCGCGCTGCTGCTGGCGCTGGAACTGGTGCTGCTGGCGCACCGCAGCCGGGCCACGCGCCCGCTTGCTGACCCGGAAACCGTCCGGGAAGCCGACCGATGACGCCGCGCCAGCGTCGCCTCGGGCTGCTGGCCGCGGCCCTGGCCTGCTGCGGCGTCGCGGCGGCGCTGGTGCTCAATGCCTTCCGCGCCAACCTGGTGTTCTTCTTCAGCCCGAGCCAGGTCGCCGCGCAAGAGGCGCCAGTGGCACGCAGCTTCCGCCTGGGCGGGCTGGTCGCGTCGGGCTCGATCCGGCGCGAGGGCGACGGCATGACGGTGCGCTTTGTCGTGACCGACACCGCGCGCCAGGTGCCGGTGCAGTATCGCGGCCTGCTGCCCGACCTGTTCCGCGAAGGCAAGGGCGTGGTGGCGCGCGGCCAGTTGCGCGCGGACGGCACCTTCGTCGCCACCGAGGTGCTGGCCAAGCACGACGAAAACTACATGCCGCCCGAGGCCGCCGCTGCGCTGAAGCAGGCCGGCCAGGCCAACCCTGGCATGGCCGGGGCGATGGCCGCACAGGAGCTGCGCCGGTGATCGCCGAACTGGGCCACTTCACCCTGATCGTCGCCCTGCTGGTGGCGCTGGTGCAGGCGGTGGTGCCACTGGCCGGCGCGGCACGCGGCCGGCTGGCCTGGATGGCGCTGGCACGCCCTGCCGCGCGCGTGCAATGCCTGCTGGTGGCGCTGTCCTTCGCCGCGCTGACGTGGTCCTTCGTCTGCAACGACTTCAGCGTCCGCTACGTCGCCGCCAACGCCAACAGCGCGCTGCCGCTGGCCTACCGCATCGCCGCGGTGTGGGGCGGGCACGAGGGCTCGATGCTGCTGTGGACGCTGATGCTGGCGCTGTGGTCGCTGGCGGTGTCGGTGTGCAGCCGGCAGCTGCCGCTGGCCGCGGTGGCCCGCGTGCTGGCGGTGATGGGCGCGGTCAGCGCCGGCTTCCTGGCGTTCCTGCTGTTTGCCTCGAACCCCTTCGTGCGGCTGCTGCCGCCGGCGATGGAGGGCCGCGACCTCAACCCGCTGCTGCAGGACCCCGGCATGGTGTTCCACCCGCCGCTGCTGTACATGGGCTACGTCGGCTTCTCGGTGACCTTTGCCTTTGCCGTGGCAGCGCTGCTGGCCGGCCGCGTCGACGCGGCCTGGGCGCGCTGGTCGCGGCCATGGACTACGGTGGCGTGGGCCTTCCTGACGCTGGGCATCATGCTGGGCAGCGCCTGGGCCTACTACGAGCTGGGCTGGGGCGGCTGGTGGTTCTGGGACCCGGTCGAGAACGCCTCGTTCATGCCCTGGCTGGCCGGCACCGCGCTGATGCACTCGCTGGCGGTCACCGAGAAGCGCGGCGCATTTCGCGCGTGGACCGTGCTGCTGGCGATCTTTACCTTCTCGCTGAGCCTGCTCGGCACCTTCCTGGTCCGCTCCGGCGTGCTGACCTCGGTCCACGCCTTCGCCGTGGATCCCAAGCGCGGCATCTTCATCCTGGCGCTGCTGGGGCTGGTGACCGGGCTGGCGCTGGCGCTGTATGCCTGGCGCGCGCCGGCGCTCGCGCGCCACGTGGCGTTTGCGGCGGTGTCGCGCGAGTCGATGCTGCTGGCCAACAACGTGCTGCTGGCGGTGGCCGCCGCCACGGTGCTGCTGGGTACGCTCTACCCGCTGCTGGTCGATGTGCTTGGCCTCGGCAAGATCTCGGTCGGTCCCGCCTATTTCGAGCAGGTGTTCGTGCCCTTGATGGCGCCCGCGGTGCTGCTGATGGGCGCTGCGCCGCTGGCGCGCTGGCGCCATGGCGACCTGCCCGGCATGGCGCGCCGGCTGCGCTGGGCCGCGGTGGCCAGCGCGGCGCTCGGCGCGGGGCTGCTGCTGGCGCTGCGCAACGCTTCGGCGCTGAGCGGGCTGGGGCTGCTGCTGGCGGCCTGGTGCCTGCTGAGCGCGGTGGCCAGCATGGCGGCGCGGCTGCAGCACCAGCAGGGCCGCCGCCTGGCGGCGCTGCGCCAGTTCACGCCGGGCTACTGGGGCATGCTGCTCGCGCACGCCGGCGTTGGCGTCTTCGTTGCCGGCGTAACACTGGTGTCGGGCCAGGAGAGCCTGCGCGAACTGCCGATGCGCGCCGGCGACACGGTCAGCGTAGGCGGTTATGACTTCCGCTTTGCCGGCGTGACCCAGGCCGGCGGCCCCAATTACGACGCTTTGCGCGGCACGCTGGCGGCCTCGCTCGACGGCCGGCGCGTGGCGGTGCTCCATCCCGAGCGCCGCATCTACCGCAGCCAGGACATGCCCACCACCGAAGCGGCCATCGACAGCGGCGTCACGCGCGACCTCTACGTGGCGCTGGGCGAGCACGTCGGCAACGACGCCGACGGCAGCGCGTGGGCCGTGCGCATCCACGTCAAGCCCTTTGTCGGCTGGATCTGGGGCGGCTGCGCGCTGATGGCGCTGGGCGGACTGCTGGCGGCCTGCGACAAGCGCTACCGGCTGCGGCGCCGCGCCGCCGACGCGGTCGATGCGCCGGTCGCAACTGATGCGCCCGCGATGCCGGCACTGACCTCGGCCCGCGAGGAGACCCCGGCATGACGCGCTTCCTGCTGCCGCTAGCCGCCTTCCTCGCCCTCGCCGTGGCGCTGGCCGCGGGCTTGCGCCACGATCCGCGCGAACTGCCGTCGCCGCTGGTGGGCAGGTCCGCGCCGGCGTTCCGCCTGCCGCTGCTGGCGCCCGAAGGCCGCACCCTGGACAGTGCCGACCTGCGCGGCAAGGTCTGGCTGCTGAACGTGTGGGCCTCGTGGTGCGCGGCCTGCCGTACCGAACATCCGCTGCTGGTGGACTTTGCCGCGCGTGCGCCGGTGCCGCTGTACGGCCTGAACTACAAGGACGAAGCCGTCGCCGCGCGCGACTGGCTGCGGCGGCTCGGCAACCCCTACACCGCATCGCTGGTCGATGCCGACGGACGCGTGGGCATCGACTACGGTGTCTATGGCGTGCCCGAGACCTTTGTCATCGACCAGCATGGCGTGGTGCGCTACCGCCAGGTCGGCCCCGTCACGCGCGAGGTGCTGGAGCGCAAGCTGATTCCGCTGATCGAGCAGCTGCAGCGGCAGGGTGGCGGCCATGCGTAGCCACAGGGACATGCTCCGCGCCCTCCGCGCCGGGCTCGGCGCGGCGCTCTGCGGAGTGGCGCTGCAGGCCGCGGCGCTGACCGAAGCCCAGCTCGATGCGCGCGTGCATGCCTTGTCCAGCGAACTGCGCTGCCTGGTGTGCCAGAACCAGACCCTGGCCGACTCCAACGCCGAGCTGGCGGTAGACCTGCGCCGCCAGATCCGCGCGCAACTGCGTGACGGCGCCAGCGACGCCGCCATCAAGGACTACCTGGTACAGCGCTACGGCGACTTCGTGCTGTACCAGCCGCCGCTGCGGCCGCTGACGTGGCTGCTGTGGTTCGGGCCGTTGCTGCTACTTGCCGCGACCGTGGCCGCCATCGCGCGCGCACGGTCCCGCAAGCCCGCGTCCGGCGCCCACTCCGACGCGCCGCTGGACGCCGCAGCGCAGCGCCAGCTGGCGGAACTGCTGGACGCTTCGGCCACGGAACGCCGCCCGCCATGACCACCTTCTGGCTGCTTGCCGCCGCGCTGATCGCCGCCGCCACCGCGTGCCTGCTGTGGCCGCTGTTGCGCCGCCCTGCGCCGTCTGCCCCCGCCAAGCCCGAACGCGCGCTGCTGATCGACGTCTACCACGACCAGTTGCGTGAACTGGAGCGCGACCTGCACGCCGGCACCCTGAGTGCGGCACGCCATGCCGCAGCCCGCGATGAGCTAGGCCGGCGTCTGCTGGACGAGGCCACCGGCAGCACCACCACGCCGGCCCGCGCGGGACCCTCGCCGCTGCTCGCAGCAGTGCTGCTGGCGGCGTTGCCCAGCGCCGCCATCCTGCTCTACCTGCATCTGGGCAACCCGGTCGCACTTTGGCGCGCCGACGACCTGCCCGCGGCCAGCGGCAGCGAGCACCAGCTGAGCGGCGCGCAGGTCGAGGGCATGGTGAACCAGCTGGCGCAGCGTTTGCGCGAGACGCCAGGCGACGCGCAGGGCTGGGCCATGCTGGCGCGTTCGTACACCGTGCTGGAGCGCCATGCCGATGCCGCGGCCGCTTACGCGCGCGCGGTCGAGCTGGCGCCGGAGGTGGCCGCGCTGCGCTCCGATTACGCCGACGTGCTGGCCACGGTAAACGGCGGCGTGCTGGACGGCGCACCGATGGCGCAAGTGCGCCAGGCACTGGCGCTCGATCCCGACGACCCCAAGGGCCTCGCGCTCGCTGCCGGCGCGGCGACGGAGCGCGGCGACGCGCAGGCGGCGATCGGCTACTGGGAACACCTGTACCGGCTGCTGCCGCCGGACTCGCAGACCGCGGCGCGCATCGCCGCCAATCTCGCGGCCGCGCGCGGCACGCCTGATTCGGCGCCGGCGAGCATCACCGGCATGGTGACGCTGAGCGATCAGGCCGGGCGCGCGCCGCAAGCAGGCGATACGCTGTTCGTCTATGCGTTGCCGGTGAACGGCCCGCGCATGCCGCTGGCCGTGCTGCGGCGCCAGGCACGCGACCTGCCGCTGTCGTTCACGCTGGACGATGCCATGGCGATGCGCCCCGACCATCGGCTCTCTGGACAACAGCAGGTGATGCTGGAGGCGCGGATTTCCGCCAGCGGCAGCGCCTTGCCGAAGGCGGGCGACCTGGTCGGCCGTGCCGGGCCGGTGGCAGTGGGTAGCGCCGGCGTGCGCATCGCCATCGACGGCAAGGTCGAAGGCACCGCTACGCAGTAGCCGCTCAGGCCGGCAGCGTCGCGCGCAGGTTGGCCAGCATGTCGGCCACCATCTCGCGCAGCCCGTACTGCGCCCGCCAGCCCCAGTCCGCGCGCGCGACTGAATCGTCGATCGAATCCGGCCAGCCCTGCGCGATCGCCTGGCGATAATCCGGTTCGTAGCGGATGCGGAAATCCGGCACCTGTTCGCGGATAGCCGCGGCGATCTGCGCCGGCGTAAAGCTCATGCCCGCGATGTTGTAGCTGCCGCGCTCGCGTAACTGCGCCGCCGGCGCTTCCATCAGCGCGATGGTGGCGCGGATGGCATCGGGCATATACATCATCGGCAGCGCCTCGTCCTCGCGCAGGAAGCACGTGTAGGGCTGGCCCTTCACCGCCGCATGGAAGATGTCGACGGCATAGTCGGTGGTGCCGCCGCCGGGCGGAGTCTTGTGCGAAATCAGGCCGGGATAGCGCACGCTGCGCACGTCGACGCCATGGTTGGCGTGGTACCAGCGGCACCAGCCCTCGCCCGCCTGCTTGGAGATGCCGTAGACCGTGGTCGGCTCCATCACGGTCTGCTGCGGCGTGTGCCCGGCCGGCGTGGTCGGGCCGAAGGCGGCGATGGAGCTGGGCCAGAACACCCGCTCCAGCCCGGTCTGCCGCGCCAGCTCCAGCACGTTGAGCAGGCTCGTCATGTTGAGGTTCCACGCCCACTGCGGGGCCTTTTCGCCGGTGGCGGACAGCGCCGCTGCCAGCAGGTAGACCTGGGTGATGCCATGGCGCTCCACCACCGTGGCCAGTTCGCCGCGGTCGGTGGCGTTGAGCATTTCGTGGGTCAGATGCACGTGACGGCCGGTGGGCACCACGTCGGAGGTGATCACGTTGCTGCGCCCGTAGCGCTCGGCCAGCGCCAGTGCCAGCTCGGACCCGATCTGGCCGTTGGCGCCGACGATCAGGATCTTCGGTTTGCCCGCTTCCATCAGATCAGCCCCAGTTCGCGGCCGGCCTGGCCGAAGGCGTCCAGCGCCGCCTGCAGCGTGGCCTCGTCATGCAGCGCGCTCATCTGCACGCGGATGCGCGCCTGCCCCTTGGGCACCACCGGATAGAAGAAGCCCACCACGTACACGCCCAGCTCCAGCAGCCGCTGCGCCAGCTGCTGCGCCTTGTCGGCGTCGTAGACCATGATCGGGATGATCGGGTGGTCGCCCGCCTTGACGTCGAAGCCGAGCCGGTCCAGCCCGGCGCGGAAGAACGTCGTGTTGCGTTCGAGCCGGTCGCGCAGCTCGGTGCTGGCTTCCAAAATATCGAGCACCGCGATCGACGCGCCCACGATGGCCGGCGCCACCGTGTTCGAGAACAGATACGGCCGCGAGCGCTGGCGCAGCAGCGCCACCACTTCCTTGCGCGCACTGGTGAAGCCGCCCGACGCGCCGCCCAGCGCCTTGCCCAGCGTGCCGGTGATGATGTCGACCTTGCCGAACACGCCGCGCGCCTCGTGCGTACCGCGGCCGCGCGGACCCATGAAGCCGGTGGCATGGCATTCATCGATGCCCAGCAGCGCGCCATACTCGTCGCACAGCGCGCGCATGGCGTCCAGGCGCGCCACCGTGCCGTCCATGGAGAACACGCCATCGGAGAACACCAGCGTGTAGCGCGCCCCGTCGGCACGGGCCTGTTCCAGCTGCGCGCGCAGGTCTTCCATGTCGTTGTGCTGGTAGCGGTAGCGCCGCGCCTTGGACAGCCGGATGCCGTCGATGATCGAGGCGTGGTTGAGCGCATCGCTGATGACCGCGTCTTCGGCTCCCAATAGCGTTTCGAACAGGCCGCCGTTGGCGTCGAATGCCGAGCCATAGAGGATGGTGTCCTCGGTGCCGAGGAAGCTCGACAGCCTCGCCTCGAGCGTCTTGTGCAGGTCCTGGGTGCCGCAGATGAAACGCACCGAGCTGAGGCCGAAGCCATGCGTGCGCAGCGCTTCGTGCGCGGCCTCGATCACGCGCGGGTGCGACGACAGGCCCAGGTAGTTGTTGGCGCACAGGTTGATGACCTCGCGGCCGTCGCTGGTGCGCACGCGCGCGCCCTGCGGGGTGGCGATCACGCGCTCGTTCTTGTACAGCCCGGCGTCGCGGATGGATTGCAGCTCGTCGCGGATGGACGCATAGAACGCCTGGGCATTCGGCATGGCTTGGCTCCTGGGTCTGGGTAGTGGACCGGTCGATTGGTGTGCTGGCGGATATGCTACGATCCGATCGATAAATCGAACGCGTTCTGTATATCGAACGATTTGCGCAATATAACGAACATCATTCCATGACGCAAGCCCTGGTCCAGACCCCGCAGGCCGACGGGCCGCCCGCCGTCGGCATGGCGCTGCAGGCGCTGCGCCAGCAGCAACGGCTCTCGCTCGACGAACTGTCGCGCCGCGCGGGGGTGTCCAAGTCGATGCTGTCGCAGATCGAACGCAACCTGGCCAATCCGACCGTGGCGGTGCTCTGGCGGCTGGCCAATGCGCTCGGCGTGAGCCTGACCGACTTCCTCGCCGGCGGCGTCGTGGAGCGTCCCGGCGGCGGCATCACCGTGGTCCAGCCACACGCCGTCCCCTCGCTGAAAAGCCCGGACACGCGCTGCGACCTGCGCATCCTGGGCCCGATCGATCTGGCCGGGCGCTTCGAGTGGTATGAGCTGACGATCCAGGCCGGCGGCGTGCTGGCCTCCGAGCCGCACGAGGCCGGCACCCAGGAACACCTGTCGGTGCTGAGCGGATCGATGACGGTGCGCGCGGGCGCCGATGAGAAGAAACTGCGGCACGGCGAGACCGCGCGCTATGCGGCCGATGTCGCACATGCGATCTCCAATGGTGGCAAGACCACGGCCACCGCACTACTGGTTGTAGTGCATCCGGGGTAAGGCGGGCAAGAAGGCCGCGCGCTCCCCCGCTTCCCCGCTCCCCGGCCAGCGTGGTTCAGCGCGCGCCGAACAGGCGCCGCACGCGCTCCCACAGCACGCCGAAGAACATCGCCACCGGATTCAGCCGCGCGACCTGATTGCGTTCGGCCTCGCTCAGCGTCGGGTCCATTTTGCGCGCCACCGATTTGCCGAAGTCGGCGATCATCCGCCGCACGAAGTCGCGGACCAGCCCCGAGCGCGAGAACTGGGCCAGCGGCCCCTGCAGCGAATACTGCAGGTCGACCGCGACTTCGGTCTCGCCGGCCGACAAGGCTCTGAGCTGGTAGGCAATGTCGCCCGCGGCCTTGGAATTGCTGAGCGAGTCCTGTCCCGCCCCCTTCAGCACGCCACGCTTGTTCGCGTCGGAGATGCGTTCCTACCACGAAGGCATGCGGCTGGAGGACGAACGCTTCCTGGAGTACGTGCGCGAGTTCGACTCGCCGTGGTCGGTGACGATGCAGACGATCTGGCCGAACCTGATCGTCCAGCGCGAGATGAACACGCTGGGCGTGCGCCAGATCGTTCCCAATGGCCCCGACAGCATGCTGATGCTGTGGACCATGTTCGGCTACGAGGACGATTCCGAGGAAATGACGCAGCACCGGCTGCGCCAGGGCAACCTGATGGGCCCCGCCGGCTTCCTCGGGCTGGAAGACAACGAGGCGATGAAGTTCGTGCAGGAAGGCGTGCGCCGCTCCAGCAGCGACCTCAACGTGCTCAAGCTGGACGCTCAGCAGGTCGGCACGTCCAGCTCCCTGATTTCCGAATCCGCCATCCGCGCGATGTACCAGTACTACCGCGGCGTGATGGGGTTCTGAGCACACCAGACGGGAATCCCGAAACCATGAAACCGATGAACTACTCCCTCTATCGCGAGCGCACGCTTGGCACGGCGCGCGCGCTTGAACTGCGGCTGGAGATCGAAGCCTTCCACGCCGACTACTGCGCGGCGCTGGACGCCGGCATGGTCGAGCACTGGCCGCGCTTCTTCACCGACGACGCGCTCTACCGCATCACCGCGCGCGAGAACGCCGAACGCGGCCTGCCCGTCGGGCTGGTGTATGCCGAAGGCATCGGCATGATGCGCGACCGCGCCGCCGCCATCGCCAACACGCAGATGTTCGCGCCACGCTACCACCTGCATCTGGTGACCAACACCCGCGTGAGCGATGAAACCGCGGACGGGGATATCGTGGCGCAGGCCAACTTCATGCTGTTGCAGACGCTGGTCGAAGGCCCCACCACGATTCATCTGGCCGGGACCTATCACGACCGCTTCCGTCGCCAGGGGGGCCGGCTGCTGCTGCGCGAGCGGCAGGTGGTGTACGACACCACCATCATTGCGAACGACCTGGTTTATCCGGTCTGAGCCACTTCGCAATGAAAAAGCGGCGGGCCTTGCGCCCGCCGTTGTTGCTTACATGCTCCGCAACACGGTGCGGCTGTACTGGTTGTTGGCTTCCACCAGTGTCGCCAGCAATTCCATGAACACTTCTCGCTGCGCCGGCTTCAGCGGCGCCAGCATGCGTTCCTGCGCGCGCGCCATGTCGGCACGCAGCGACGTGACCACACTCTTGCCTTCGCGCGTCAGGTGAACGTGGCGCGTGCGCCGGTCCGCGGGGTTTTCGCGCCGCTCGACCAGGCCGCGCTCTTCCAGCCGGCGCACCACGTCCATGGTCGTGGTGCGGTCAAGGCCCACTTCCTGCCCCAGAGAGGTCTGGTCCAGTCCGGGCAGCACCGACAACACGGTCAGGATGGCGTACTGGACCGGCGTGACATTGGGCGACTTGCACTCCTCGAAGAACATCGCTACGTGGATCTGGTGAAGCCGCCGCACCAGGAACCCGGGACGCGCCCAGAGCAGCTCCTTGGCCGGATCCGCTTGCGGCTCCGCCGTTGCCGGGCTGCCGCTTTCACTCGCTGCACTGCGCTTTGCTCTCGAAGCCATCGCCTTCACCATTTTGTATGCACACTGACAGTATATATGAGGCACGGTCACGACGGCCCCTTGCGAACCGCTCGCGACCCATGGCGGAAGGCCCCGAGCGCCGCCGCGTCAGCGCGCGCCAGCGTCGCGGAGAATGCGCTCGATCTGCGTATAGCCGCGCTGGCGCGCATGCTGCAGCGGCGAGACCCCGTCGCCGTCAGCGAGGTTCACGTCGGCCCCGGCCTTGACCAGCAGGCGCACGATCTCGGTATGGGCCGGACCGCCGTTGCCCAGGATGATGGCCTCGAGCAAGGCCGTCCACTTGAGCCGGTTCACATGGTCCACCGCCACGCCGGCGGCGATCAGCATGCGCACGGTCTCGACATGCCCCCGCTCGGCGGCGGGGATCAGCGCGGTGCCGCCGTAGCGGTTGGTGCTGCGCAGGTCGGCGCCGTGCGCCAGCGTCAGGCGCAGGATCTCGTTGAGGCCGCGCGCACCCGCATACAGGTAGGGACTGTCGTGGATCGCGTCCTGCGCGTTCACGTCCGCGCCGGCATCGATCAGCACCCGCGCCGCCTGCACGTGGTTGTGGTGCGTAGCCAGCAGCAGCGCCGTGCGTCCCTGCGCGTCGCGCGCGTCGATGCTGGCGCCCTGTGCCAGCAGCGCGCTGACCTGCGCGGCGTCGCCGCGTGCCGCGGCTTCGCGCAGTTGTTGCTCGGGCGTTGCGCTCGCGGCGGCGGGGGCGGATGTCAGCATGGCAATGAGCAGGAGACAGGAAAGGGAACGGAACAGGCGCGCCGGCAGCATGTGGAGTGCGGTGTAGGGATACATCCTCCGCATTCTGGCACGCGGCGTCCGGCCCGCGAAGTGATGGTTTCGAATGCCCGCCAGTGCCTGCGGCAATAGCCGGCCATGACCAAATACGCTCTATAACAACCGGCGCCACCAACGTCGCGCTCGCTGGCCTATAGTCCCGAGGCCCGCATCACGTCCGCCTGCACGGGCCAGGCCTGAACGGAGACAACGCGTGTCGACAACCGAAGCCTATCTGCTGGATTCCATCCGCCTCGCCATGGAGAACGTGCGCGAGCGCAATACCTGGCCCTTTGGCGCCGTGGTGGTCAAGGACGGCACGGTGCTGGCCCGCGCGGTCAACGAGGTGGATGCCACCTGCGACCCCAGCGCGCATGCCGAGATGCAGGCGGTGCGCGCCGCCAGCCGCGCGCTGGGCAAGCCCGACCTGAGCGGCTGCACCGTGTACGCCAGCGGCTATCCCTGCCCGATGTGCCTGACCGCGATGTACCTGGCGGGGGTGGAGGCGGTCTTCTACGCGTATTCCAACGAGGATGGCGCCCCTTATGACCTGTCCGCCGAGCGCGGTTACGTCGAGCTGGCCCGTCCGCTGGACCAGCGCGAGATGAAGCTGGCCTACGTCCCGGCCCGCGACGCGGGCGTCGACCTGTACGAAGCTTGGCGCGCGCGCCAGCGTCAGTAAGAGCGGGGCATGACAGGGAGCGGATGGCTGCCGCTCCTTCTCCACGATGCCGGCATGGCCATCCCGTTGTCACCAGGGCCGGCTAATATGGGGATGACGCCGGTGCGACGTTGGATCACATGTAACGGCCTGCCGTAGCACGGAACCGCGCACGGAGCCTCCCGTCAAACCAGTGGATTGCGCGAGAAGGCGGCTGCGCTGCGGCATTGCAGTGCAACATGCGCAGCGCATGTGCCGAACAGTGCCATGCCGTGCCGCCTGCGCAATCGTGTTACCCCTTTCCCGCCGGCGCGATGTCGCCGCGCAGACTCCCAGCAAACGCCCCCCTCTAGCCAAGGAGACGAACGTGCTGAGCCCGCATGAACTTGCCACGCTGCTCTTGCTGAGCGATGGCCCCGATTCCCTGGATTCCACCGATTCCCGCCAGATCGATCCCACCGACCTGAAAGCCCTGGTCGACAAGCAATTCGTTCACCTGGAAGTCCTGCACGGCTGCCGCCAGGCGCCGCGCATCACCAGCCACGGCTATTCCATGCTCAAGGCGATGGGACGCTGAGGCCGCGGCCCGGGCCGCCGCGGCAGGCGCCTGCCGGCCCACCCGCAACACCACGGAGGCCACCATGACCAAGGGCCCGGCGCCTGGCGCCGGCGCTCTGGCTGATCCCGACGCGGCACGCCGCCGCTTCCTGCGCGACCTCGGCCTGCTGGCAGCCGCCGGCATCGCACCGGGCACGGCCGCGGCAGCAACGCCCGCCGCCTGCCTGCTGACGCCGGCCGCCACCGAAGGCCCGTTCTACCTGGACGACGCCCTGGTGCGCGCCGATATCCGGGACGGCCGGCCCGGGCAGCCTTTGCGCGTGCGCATCCGGGTCGTCGACGCCGGGCGCGGTTGCGCGCCGGTGACGGGTGCCCTGGTCAGCATCTGGCACTGCGATGCGCAAGGCCAGTACAGCGGCGAAGGCCGCGGCGACCGGCAGGCGCGTTTCCTGCGCGGGGTCCAGCCGGCGGACAGCGACGGCGTCGCCGCCTTCACCTCGATCTATCCAGGCTGGTACCCGTCGCGCGCCATTCATATCCACTTCAAGGTGCTGCTGGGGCGCGCCGAAGCGCTGACCAGCCAGCTTTACTTCAGCGACGCGCTCAACCGCGAGGTCCTTGTCGGCCATCCGGCCTACCGCGCGCACGGCGTGCCATCGCGCCCCACCGCGCAGGATCCCATCGCGGGTCCGCGCCCCAACCTGATGGACGTGCGCCCGGCAGCCGAGACGGCGGGGCTGCTCGAGGCCAGCTTCACGGTCGGCATCGCGCGCGCCTGAGCCGGCGCAAGACGCAGCACCCGCCTGCCCAAAGTGCGCCGGCCCACACCGCGCGGGTAATCCCTAGATTGTGGTTGCCTGTGCCTTTCCTACCATGAAGGGAATCACGGGCCACCTGCCCGGCATCCGCGCCCCTGCGCGGCCCTGCCGCGCGTCCGCTGGCCTCGCATGCTCCAGCTTTTCCCGACTTTTCCGGTGTTCGCGTCAGTGGCGAGTGGCTTCGGTCCGCATGGCCGGCACGCTCGCGGGTAGTCCCACACTCATCAGAGGGAGACGGTCATGGCATCCAGGGCGAGGAAATCAGATGGGGGGAACAGCGGCCGGGACAGCGTCGTATCCCGGCGCGGCTTCCTGGGCGGCGCCGCCGGCGCTGCCGCGGGAACGGCCGCCTTGGGCTTTCCGGCCATCGTCAAGGCGCAGGGGCCGGTCACGATGCGCTGGCAGAGCACCTGGCCGACCAAGGACATTTTCCACGAGTTCGCCGGCGACTTCGTCACCAAGGTGAACGACATGTCGGGCGGCGACCTCAAGATCGAGCTGTTGCCCGCGGGCGCGGTGGTCAAGGCCTTCGACCTGATCGACGCGGTCAGCAAGGGCACGCTCGACGGCGGCCATGGCGTGATCGCGTACTGGTACGGCAAGAACTCGGCGCTGGCGCTGTGGGGCTCCGGCCCGGCCTGGGGCATGGACCCGAACATGCTGCTGGCCTGGCACAAGTACGGCGGCGGCAAGGAACTGCAGCAGGAAATCTACCGCAGCCTGAACCTGGACGTGGTGTCGTTCCTGTACGGCCCGATGCCGACCCAGCCGCTGGGCTGGTTCAAGAAGCCCATTACCAAGCCGGAAGATTTCAAGGGCCTGAAGTTCCGCACCGTCGGCCTGTCGATCGATATCTTCACCGGCCTGGGCGCCGCGGTGAACGCGCTGCCGGGCGCCGAGATCGTGCCGGCGATGGACCGCGGCCTGCTCGATGCGGCGGAATTCAACAACGCCAGCTCCGACCGCGCGCTGGGCTTCCAGGACGTGTCCAAGGTCTGCATGCTGCGCAGCTTCCACCAGTGCTCGGAACAGTTCGAGATCCTGTTCAACAAGAAGCGCTACGACGCGTTGCCGGCCAAGCTCAAGGCGCTGATCGCCAATGCGGTGGAAGCGGCCTCGGCCGACATGTCGATGAAGGCCATCGACCGCTATTCCAAGGACTACCAGGCACTGCAGCAGCAGGGCGTGAAGTTCTATGCCACGCCGAATTCGGTACTGCAGGCGCAACTGAAGATCTGGGACGAGATCGTGGCGCGCAAGGAGAAAGAGAACCCCATGTTCAAGAAGGTCAATGATTCGATGAAGGCCTTCGCGCAGCGTTCCACGCGCTGGCAGAACGACACCAACGTCGACTACCGGCTGGCCACCAGCCATTACTTCTCCAAGCGCGGCTGAGCCCCGGGACGCGCGCCGTGCAACGCCTGCTGCTGGGCATCGACTGGCTGAGTACCTTCGTCGGCCAGGCCGCCTCGTGGCTGATCATCGCGCTCACGCTGATGATCAGCTATGAAGTGTTCTCGCGCTATGCGCTGGGGACGCCGCACGCCTGGGTGTTCGATGCCAGCAACATGCTGTACGGCGCGCTCTTCATGCTGGCGGGGGCCTACACGCTGGCCAAGCGCGGCCACGTGCGCGGCGACATCCTCTACGGCTTCCTGTCGCCGCGGATGCAGGCCGGCATCGACCTGGTGCTGTACCTGGCGTTCTTCTTCCCCGGCGTGATCGCGCTGGCCTGGGCCGGCATCGACTTTTTCGAGGTCTCGCTGGCGCAGAACGAACACTCTTCCATTGCCGCCGACGGCCCGCCGATCTATCCGTTCAAGGCGGTCATCCCGGTGGCCGGCGCGTTGCTGCTGCTGCAGGGCGTGGCCGAAACCATCCGCTGCGTCCTGTGCCTGCGCAGTGGCAGCTGGCCGCTGCGCGAAGGCGATGTCGAGGAAGTCGATGTCGACAAGCTCAAGGAGATGGTGCAAGGCACGCCCACGGCCGAACTGGCCGACGCTGCGCCGCCGCGCGACAACCCGCCGGGAGCCGGCCGATGAGGAAGGAACTGTGGTTTGGCGTGTCGCTGATGGTGCTGATCGTTGGCGCCGTGGCCTGGTTCATGCCGGCCCCGGCGGACTGGACCAACGGGCACCTGGGCCTGCTGATGCTCGCGCTGATCGTGGTGGCGATCATGCTGGGCTTTCCCACCGCCTTCACGCTGATGGGCATGGGCGTGCTGTTTTCCTGGCTGGCTTACCGCCACGCCAATCCCGAGATCGCGGTGCAGCAGACGCTGGACCTGATGGTGCAGCGGGCCTATGCGGTCATGACCAACGATGTCCTGATCTCGATCCCGCTGTTCGTGTTCATGGGCTACCTGGTCGAGCGCTCGAACCTGATCGAGAAGCTGTTCCGCAGCCTGCACCTGGCGCTGGCGTGGATTCCGGGCTCGCTCGCGGTGGCCACGCTGGTGACCTGCGCGATCTTCGCCACCGCCACCGGCATCGTCGGCGCGGTGGTCACGCTGATGGGCCTGCTGGCCTTCCCGGCGATGCTGCGCGCGGGCTACAGCACTTCGATGTCCGCCGGCGCGGTGACCGCGGGCGGCTGCCTGGGCATCCTGATCCCGCCTTCGGTGCTGCTGATCGTCTACGGCGCCACCGCGGGCGTGTCGGTGGTGCAGCTCTATGCCGGGGCTTTCTTCCCCGGCCTGATGCTGACCGGACTCTATATCGTCTACATCGTGCTGCTGGCCAAGGTCAAGCCCGCACTGGCGCCGCCGCTGCCAGCTTCCGAACGCGTGGTGCCGCTGCCGCCGGTGGCGCGCGCGCTGGAGGCACGCGGTGCCACCCATGCCCTGCCGGCGCTGGGCGCAGGCCTGATGCGCGCGCTCAAGGGCCCGCGCAATGCCGAGGTGCCTAGCGCCGTGTTCGCGCGCCAGTTGGGCATCGTCCTGCTGCCGGCGCTGGTGACGGCGCTGGTGATGGGCACGATCTACAGCGCGGTCACGGCGCCGGCCGCGAGCGTCACCGCCGAATCGCCGCTGTCGCTGGGCGGCGCCGAGGAAAGCAGCACGGCGGTCGACGACCTGGCTGCGCCGCCGTCGGAGGAAGCCGCAGCGCCGGCCGCCGCGGCACCGGCCACGCCTGCCGCACCGTCCGCGCCCGCCACGCCTGCCGCCGGCGCGGCGGATGCCAGCCCCGCAGCCACGCCTGCCGCCGCCACCGTGTCGGCACCGCGCTGGTTCTGGATCACGCTGGCGGTGGTGGGGCTGGTGCTGGTGTACTTCTACTGGCGCTTCAGCTTTGCGCGGGTGGAAATCTTCAAGATGCTGCTGACGTCGTTCTTCCCGCTGGCGCTGCTGATCCTGGCGGTGCTGGGGTCGATCGTGTTCGGGCTGGCCACGCCCACCGAGGCCGCCGCGGTCGGCTCGCTCGGCGGCGCGCTGCTGGCCGCCGCCTACCGCCAGCTGACCTTTGGCGTGCTCAAGGAATCGGTGCTGCTGACCGCCAAGACCAGCGCCATGGTGTGCTGGCTGTTCGTGGGCTCGTCGATCTTCTCGGCCGCGTTCGCGCTGCTGGGCGGGCAGGCGCTGGTCGAGCAATGGGTGCTGTCGTTGGACCTGTCGCCGGTGCAGTTCATGATCCTGGCGCAGATCATCATCTTCCTGCTGGGCTGGCCGCTGGAATGGACCGAGATCATCATCATCTTCATGCCGATCTTTATCCCGCTGCTGGACAACTTCGGCATCGATCCGCTGTTCTTCGGGCTGCTGGTGGCGCTGAACCTGCAGACCGCCTTCCTGTCGCCGCCGGTGGCGATGGCCGCGTTCTACCTGAAGGGCGTGGCGCCGCCCCATGTCACGCTGAACCAGATTTTCCTCGGCATGCTGCCGTTCATGGGCATCCAGCTGATTGCACTGGTGCTGCTCTACGTCTTCCCCGGAATCGGCCTCTGGCTGCCGACCGTGCTGTACCGCTGAGCGCCGCGGCCGTGCCGCGGCCCCCGTTTCCTATACTGGTTGGCAATGCCAACCGATACCGCCCTCGCCAGCCCGCCTCCGGACACCACCTTCCGCACCGACATTCCCGGGCGGCTTGACCGCCTGCCGTGGTCGCGCTGGCACTGGCGTGTGGCGATCGCGCTGGGCGTGGCGTGGGTGCTCGATGGCCTGGAGGTCACGCTGGTCGGTTCGGTCGGGGCGGTGCTGGAGCGGCCCGATACGCTGGGGCTGAGCGCGACCGAGGTGGGTTGGTCGGGCTCGCTCTACATCGCGGGCGCCGTGCTGGGGGCGCTGGTGTTCGGTCGCATGGCGGACCGGATGGGGCGCAAGCGCCTGTTCCTCGCCACGCTCGCCGTGTACATGGTGGCCACGCTGGCGACAGCGTTCGCGCCCGACTTCGCCGTCTTTGCCGCCTGCCGCTTCTGCACCGGCCTGGGCATCGGCGGCGAGTATGCCGCCATCAATTCGGCCATCGACGAACTAATCCCGGCACGCGTAAGGGGGCGTGTCAATCTTGCCATCAACGGCAGCTTCTGGCTGGGCGCGGCACTCGGTGCCGGGCTCAGCCTGGTGCTGCTGGATGCGCGCGTATTCGGCCCGGTGTGGGGCTGGCGCGCCTGCTTCGCGCTCGGCGCGGTGCTGGCGATAGCGATCGTGCTGGTGCGGCGGCATGTGCCGGAGAGTCCGCGCTGGCTTGCCACGCATGGCCGGCTGGACGAGGCCGAGCGCATCATCGCCGCGATCGAAACCGAAATACGTGCCACCCATGGGCCGCTGCCGCCGGTATCGCCCGATTGCGCGGCGGTGGCAATGCGCCGCCGCGCCGCACCCGGCGTGGGCGAGGTCATGCGCCTGCTGCTGCGGCGCTTTCGCCAGCGCAGCGTGATCACGCTGGCGCTGATGGTGGCGCAGGCCTTCTTCTACAACGCGATCTTCTTTACCTATGCGCTGGTGCTGTCGCGCTTTTACGGCGTGCCGGAAGCGCGCGTGGCGCTGTACATCTTTCCGTTCGCACTCGGCAACGCGCTCGGCCCGCTGTTGCTCGGCCCGCTGTTCGACCACGTCGGTCGCCGGCGCATGATCGCCGCCACCTATGTGCTGTCCGGCATCGGCCTTGCCCTGACGGGCTGGGCCTTCGTGCAGGGCTGGCTCGACGCGCGCACGCAGGCGCTGTGCTGGTCCGCCGTGTTCTTTCTCGCCTCCGCCGCGGCCAGTTCCGCCTACCTCACGGCAAGCGAGGTATTTCCGCTGGAAATGCGCGCGCTGGCGATCTCGGTCTTCTACGCCGTGGGCACCGGCACCGGCGGCTTCGTCGCGCCGCTGCTGCTGGGCGCGTTGATCGAGAGCGGCAGCCGCGAAGCGGTGGCGGCGGGCTACGGCTTCGGCGCGGCGCTGGTGATCATCGCCGGGCTGCTGGCGCTGCGCTTTGGCATCGATGCCGAACGCCGCCCGCTGGAGCATATCGCGCCGCCGCTCGGCAGCGACGAATAGCGTTGCTGCGTGGCGCTTCCATCATGCCGCATTAAGCAGTGCTACAGCCTCCTCTTACACATTCTTACAGCACGCGAAGGGGCAACTGACTAGCCTTAACTCACCTGCGGCGGCCTGAGTGCGTGAATCTTTGCTTCAGCGGGCTGCCATGTCTTGGCCATCGACTGGCCATTGTTCAACTCTGCCTGGATAGAGCCGGGCAATTCCACGGGCTGCACGCCGCTGCATGCGGTATGTCGGTCCGATTGCAAAAGTGCGCCGATACGGCCCAGCCACATCGCGCGTGCTGCAGACAACAAGCTGAATTGGGGACTTGCAAGCCGGGCAACGCGCGACAGCCCTTGCGCGAAGCCATTCGCTTGCCTGACGGATACGCTCGCCCGGCATCCATGCGCCGGATGCCGGCGGGAATGCTTTTTGACTTTGCTTGCCGGAGAACAACACCATGGCCGACCAGCGCAACAACCCGCCGCCGCGCCCCCATTCCCTGACACCTGCCCCGCTGCGCCAACCCCAGGGCGACGGCCTGGTGCAGCGCCCGCAGCCCGTCGCCGTGCCGCTGTGGCACATCGTGCCGCGCATGGCGGGCTACGGCGTGGTGCTGTTCATCGTCTGGGCCGTGCTGACGATCATGTTTCCAAATGTGTTTACGCGCTCGTCGGAACGCGCGGTGGTGAACAGTCCCGTCAGCCTGGTGACGTCGCCGGTGGAAGGCGTGGTGATGAAGCAGATGGTGGCCGCGGGCCAGCCGTTCACGGCCAACCAGGCGTTGATGGTGGTGCAGAACCCCAACATCGACCGTTCGCTGCTGGTCGACCTGACCGGCAAGAAGCTCGACAACCAGCAGCGCTATGATTCGGCCAAGGCGCGGCTGGAAAGCAACCGCCGCCTGATGGCAGCCACCGAGCAAGACCTGCAACGCTACAACAGCGCCGCGCAACGCGAACACGCCGCGCGCGTGCGGGCACTGGAAGCGCGCCTGGCATCGGCCAAGGCCCAGGAAGACCAGCAGCAGGAAGTGGTCAACCGCAACCAGAGCATGCAGTGGGCCGGCGCGGTCAGCGAGGCCTACACCAATGCCTCGCGCTACCAGCTGTCGATGCTGTCCAACGCCAAGGCCGCGGCCAAGGCAGAGCTGGACAATGCCATCGGCGAGAGCCAGGCGTCGCGCAACAAGGTCTATGCGTCGTCCACCGACGGCCCCAGCGCCACGCTCGCGCAGCGTCGCCAGGTGCTGGGCGCGGAAGCAGCACAGCTGACGGCGGAGCTGGAGCAGCTCGAAGCCTACGGCAAGTCCGTCGACGAAATGATCGCGACCGAGCAGGAACGCATCGATCGGCTCTCGAACCTGGAAATCCGCTCGCCCGAGCCCGGCACCATCGAAGACCTGATCGCGCAGCCGGGCATGCGCGTTGCCGCCGGCGCCACGCTGGCGCGTGCCAGCAATTGCGCGCAGACGCGCGTGGTCGCGGTATTCCCGCGCAGCCTCAGCGACAACCTGCTGCCGGGTGCGCGCCTGAACGTGCAGGTCGACGGCGTGCCCACGGCGCTGCCGGCATCGGTGGCCGAGGTGCTGCCGCGCGCGCCGGACGGCGACCAGGCGCGCTACTTCGTGCCGTTCCCGCCGATCGAGAAGAACGAGATCTACGTGATCGCCAAGCTCGACCGCCCGCTGGGCAACCTGCCGGCGAAGGCTAGCGCGGCGTCCGGCAGCGCAGCCACGCCCGGCACCGCGGGCACGGCCGCGGCGGCAGGGCCGGCGGCGGCGGCGCAGTCCGGACACTGCGGCATGGGCCGCTGGGCCCGCGTCACGTTGAATCAGAGCTGGCTGGGCCAGTTGCGGGCCTCGCTGTAGTCGCCCGCGCAAAGGAGAGCCGGATGCGATTGCCGATCCCGACCGCACGCCTACCCCGCCTGATCGCCGGCGCGCTGCTTCCCGCCCTGCTGGCGCTGGCGCCAGGCGCGGCCCGCGCCGCCGATCCCGCGCAGCAGGCGGTGCTGTCAGAAGGCTGCCAGGCGCTGGCCGCGCAAGTCAGCCGCGCCGGCGGCAACGGCCCGTTGTTCCTCGCCAGCTACGAGCCTGCGCCGGGCGGCGAGCCGCTGGCGCCCGCGCTGCGCAATGCCGCCTTCGTCTACGACAACGCGCTGGCCGGCATCGCGCTGGTCGCATGCAAGCGGCCCGCCGAAGCCCGGCGCATCGCCGATGCCGTGCTGCAGGCCACCCGCCAGGACCGCCACTTCCGCGACGCGCGCCTGCGCAACGCTTATCGCGCCGGCCCGCTGCCGGCAGGCCCGGTGCCGCTGCCCGGCTGGTGGGACGAACCCAGCAAGCGCTGGTTCGAAGACGCCTACCAGGCCGGCACCGCCACCGGCAACGTGGCCTGGGCCGCGCTGCTGCTGCTGGCCGTGCATGACGCCACGCGCGACGCGCGCTATCTCGACGGCGCCGCGGCGCTGATGGGCTGGGTGCATGCCACCGTGCCAGACCCCGCCGCGCCGGCCGGCTATATCGGCGGCTTCTTCGGCCATGAGCCCAAGCAGATCCGCCAGGGCTGGAAGTCCACCGAGCACAACGTCGACACCTATGCGGCTTTCAGCTGGCTGGCCAGCCTGCGCAACGATCCGCGCTGGCGCGACGGCGCTGCGCGCTCGCGCGGCTTTGTTAGCGCCATGTGGCAGCCGCGCGAGGGCCGCTTCATCATCGGCACGCACGACGACGGGCGCGCGCCCAATGCCGGCCCGTCGGCGCTGGACGCGGTGCTGTGGCCGCTGATCGCCTTCCCCGATCCGCCGCAGGACTGGCGCCGCAACCTGGCGTGGGTCGAGGCGAAGCACCGCGCCGGCGCCGGCTACGGGTTCAAGGGCAACCCCGACGGCATCTGGACCGAAGGCACCGGGCAGGCTGCGCTGGTGCTGCAGGCCGCCGGCCAGGCGCAGCAGGCCGCGCCGCTGTGGGCGCTGCTGCGCGCGCAGCGCGCGCCGTCCGGCATGCTCTACGCCACGCCGCAGGCGCGCGTCAGCACGGGGCTGTCGATCGGTCCCACTTCCACCACGGAGGACTTCCACTACTTCCACCTGCCGCACCTGGGCGCCACCGCGTGGGCGGTGCTGGCCGCCGCGCGCTGGAACCCGTTCCGCCCGGGCGGCTGCCTCGACCCGTCCTGCCCGCCGCCGGCCATTGCCGCCTCCGGCACCGGCACTGCCACCAACAAGGACTGACGATGTTCACCCTCTTCCTGGAAAACCAGACGCTGCTGGTCATCAACGGCGGCGTGCTGCTGGCCATGGTGCTGCTGTCGCTGCTGTGCCGGCACGAGCGGCCGGCGGACCGCATCCTGTTCGGCGGCGTCACGGCCCTGCTGCTAGGCGTGTACCTGGCCTGGCGCATCCGCGAAACCCTGCCCGACTGGCAGATGACCTTCGCCAGCGTATGGGCCCATGTGTTCTTTGCCTTCGAGTGCATGACGCTGGCCTACACGCTGCTGTCGATCGTGGTGCTGTCCCGCACCAGCAACCACACGCCCGATGCGGATGCGGGCGAAGCCGCGCTGCGCCGCGCGCGGCAGGTGCCGCCGGTGGACATCTTCATCGCCACCTACAACGAAGGCCTGGAGATCCTGGAGAAGACCATCGTCTCCGCGCTGGCGATCGACTACCCGGACTTCCGCGTCTGGGTGCTCGACGACACCCGCCGCGACTGGCTGCGCGAGTTCTGCGAACGCGTCGGCGCCCACTACGTGACGCGCCCGGACAACGCGCATGCCAAGGCCGGCAACCTGAACAACGGCCTGCACCACAGCGCGGCCGCCGGCGGCGCGCCATACATCCTGGTGCTGGACGCCGACTTCGCGCCCCATCGCAACATCCTGCTGCGCACCGTGGGCCTGTTCGGCGACCCGCGCGTGGGCGTGGTGCAGACACCCCAGTTCTACTACAACGCCGATCCGATCCAGTACAACCTGCGCGCCACCGAATGCTGGGTCGACGAGCAGCGCGCGTTCTTCGACGTGATGCAGCCGGCCAAGGACGCCTGGGGCGCGGCGTTCTGCATCGGCACGTCGTTCGTGGTGCGGCGCGACCTGATCGAGCTGATCGGTGGCTTCCCCACCGGCACGGTGACCGAAGACATCCACCTGACCTACCGGCTGCTGCCGCACGGCTATATCACGCGCTGGCTCAACGAGCGCCTGAGCGTGGGGCTGTCCGCCGAGGGCCTGCCCGAGTACATCAGCCAGCGCAGCCGCTGGGGGCTGGGCACGATCCAGGTGGCGCTGACCGCCGACGGTCCGCTGCGCGGACGCGGCTTCACCGGGATGCAGCGCCTGCACTACGTGCACGGCCTGCTGCACTGGCTGTCGCGCCCGTTCACGCTGATGCTGCTGGCGGGGCCGCTGCTGTACTGGTACTTCGGCGTCTCCACGCTGTACGGCGAGCCGCTGCAGTTCCTGGCCTATGGCCTGCCCGCGCTGGTGGCGTACTGGGCGTACAGCATCTGGATCACCGGGCAGCGCGCGCTGCCGATCTTTACCGAAGTCACGCAGATCGTCGCGGCGCTGGCGGTGACCGCGTCGCTGGTCAGCGCCATGTTCAAGCCGTTCGGACGGCCGTTCAAGGTCACCAACAAGGGACTGGACCGCTCCAAGCTAGTGATCCACGGCAAGTTCGCCGCGCTGTACGCCGGCTTGCTGGGGTTTTCCGCGCTGGGGCTCGGCCGCGCGCTGATGGTGGATCCCGATGCGCAAGGCCTGGCCTTCAACACCATATGGACCGGGATTGCGCTGATGCTGTACCTGGCCTCCTTGCTGGTGTGCGTGGAACTGCCGCGGCCGCGCAAGGAAGAGCGTTTTCCGCACCATGCCGCGGCGCTGCTGCGCGTGGATGGGCGGGAGTACCGCGTCACCACCAGGGACCTGTCCTGCAACGGCGTGGCCGTGACCACGCCACTGGCGCCAGCCTTCCGCCCTGGCATGGAAGGCGAGCTGTGGCTGGCGCAGACCGGCTGGATCCCATGCCGCGTGGTACGCCGCGACGGCCAGCTGCTGGGCATCGCGCTGCATGCCGGCATGGCCGCGCGCCACGCGCTGATCCGGCTGCTGTTTACCGATCCCGCCCACAACATTGCCCGACAGGGGCGGCCCAAGCTGGCGATCTCGCGCTTCATGCGGCGGGCGCTGGTGGGCTGACCCCTGCTGCTCCCTGTTTCTCTCTCTCCGGAACCATCCATGCGAAGCCTGCCCCGCCCCCGCCGCCGCCGTACCCCCCTGCCGCCACGCCTTCTGCTGCCTGGCGCGCTGGCACTGGCGCTTGCCGCGTGCACGCTGGAGCCGCAGTACCAGCGCCCCGAAGCCCCGATCCCGTCGGCATGGCCCGACGGCGCGGCCTACCGCACCTCGCAGGCCAAACCCGCCAATGGCGCGGCGCAGCCGGGGCAGCCGGCGCAGCCTCCCGGCCCCTCGGCCGCCGACCTGGGCTGGCGCGATGTCTTTGTCGATCCGCAGCTGCGCCAGTTGATCGAGCTGGCGCTGGCCAACAACCGCGACCTGCGCATGGCCACGCTGGCCATCGACGAAGCGCGCGCGCTGTACCAGATCCAGCGCGCGGCGCAGTTCCCCACCGTGGAAGGCAGTGCCGGCGTGGTGTCGCAGCGCCTGCCGCAACGGCTGCGCGCGGCGGGACAGTCGCCGCAGATCACCACCTACAACGCCGGCATCGGCCTGACCGCGTTCGAGCTGGACTTCTTCGGCCGCGTGCGCAGCCTCAAGCATGCCGCGCTGGAGGAATACATGGCCACCGAAGAGGCGCGCCGCAGCGCGCAGATCAGCCTGGTGGCGGAAGTGGCCAACGCCTACCTGACGCTGCGCGCCGACCGCGCGCTGCTGCAGCTGTCGCAGGACACGCTCAAGACGCAGCAGGACGCGGCGGAGATGGTGCGGCGCGGGCACCAGGTGGGCGCGATGGCGCAGCTGGACCAGCATCGCGCGCAAACCCAGGTGCAGACCGCGCAGGTGGGCGTGGAGCAATACACCCGACAGGTGGCGCAGGACGAGAACGCGCTGGCGCTGCTGATCGGCGGGCCGCTGCCCAAGTCGGTGCTCGATGCCGGTGCCGCGCCGGCGAATCCGAATGCCCCTGCGCCGGATCCGCTCGACGCGCGCGTGCTGATGCGCGAGTTCCCCGAAGGGCTGCCCTCCAGCGTGCTGGTGCGCCGGCCCGACATCCTCGACGCCGAGCACCGGCTCAAGGCCGCCAACGCCAATATCGGCGCGGCGCGCGCGGCGTTCTTCCCGCGCATCTCGCTCACCGGAGCGCTGGGCGTGGCCAGCAGCAGCCTGGCGGGGCTGTTCTCGGGCGGCATGGCGTGGGTCTTCGCGCCGCAGCTGACCGTGCCGATCTTCGATGCGGGCCGCAACCGCGCCGGCCTCGATGCCGCCAACGTGCGCAAGGACATCAACGTCGCCAACTACGAGAAGACCATCCAGACCGCGTTCCGCGAAGTGGCCGACAGCATGGCGGCACGCGCCACCTACGAACGCCAGGTGCAGGCGCAGGAAGCGCTGGTGCGCGAAGGCAGCGAAACCCGGCGGCTGTCGGAGATGCGCTTCAAGAACGGCGTGGACGACTACTTCGGCGTGTTCGATGCGCAGCGCCAGCTTTACGCCGCGCAGCAGGCGCTGATCACCTACAAGCTGGCCGGCCTGACCAGCCGCGTGTCGCTGTACAAGGCGCTGGGCGGCGGCTGGCGCGAAGTGAGCGAGGCCGCGCCAGTGGCCAACGGAGGGCCCAATGCGGCTCCTGCGGCGCGGCCGCAAGCCGCGGTGCGTCCCCAGGCCGGCGCGCAACCTCAGGCTGTGGCGCAACCGCAAGCCGTCGCGCGGCCTCAGGCGGTGGCACAGCCGCAGGCCGTAGCGCAGCAACAGCCCGTCGCGCAGCCTCAGCCCGTCGCACAGCCTCAGCCCGTCGCGCAGCCCCAGCCCGTCGCGCGGCAACAGCCCGCCGCGCAGCCGCAACCCGTTTCGCAACAGCAGGCGCCGGCACCTGCTCCGGCGGCGGTCCAGCCGGCCCCGGTGGCCACCGCGCCTCGCTGAGGCTGCGCGCGGCGGCCCGCGGCGCGGGTCAGAAGTATTTCAGCCAGCGCCAGTCCCGCCGCGTCGCCTTCAGCGCCGCGAACCAGCGCACTGCCGGCCACAGCGCCAGCGCCAGCACTGCTGCCGCCAGCCACAGCTGCCAGACATGGTCGAAGCCGAACACGCGGCCCTGGTTCAGTCCCCAGCGGTGCACGCAAAGCTGGTACAGGCCCTGCAGCACGTACAGGTGCAGCAGGTAGAAGAACATCGGCACCGCGCCGAACACGGCCAGGCAACGCGCCGGCCGGCTGCACTGCGCGCGCTCCAGCCACAGCAGCAGCAGGCAGCCCGTGCCCAGCGTCAGCAGCAGGAACAGCAGCGACGGCGGGTACTTGGTCACGTTGAGGAAGCTCATCGCGGTATGCAGGGCGTCCGCGCCGGGCATCCATGTCTGCTCCTGGCCGTAGCCGTTGAGCGCGCGCAGCCCCGCAAACCCCGCCAGCCCCGCCAGGCCGCAGGCGGTCAGCCTCAGCTGGCGCGTGCGGGCAGGCATGGTCGCGGCAAACCACGGCCCCGCCGCATAGCCCAGCGCGATCACACCAATCCACGGCAGCACCGGATAGGACGTGCGTACCCGCAAGCCATCGGCCAGCTCGAGCCAGGTGCGGTCATGCAGGATCGCCCAGGGCACGTGCCACGCACTGTCAGCCGGAAAATGCAGCGGGCTCAGCAGGTTGTGTCCCGCCACCAGTGCAACGCCCAGCGCAACCAGCGCCGCGCGCGGCAGCCACACCAGCGCGGCCAGCGCCATCATGCTCAGGCCGATGGCCCAGATCACCTGCAGGTAGATCACCTGCGGCGGCAGCCGCCCGGTCCAGGCAAAACCCACCAGCGTCAGCTCCAGCAGCACCAGGAACAGGCCGCGCCTGAGCAAGAAGCCGCTGACCGCGCGGCGGCCGTGCGCGGCGTTGCCGTAGAGCCAGGCCGACACGCCCGCCAGCGCGATGAACACCGGTGCGCACAGGTGGGCCAGCAGCCGCGAAAAGAACAGCGCCGGCGAGGTGGCAGCAACATCCATCGGATCGGCGACCGGCACGTGCAGGAAGAACATGTCGCGCACATGGTCCAGCAGCATGATCAGGATCACCAGCCCGCGCAGGGCATCGATGGACAGCAGCCGGTGCGTCGATCCGGGCCCGGTGCGCGCCAAGGGTGTCGGCATCATCGGTCCCTCGTCAGTAGCTCAGCTGCACGCCCAGCCGCACGCTGCGGCCCGCGCCCGGCGCCACCCACAGGCTGCTGTACGAGCTGGCGTAATAGGTCTTGTCGAACAGGTTGCCGACGTTGAGCGACACGCGCACGTGGCGGCTGTATTGCCAGTAGCCGTGCAGGTCCACCAGCACGTAGGCGGGCAAGGAGAAGCTGTCCTGCACGTCGCCCGGGCGCTGTCCGACGTAGCGCAGGCCGGCGCCGGCGCCATAGCGCTGCCCCACCGGCGCCGCGTCTTCATACATCGCCAGCAGGCTGGCGCTGGTGCGCGGCACGTTCGACAACGGCGTGCCGGGAGCCAGGCGGGTGTCCTGCGTGATCTCGGCATCCGTCAGCGCGAAGCTGCCCGAGACGCGCCAGTGCGTGCCAAGCTGCCCCGCCACGTCGAGCTCGACGCCGCGGCTGCGTGCTTCACCGGCGGCGAGGTAGAACGACGGATCGGCGGGGTCGGCGGCCAGCACATTGCGCTTGCGGATCTCGAACACCGCCAGCGTGGCGCCGGTGCGGCGATCATCGCTGTCGAACTTGATGCCGGCCTCAAGCGCGCGGCCGCGCTCGGGGTCGAACGGCTGGCCGGCGGCGTCGGTGCCGGCATTGGGGCGGAACGACTGGCTGGCATTGGCAAACAGCGACAGGTTGTTGCTGGCCAGGTAGCTCACGCCCACGCGCGGCGACACCGCATTGTGGTGCTGCGTGGTGCGGGTGCCGCGCAGGTGGTCGTCCAGCGACTGGCTGAAGCTGTCGAAGCGCACGCCGGCCAGCACGCGCCAGCGCTCGCCCAGGCTGATCTGGTCCTGCACGTAGGCGCCGACATTGTGCTGGCGCTCGTAGGTGTCCATGTTCCAGGCCAGCGGCGGCGCCGGCTGGCCATAGACCGGGTTGTAGATATCGATCGCATACGGTGCCGCGGCGCTGGGATTCTTGCGCAGGATCGCCATGGTATTGCCGAAGCGGTAGGCATCGACGCCCAGCAGCAGTTCATGCGCGGCCAGGCCGGTGCTGAACTTGCCGGTCACGCTGGCCTGCAGCGCGACATCGTCGGACTGGAAATCGCGGTAGCGGTGCTGGCGCCATAGCGTGCGGCCATCGGCGGCGAGCGAGCTGGCCTCGCTCGAGTGCCCCGCCAGCGCGCCGCCGCGGTATGACACGGCCAGCCTGCCCTTCCACTGCGGCGAGAACTGGTGCTCCACGCTGACCTGGTGCGACTGGCTGTCCAGACGCAGGCTGCCGTCGCCTGGCTCGCCCAGGAAGCGCGAGCGCGGGATGCGGCCCAGCTGGCCGTTGACGGCCACCACGCCGCGGTCCATCGGCGTGGTGTAGCGCTGGAATTCCGCCGCGTACTGCAGGATGGTGTCGTTGCCGAGCATCCACGTGAACGACGGCGCGACCAGGTAGCGCTGGCTGTGGATGAAGTCGCGCGTGCTGCCCTGGTGATCGGCCACCGCGATCAGCCGGCCGGCGATGTCCTCGCCCAGCGGACCGGTGACGTCGGCGGTGGCGCGGTAGCCGTCGCGCGTGCCCAGCTCGAAGCCGTAGCGCTGCGCGGGCCGGAACTGCGGCTGGCGCGTGACCACGTTGAAGGTCCCGCCGGGTTCGCTGCTGCCGTACAACGATGAGGTGGGGCCCTTGAGCACCTCGACGCGGTCGATGGTGGCGGCGTCCAGCGGCGCGGTATAGCCGCGGTTGGCGGCGAAACCGTTGACCAGGTAGCCGGCGCCGGTGTTCTCGTTGCCGGTGAAGCCGCGCATGGCAAAGTTGTCCCACAGTCCGCCGAAGTTGTTCTGGCGCGCCACGCCGCTGACGTAGTCGAAAGTCTGGTCGAAGCGGGTCGCGGCGATGTCGTCGAGCATGGCGCGCGGCACCACGCGCACCGATTGCGGGATCTCCCGCAGCGGCGTGTCGGTGCGGGTCGCGCCCGAGGCATCGGGCGGGTTGTATGATGCGGTGGCCGTGCCGGTCACCGATACGGCCGGCAGCGTAATATCGGAGGCCTGCGCGGGTTCCGCCGCGTCGGCCAGGCCGGACATCGCCAGCATCATGACGGCCAGCGGCCGCCGGGCCGGCACCGGCCGGAACATCACGTGCAGGAACGAGAGCGGCACCGGGTGCCGGGCACGGCTGGGCTGCGCAAGCAGCATAAGAAACACCCCGAAAAAAACGAGTCGCCGCGGCGGCCATCCGACTGGCAAACCGCGGCGACTCATTAATGATAATAGATTCTCACTAAGATTCTAGGCATGGAACGCATGACCCGTCAACGCGGCGCCGTGATCGAGGCACTGCGCGAAGCCGGCCGGCCGCTGAGCCCGGCCGAGATCCTGGCCGCGGCCCAGCGCCAGGTGCCGTCCCTGGGCCTGGCCACGGTCTATCGCAATCTCCGTGCCCTGCTCGACGATGCGCAGGTGCACGCGGTGGAATTGCCCGGCCAGGCGGACCGGTACGAGCTGGCGGAGGAACCGGGCGCGGTGACGCATCGCCACTACTTCCAGTGCCTGACGTGCGACCGCGTGTTTCCGCTGGAAGGATGCCCCGGCCACCTGGAAGAGATCACGCCGCCCGGCTTCCTGGTGGAGCATCACGAACTGACCCTGCTGGGGCGCTGCCCGGATTGCGCCGGCAAGCCCGGCAAGCGGCGCAAGGCGGCGGCACGGGACCACTGAACCGCGCCCTGGGCCGCGGCGGGACGCAACTGTACTGAGCGGCCAATGCCCACCTGTATATGGCGCCCGCGCCGCGCTTGCCGCATGATGCGGCAGCCTTCGCGCAGGCCTCACCATTCATACAGGACCCGACCTTGCAGCACGTTGCCTCCCATCGCCACTCGACCCTGATTGCCGTACTGGCCCTGACCGGCTCGATGGCCTCGCTGTGCATCGGCACCTCGTTTGCCAAGAGCCTGTTCTCCGCGCTGGGCGCGCAAGGCACCACGGCGCTGCGGGTCAGTTTTTCCGCGCTGATCCTGCTGTGCGTCTGGCGCCCGTGGCGCATGCCGCTGACGCGCGCCAACGCGCGCGCGATCGCGCTGTATGGTGCGGCGCTGGGCGCCACCAACCTGCTGTTCTACATGTCGCTGCGGACCATTCCGCTGGGGCTGGCAATTGCGATCGAGTTCACCGGGCCACTGGCAGTGGCGGTGCTGTCGTCGCGGCGCGCGATCGATTTCCTGTGGATTGCCTTCGCCGTGACCGGGCTGCTGCTGTTGTTGCCGGTCGGCGATGCCGCCGGCACGCTCGATCCGGTCGGCATCGGCTATGCGCTGGCGGCGGGCGTGGGCTGGGCGCTGTATATCGTGTTCGGGCAGATGGCGGGCAACGCCCATGGCGGGCAGGCGACCTCGCTGGGGCTGACCATGGCCGCGCTGGTGGTGCTCCCGTTCGGGGTCGCGCATGCGGGCACCGCGATGTTCAGTCCGACGCTGCTGCTGTTCGGACTGGCGGTCGGCATCCTGTCGAGCGCGATTCCGTATTCGCTCGAGATGGTTGCCCTCAAGCGCCTGCACCGGCGCACCTTCGGCATCCTGCTGAGCATGGAGCCCGCCATGGGCGCGCTCGCCGGGCTGGTGTTCCTGCATGAGCAGCTGAGCCCGGTGCAGTGGCTGGCGATCGCCAGCATCATCACGGCCTCGGTCGGCTGCACCATCACTTCGCGCGGCAAACGGGAAGCCTGAGGTGCAAAGCTTGTGTCAGCTCAGCGCGCGCTGAACCAGTCCGCCGGCAGCCGTTGCGCGCTGCGCGCCGGCTGCGCCAGCGCCAGCGTGACTTCATGCAGGTAGCTGTCCTGCGGATTGCGGCGGCTGGCAAAACCCAGTCCCTTCAGGATCGCCAGCATGCGCCGGTTCTCGCTGAGCACGTCGCCGCGCAGGCCATGCAGGCCGGCCGCGCGCGCCAGCTCGCACAGCCTGGCGATCAGGCGCCGGCCCAGCCCCTGTCCCTGCCAGGCATCGGCCACCACCACGGCAAATTCCGCAATCTGACCGGACACGACATATTCGGCGCTGGCGACAATAGTCTGGCCGCCCGCTTCATCCGGCGCCACCACCACCAGCGCCACGCCACCGTCCCCCGGCGCGGCCAGGCCGGCGACGATTTCATCGATCACGCGCCCGCCAGTCAGGAAGCGGTAGTAGCGGCTCTCCCGCGACAGCGCGTCCACCATCGCCCGCAGTCCCGCGCCATCCTGAACCCGGGTGCGACGCACCGTCACCTGCGTGCCCCGTCCCGCCATCCAGCTTTCTGTCACGCCGCCGCGCGCCAATCCCTGGAGATCCATACTGCCACCCTCTGGATTCATAAACTGTAGCCAGAGTATAGGAGATAACCTGACTTTTGCAAATGAAGTCAGCGTGCTATGCTTCACGGCATCATGACCGCCACTGCGTCCAATCTCCGCCATTGCTCGATCGCCTCCACGCTTTCGCTGATCGGCGAAAAGTGGACGATCCTGATCCTGCGCGACGTTTTCCACGGCGTGACGCGCTTCGACGACTTCCTGCGCCGGCTGGAATGCTCGCCGGCGGTGCTGTCGGCGCGGCTCAAGACGCTGACCGACGCCGGGCTGCTGCGCAAGGTCGGCTACCGCGAGCCCGGCGAACGCGAACGCTTCGAGTACCGCCCCACCCGCGCCGCGGTGGAGCTGCTGCCGGTGCTGGTCGGCCTGATGCAATGGGGCGACTGCCACATGGCGCCCGACGGCGGCCCGGTCGAAATCCGCTCGCGCGCGAATGGCAAGCTGGTGCGCGCGGCGCTGGTCGACGAGGACGGCGCCGAGGTGTCGCCACGCGACATGCAGATCATCCCGGTGCAAAAGCCCGCCGGCGGCTAACGCCCCGGCCGTCCTTACCGCTGGTGCCGCACCGCACCAGCGCAGTCCACCGCACTGCACCATGAGCGTGCCGTGCGCTCCCTGCCCGCCCCACCACAGCGCATCCAGAGCGCTTGCGCCCCCGACGTCCGGCCTTCAGACGCCATTGCCCGTCACATAACGCGCTGGCACACCCCTTGCGTAACCGAGTCCGGGCCCGTCAACGGCGACCGGCCCACCCCCCACATACACAGCCCCTATCCCATGTAGCGGCTGTCAGGACAACGGCGTCCCCTGAACCGGCTTCACAGCCGGTTTGCGGGACGCCATTTGTTTTTGGAGCAAGTGACGATGACCGGCAAAGCCACCCGCATCGAGCTGCTGAGCTTGAGCACTCCGCAGATGCGCGCCTTCCACCTGACCTGGATGGCGTTCTTCGTGTGTTTCTTCGCGTGGTTTGCCTGCGCGCCGCTGATGCCGGTGCTGAAGGGCGAATTCGGCCTGAGCGCCGGCCAGATCGCCAACATCAATATCGCCGCGGTCGCGGTGACGATCCTGGTGCGCCTGGTGATCGGCCCGATGTGCGATCGCTTTGGCCCCCGCAAGACCTACACCGGTCTGCTGGCGCTGGGCGCGCTGCCCGTGCTGGGCGTGGCGCTGGCGCAGAACTACGAGACCTTCCTGGTGTTCCGCCTGCTGATCGGCGCGGTCGGCGCCAGCTTCGTGATCACGCAGTACCACACCTCGGTGATGTTCGCACCCAACGTGGTCGGCACCGCCAACGCGGCCTCGGCCGGCTGGGGCAATGCCGGCGGCGGCGCCGCGCAGGCGCTGATGCCGCTGGTGCTGGCCGCGGTGCTGATGCTGGGTGCGGACCACGCCTTCGGCTGGCGCATCGCGCTGCTGATGCCGGGCGTGCTGATGCTGGCGATGGCCGTCGTCTACTACCGCTTCACCCAGGACTGCCCGGAAGGGAATTACTCGGACCTGCGGGCGCGCGGCATCGAGATCAGCGGCAAGGACGGCGGCAAGGGCGGCGGCTGGGCCAGCTTCCGCGCGGCCAGCGCCAACTATCGCGTGTGGCTGCTGTTCATCACCTACGGTGCCTGCTTCGGCGTGGAGATCTTCATCCACAACATCGCCGCGATGTACTACGTCGACCGTTTCGGCCTGAGCCTGAAGGCCGCCGGCATGGCCGCCGCAAGCTTTGGTTTGCTGGCGCTGTTTGCCCGCGCGCTGGGGGGCTGGCTGTCGGACAAGGCGGCGCGCCGCCGCGGCCTGGACGCGCGCGCCACGCTGCTGTTCGTGCTGATCCTGGGCGAAGGCCTGGGCCTGCTGTGGTTCGCGCAGGCCGGCAACGTGGCGATGGCGGTGGTGGCGATGCTGATGTTCGGCCTGTTCACCCACATGGCCTGCGGCGCGACCTACGCGCTGGTGCCCTTCATTGACCGCAAGGCGCTTGGCGGCGTGGCCGGGATCATCGGCGCCGGCGGCAACGTGGGCGCGGTGGCCGCGGGTTTCCTGCTCAAGGGCATGGGCAACGTGCAGCAGACGCTGACGGTGCTGGGCGTGCTGGCCACCATCGCCGCGCTGTGCGCCATCGCCATCCGCTTCAGCGCCGAGCACAAGGCCCGCGAGCAGGCGCTGTACGACAGCGCACTGGCCAGCTGATTCCCAGGCATCGCCACACAGCAATATCAGGCAGCAAAGACTGACTACCGGACAAGGAAAGCATCATGAAACTGATCATCGTCGGCCACGGCATGGTGGGTCACAAGTTCCTGGAATGCCTGGCGGAAGCCGGCGCGCAGAACCTGGAAGTGACCGTGCTGTGCGAAGAACCGCGTCCCGCCTACGATCGCGTGCACCTGTCCGAGTTCTTTGCCGGCAAGTCGGCCGAAGACCTGTCGCTGGTGCCGGCGGGCTTCTTCGAGCAGCACGACAACATGCTGCTGCGCCTGAACGCACGCGCCGTGGAGATCGACCGCGCGGCGCGCACGGTCAAGGTCTCCACCGGCGAGACGCTGTCCTATGACAAGCTCATCCTCGCCACCGGCTCCTATCCGTTCGTGCCGCCGGTGCCGGGCAAGGACCGCAAGGACTGCTTCGTCTATCGCACCATCGAAGACCTGGAAGCGATGCAGGAATGCGGTGCGCGTTCGAAGACCGGCGTGGTCGTCGGCGGCGGCCTGCTCGGCCTCGAATGCGCCAAGGCGCTGCGCGACATGGGCCTGCAGACCCATGTGGTCGAGTTTGCGCCGCGCCTGATGGCGGTACAGGTCGACGAAGGCGGCGGCCGCATGCTGCGCCAGAAGATCGCGGGCCTGGGCGTGACCGCGCACACCGGCAAGAACACCGTCGAGATTGTCGACGGCGAGGACGGCACCCATCGCATGGTGTTCGCCGACGGCACGCACCTCGACACCGACATGATCGTGTTCTCGGCCGGCATCCGCCCGCGCGATGAACTGGCACGCGCCTGCGGCCTGGAAGTCGGTGCGCGCGGCGGCATCGCGGTGGACAACAACTGCCGCACCTCCGACCCGGACATCTACGCGATCGGCGAATGCGCGCTGTGGGAGGGCAAGATCTACGGCCTGGTGGCCCCCGGCTACGACATGGCCCGCGTGGCCGCGCGCCATTTGCGCGGCGAGGCGGCCGAGTTCGGCGGCGCCGACATGAGCACCAAGCTCAAGCTGATGGGCGTCGACGTGGCCAGCATCGGCGACCCGCACGGCACCGTGCCGGGCGCGCGCATCTACCAGTTCAGCGACGACCGCAAGGAAGTCTACAAGAAGCTGGTGGTATCCGACTGCGGCAAGTACCTGCTGGGCGGCGTGCTGATCGGCGATGCCAGCGAATACGGCACGCTGCTGCAAATGATGCTGAACCGGATCGAGCTGCCCGAGTCGCCCGAGTTCCTGATCCTGCCCGACAGCAGCGGCAAGGCCAAACCCGCGCTGGGCGCCGACGCCCTGCCCGACACCGCGCAGATCTGCTCCTGCAACAACGTTTCCAAGGGCGAAATCTGCGGCGCCGTGTGCGACGGCGCCACCAGCATCGGCGCGCTCAAGAGCTGTACCAAGGCCGGCACCGCCTGCGGCGGCTGCGTGCCGCTGGTCACGCAGATCATGAAGGCCGAGATGAAGAAGCAAGGGATGGCGGTCAACAACCATCTCTGCGAGCACTTCCCGTTCTCGCGCCAGGAGCTCTACCACCTGGTGCGCGTGGGCAAGTTCAAGACCTTCGACGCGCTGCTGGAAGCGCACGGCAGCGGCATGGGCTGCGACATCTGCAAGCCCACCGTGGGCAGCATCCTGGCGTCGTGCTGGAACGAGTTCGTGCTGAAGGAAGAGCACGCCAGCCTGCAGGATTCCAACGACTACTACCTCGCCAACATCCAGAAGGACGGCACTTACTCGGTGGTGCCGCGCATGCCGGGCGGCGAGGTCACGCCCGAAGGCCTGATCGCCGTCGGCCAGGTGGCGAAGAAATACGGCCTCTACACCAAGATCACCGGCGGCCAGCGCGTGGACCTGTTCGGTGCGCGTGCCGAGGAACTGCCCTATATCTGGGAAGAGCTGATCGCCGCCGGCTTCGAATCCGGGCATGCCTATGGCAAGGCGCTGCGCACGGTGAAGTCGTGCGTGGGCTCGACCTGGTGCCGCTATGGCGTGGGCGATTCGGTCGGCCTCGCGATCGAACTGGAAAACCGCTACAAGGGCCTGCGCGCCCCGCACAAGATCAAGTTCGGCGTGTCCGGCTGCACGCGTGAATGCGCGGAGGCGCAGGGCAAAGACGTGGGCGTGATCGCCACCGACAAGGGCTGGAACCTGTACGTCTGCGGCAACGGCGGCATGAAGCCGCGCCACGCCGAGCTGCTGGCGAGCGACCTCGACCACGACACGCTGGTGCGCTACATCGACCGCTTCCTGATGTTCTACGTGCGCACCGCCGACCGCCTGCAGCGCACCAGCGTCTGGCGCGACAACCTCGAAGGCGGCCTCGATTACCTGAAGGCCGTGGTGCTCGACGACAAGCTGGGCATCGCCGCCGAGCTGGAAGCCGAGATGCAGCACGTGGTCGACACCTATGAAGACGAGTGGAAGAAGGCCGTGACCGACCCCGAGACGCGCAAGCGCTTCCGCCATTTCGTCAACAGCGACCGCCGCGACGACAACCTCGTGTTTATCGAAGAGCGCGGCCAGATCCGCCCCGCCACGCCGGAGGAACGGAAATTGCAGCGCTCCCGGATGAGCCACATTCCCGTGGTTGCCGTGCCCGCAAAAGCAGCCTGATCGTGCAAGCATTCAAGGAGAACGTGATGAGCCATCCCCACCATCCCGAAACCTGGACCGCCGTCTGCACCGTACGCGATATCGTGCCCAATACTGGTGTGTGCGCGCTGGTCGACGACCGGCAGGTCGCGGTCTTCCGCATCGGCCGCGGCGACGAGGTCTACGCCATCGACAACTTCGATCCCAACGCGCAGGCCGCGGTGCTGTCGCGCGGGCTGGTCGGCAACCTCGGCGAACGGCTGGTGGTGGCCTCGCCGATCTACAAGCACCACTTCGACCTGCGCACCGGCGAATGCCTGGAGGCGCCTGAGCAGTCGGTCAACGCCTACGCCGCGCGCGTCTATGACGGCAAGGTGTGGATCGCCGCTGGCGTGGAAGTGCGGGAGGCCGAGGAAGAACTCGCCGCCTGACCCCGCCTCGCTGCCCTCGATCGATGCTGCCCCTGCCCACCTGCCCTGCCAACGGAGATGCCGGCATGACGCCTTCCGCCAACCCCCAAGCCCGCCCGCGCCTGGTCGTCGTCGGCAACGGCATGGCCGGCATGCGCACGGTCGAGGAACTGCTGCGCCTTGCGCCGGACCTGTACGACATCACGGTGTTCGGCGCCGAGCCGCATGGCAACTACAACCGCATCCTGCTGTCGCCCGTGCTGGCCGGCGAGAAGACGGTGGCGGACATCATGCTGAACACGCGCGAGTGGTACGAAGAGAACGGCATCGAACTGCTCGCCGGCGATCCCGTGGTCTCGATCGACCGGCCGCGCCGCGTGGTGCGTTCCGCCTCGGGACGCGAGGTCCGCTATGACCGCCTGCTGCTGGCCACCGGCTCGAAGCCGTTCATCATTCCGGTGCCGGGCCACCAGCTCGATGGCGTGATCGCGTTCCGCGACATCCAGGACGTCGAGACCATGCTGCAGGCCGCGCGCAACCATCGCCACGCGGTGGTGATCGGCGGCGGCCTGCTGGGGCTCGAGGCCGCCAACGGCCTGCTGCGCCAGGGCATGGACGTGACCGTGGTGCACCTGGCCGACTGCCTGATGGAGCGCCAGCTGGACAAGCCCGCCGCCACGCTGCTCAAGGGCGCGCTGGAACGCAAGGGCCTGCGTTTCCTACTGAGCGCGCAGACCGCCGAGATCGCCGGCACCGAGCGCGTCACCGGCGTGCGCTTCAAGGACGGCAGCGAGATCCCCGCCGACCTGGTGGTGATGACCGCCGGCGTGCGCCCCAATATCGAACTGGCCGCCAGCGCCGGCCTGCATTGCGAGCGCGCCATCGTCGTCGACGACACGTTGCAGACCTACGATCCGCGCATCTATGCCGTCGGCGAGTGCGTCCAGCACCGCCAGGCCACCTTCGGCCTGGTCGCGCCGATCTGGGACCAGGCGCGCGTTTGCGCCGCCCATCTCGCCGGTGCGGGCCATCGCCGCTACGTGCAGCAGGCCACCGCGACCAAGCTGAAGGTGACCGGCGTGGACCTGTACTCGGCCGGCGACTTCATCGGTGCCGAAGGCTCGGAAGACCTGGTGCTGCGCGACGCGCGCCGCGGCGTCTACAAGCGCCTGGTGCTGCAGGACGGACGCCTGGTCGGTGCCGTGCTGTACGGCGACGTGCAGGACGGCGCCTGGTATTTCGAGCTGATCCAGCAACGTACGCCGGTGGGCGCGCTGCGCCAGCGCCTGCTGTTCGGCAAGGCGCAGTGCGAAGCGCTCGCTGCCTAGCATCACCCCAAGCCATATAACGCCCCCGCACGGAGAACGCGTGAACCTGTCCGACATCCCGGTTGTCTCTGCAACCCTGACCACTACCACCGCCACGACCTGCCCGTACTGCGGCGTCGGCTGCGGCGTGCGTGCCACGGTGCGCGCCGACGGCCAGGTGGAGATCGCGGGCGACGCGCAGCATCCGTCCAACCAGGGCCGGCTTTGCGTCAAGGGTTCGGCACTGGGCGAAACGGTCGACCTGGAGGGCCGCCTGCTCCATCCCAAGCTGCGCGACGCCGACGGCCAGTTGCGGCAGGTATCGTGGGACCACGCGCTCGACACCGTGGCGCAGGGCTTCACCGACATCATCCGCCGCCATGGTCCGGATTCGGTCGCGCTGTACGTCTCGGGCCAGTTGCTGACCGAGGACTACTACGTCGCCAACAAGCTGATGAAGGGCTTTATCGGCAGCGCCAATATCGACACCAACTCGCGCCTGTGCATGTCGTCGGCCGTGGCCGGCCACAAGCGCGCCTTCGGCGAAGACCTGGTGCCGGGCAACTACGAAGACCTGGAACTGGCGGACCTGGTGGTGCTGGTGGGCTCCAACACCGCGTGGTGCCACCCGATCCTGTTCCAGCGCCTGTCCCGGGCCAAGGAAGCGCGCCCGGAAATGAAGATCGTGGCGATCGACCCGCGCCGCACCGCCACCTGCGAGCTGGCCGACCTGCACCTGGCGGTCCGCCCGGGCACCGACGTGTGGCTGTTCAACGGGCTGTTGAGCTACCTCGCGCGTGAAGGGCACGCCAACGCCGCCTTCGTCGGCGCCAGCACCGCCGGACTGGACGAAGCCCTGCAGGCCGCAGACGACACCTGCGCCGATCCTGCTGCGGTGGCACGCGCCTGCAAGCTGAACGTGCAGGACGTGCTGGCCTTCTACCAGCTGTTCGCGCAAACCGAGAGAACCGTGACGGCCTTCTCGCAGGGCGTCAACCAGTCGTCGGCCGGCACTGACAAGGTCAACAGCATCATCAACTGCCACCTGCTCACCGGGCGCATCGGGCAGCCGGGCATGGGCCCGTTTTCGCTGACCGGCCAGCCGAACGCGATGGGCGGGCGCGAGGTCGGCGGCCTGGCCAACATGCTGGCCGCCCACATGGAACTGGCGAACCCGCTGCATCGCGAGGTGGTGCAAGGCTTCTGGCAATCGCCGGCGATGGCCGACCGCCCAGGGCTGAAGGCCGTGGAGCTGTTCGAGGCCATCGAAGCCGGCCGTGTCAAGGCGGTCTGGGTGATCGCCACCAACCCGGTGGTGAGCCTGCCCGACGCCGACCAGGCGCGCCGCGCGCTGGCCCGATGCGAACTGGTGGTCAGCAGCGACATCATCGAACACACCGACACCAACGCCGCCGCGCGCGTGCTGCTGCCCGCGCTGGGCTGGGGCGAGAAGGATGGCACCGTAACCAACTCGGAGCGGCGCATTTCGCGCCAGCGCGCCTTCCTGCCGGCGCCCGGCGAAGCGCGCGCGGACTGGGACATCCTGTGCGAGGTGGCACGCCGCATGGGCTTCAGCGGCTTCGACTATGCCGGGCCGCACCAGATCTTCGACGAACACGCGCGACTGAGTGCATGGCGCAATGATGACGCGCCGCGCGCGTTCGATATCGGCGGACTGGCCGGCCTGGACACGGCGCGCTATGACGCGTTGGAACCGGTGCAGTGGCCCGTGCCCGCGCAAGGCACGCAGGATGCGCGGCGGCTCTTCGGCGATGGCCGCTACGCCCACGCCGACGGCCGCGCCCGCTTTGTCGCCACGCCGCCGCGCGCGCCCGCTTACGCACCCGACGACGACTTCCCGCTGATCCTGAACACCGGCCGCGTGCGCGACCAGTGGCACACCATGACGCGCACGGGCAAGTCGGCCAGGCTGGCCGACCACCTGCCCGAGCCCTTTGTCGACATGCACCCGCAGGACGCGCTGCTGTGCGGCGTGGGCGAGGGCAAGCTGGCGCGCGTCAGCACGCGCTGGGGCGCGATGGTCGCGCGCGTGCGCCACGGCGGCGGCATTCCGCGCGGCAGCGTGTTCGTGCCGATCCACTGGAACGGTCAGTTCAGTTCTGACGCGCGGGTCGGCGCGCTGGTCAATCCGGTGGTCGATCCTGTTTCCGGCGAGCCCGAGTTCAAGCACACGCCCGTGCGGGTGGAGCCGTTCGGCGTGCACTGGCATGGCTTCATGCTGAGCCGCCGCCCGCTGCCGGCCGAAGCGCTGACCTACTGGACGCGCGTGCAGGGCCGCCAGTTCCAGCGCTATGAATTCGCCGGCCGCGACACCGTGGCCGATCGCACCGCCTGGGCGCGCACGCTGCTCGGCGTGACCGATCCGGACGCCGACTGGCTGGAATACGAAGACCGCGCCGCGGGCGTGTACCACGCCGGGCATGTCGTCGACGACCGGCTCGAGGCCTGTGTCTATGTGTCGACACGTCCTGAGCTGCCGTCGCGCGCCTGGCTAGCCGGCCTGTTCGGACGCGAGCGGCTGGAAGACGCCGACCGCATCGGGCTGCTGCTCGGACAGCCGATGGAGAAAGGCGCCGACACCGGCCCGACGGTGTGCTCCTGCTTCGGCGTGGGTCGCAACACCATCTGCGATGCGGTGCGCAAGCACGACCTGAAGACGCCCGCCGAGATCACGGCCTGCGTCAAGGCCGGCGGTAACTGCGGCTCGTGCGTGCCCGAACTGAAAAAGCTGCTGGTGGAGGTGCGCGTGGCCGAAGCGGCCTGATCTTTCACCGGGCATTAGGCATCCTTCACGAGAACCAGATTGCTGTCGCAGCGGCTTGCCGCCATGCTAGCCATGCAACCCTGACAAAGCCGCACCGGACTCACGGCGCGGCACCTATCTGGAGACAGCAATGAAGGATGCGAAGTATTGGCACGCCGGCCCGCAATGGCGGGCGGGCTTGCTGGTCATGGCGTCTGCCATGGCAGGCGCCTCGGGCGCGGCAGCGGCCGAAGCCTATCCGGCCAAGCCGATCACCCTGGTCGTTCCCTACTCCGCCGGAGGCCCGACCGATGTCGTCGCGCGCACGCTGGCGCAAGCCATGTCGCAAGACCTTGGCCAGAGCATCGTGGTCGAAAACCGCACCGGTGCCGGCGGCACCGTGGCCGCGGCCTTCGTCGCCCGCGCCCAGCCCGACGGCTATACGCTGCTGATCCACCACAACGGCATGGCGACCGCGCCGGCGCTGTACAAGAAGCTGTCGTATGCGCCGCTGAAAGACTTCGAGTACGTCGGCCAGGTGGCGGACGTACCGATGACGCTGATGGGTCGCAAGGACCTGCCGGCGAAGACGGTGCCGGAACTGATCCAGTACGTGACGCAGAACAAGGACAAGGTATCGCTGGCCAATGCCGGCCTGGGCGCCGTGTCGCAGCTTTGCGGGCTGCTGTTCGAACAATCGGTGCACGTGAAGCTGAACGCCATCCCCTACCAGGGCGCGGGCCCGGCGCTGACCGCGCTGCTGGGCGGCCAGGTCGACCTGCTGTGCGACCAGACCACGGCCACCCTGCCGCATATCCAGGCCGATCGCGTGCGGCTGTTCGGCGTCACCACGCCGGCACGGATCAAGGCGCTGCCGCAGGCGCCCACGCTGCAGGAAGGCGGCCTGAAAGGCTTTGAGGTGAAGGTGTGGCACGGCATCTACGCGCCCAAGGGCACCTCGCCGGCAGCCGTGGAACGCCTGACCAAGGCGTTGCAGAAGGGGCTGAAGGATCCGGCCGTGATCAAGAAGCTGGACGGACTCGGCGCGGAAATCGTTCCGGCCGACAAGCAGACGCCGGAGGGGCTGCGGACCCTGCTGAAGGCGGAAAGCGACAAGTGGCAGCCGCTGTTGAGGTCGATGAAGGTAGAGGCGGATTAAGCCAACATCCCTTTTCCCGGCAATACGCTAGAATCTTCCATCTTGCGGGCGGACCTTCCTGGTCCGCCCGTCCCGCCTGACTGGTGCCTCCACGCACCTTGCCTGCCCCGCGCGCCCGACTCTGCGGCGCCGCGTTCCATTCCCCGATTTGGCCGGTTTTAGCCTTCGATGCCGCTGCGTTGCGCCAACTTGACGCGCGCTTCGACCATCCATTCGCTCACATCGATCCCACGGAGTCTGCAAATGCCGTCCCGCTTCCTTCTGCCTGTCCTGGCCATTACTGTCTGCATGGTCGGGGCCGCTGAGTTCATGCTCGCACCGATGCTGGCCCCGCTGGCAACGGCCTTCCATACGTCACCGATGCAGGCGTCGGGCCTGGTGTCGGCCTACGCCTTGTCCTACGCCGCGGCAGCGCCGCTGATGGGATGGATCTCGGATCGCGCCGGGCGCCGCGGGGTGCTGCTCGCTGCCATGCTGCTGTTCGCGGCGGATAGCCTTGCCCTGACCCTGGTCCCTACGCTGGACGCCGCCATGGCCCTGCGAATCCTCGGCGGCCTGGCCGCCGCAGCGACGATTCCGACCGTCTTCGCCCTGATCGCCGACCGGATTCCGCCGTCGAGACAAGCGGGTGCCATGGGCGGCGTCATGCTGGGCATGACGGCGGGGATCGCGGCCGGACCCGCAGTCGCCGGTTTGCTGGCCGAGGCCTGGGGCTGGCGCGCGCCGTTTCTGGTAATCGCCGCCAGCTGCCTTGCAGCCTTCGCGGCGGGCTGGTTCGTGATTCCGCGCGATGTGTCACGCGCCCCTGTGAACCCGAGGCCGTCCGCCGACGAGAAACCGGCGGCCAGCGCGTACCGCCTTCTGATGGCGAAGGGCGCGTGGAACGGCAGCGCGGTTGCCGGCTACGTCTTTGCGGGAGAAGTGCTGCGGGTGCGCTATGCGCTGGATGTGGCCGCCGTCGGCATCGCCGTCTCGGTATTCGGTATGGGCCTGGCTATAGGCAACATGCTGGCGGGCTATGCCAGTCGGCGTTACGCGCGTGAACAAGATCTCCTGGTCATTGCTACCGTGGTGGTGGCTGCGTCCATGACCTTGTTCCTGACCGTCGCGATCGGGTTGCCGGCGGCGTTGGGATGCCTGCTGACCTGGGGCGCGGCACTGGGTATCGCGGCGCCTGCCAGCACCGCTCTGCTTGCGCAGCGGGCTGGTGCGAACAAGGGGAAGGTCCTGGCCACGTCGGAAAGCGTCAACAACCTGAGCGTGCTGGTGCTGTTGCCCGTCGCTGCCAGCGCGTCGGCAACATACGGTGGCACACCCGCCGCCGCGTTGCTCGGCGGAATCTGCCTGTCTGGCGCCATCCTGAGTGCCACTGCCGTGCGCCAGACAGTCTAGTCAGAAAGTGCAAGCGCGGCATTTGCGTCCGCGCCAAAGCAAAAACCCCTCGCAGCACACGCTGTCGAGGGGTTTTGCACAATAAGAGCCTGGCGATGACCTACTTTCACACGGGTAATCCGCACTATCATCGGCGCGGAGTCGTTTCACGGACCTGTTCGGGATGGGAAGGGGTGGTTCCAACTCGCTATGGTCACCAGGCATGAGGGGTTGTGGCGTTGGGGTTGAGGCCAACGTCACGAATCGGGATGTAGTGTTGGTTGTGTGTATCGAGGCACAAGGCGATCGACTCACCAGGTGAAACACACTGGTTATAGGATCAAGCCTTACGGGCAATTAGTACTGGTTAGCTTAACGCATTACTGCGCTTCCACACCCAGCCTATCAACGTCCTGGTCTCGAACGACCCTTCAAGGAGGTCAAGCCTCCAGGGAATCCTCATCTTCAGGCGAGTTTCCCGCTTAGATGCTTTCAGCGGTTATCTCTTCCGTACATAGCTACCCTGCGATGCCTCTGGCGAGACAACAGGTACACCAGCGGTACGTCCACTCCGGTCCTCTCGTACTAGGAGCAGCCCCCGTCAAGATTCCAACGCCCACGGCAGATAGGGACCAAACTGTCTCACGACGTTTTAAACCCAGCTCACGTACCTCTTTAAATGGCGAACAGCCATACCCTTGGGACCGGCTACAGCCCCAGGATGAGATGAGCCGACATCGAGGTGCCAAACACCGCCGTCGATATGAACTCTTGGGCGGTATCAGCCTGTTATCCCCAGAGTACCTTTTATCCGTTGAGCGATGGCCCTTCCATTCAGAACCACCGGATCACTATGTCCTGCTTTCGCACCTGCTCGACTTGTCGGTCTCGCAGTTAAGCACGCTTTTGCCATTGCACTTTAGGTACGATGTCCGACCGTACCAAGCGTACCTTCGAACTCCTCCGTTACACTTTGGGAGGAGACCGCCCCAGTCAAACTGCCTACCATGCACTGTCCCCGACCCGGATTCACGGGCCAAGGTTAGAACCTCAAACAAACCAGGGTGGTATTTCAAGGACGGCTCCACGTGAACTGGCGTCCACGCTTCAAAGCCTCCCACCTATCCTACACAGATCGGTTCAAAGTCCAATGCAAAGCTACAGTAAAGGTTCATGGGGTCTTTCCGTCTAGCCGCGGGGAGATTGCATCATCACAAACACTTCAACTTCGCTGAGTCTCGGGAGGAGACAGTGTGGCCATCGTTACGCCATTCGTGCAGGTCGGAACTTACCCGACAAGGAATTTCGCTACCTTAGGACCGTTATAGTTACGGCCGCCGTTTACCGGGACTTCAATCAAGAGCTTGCACCCCATCATTTAATCTTCCGGCACCGGGCAGGCGTCACACCCTATACGTCCACTTTCGTGTTTGCAGAGTGCTGTGTTTTTATTAAACAGTCGCAGCCACCATTTTATTGCAACCCCTTCACCCTTCTGGCGCAGGCCAGTCAAGCTACCAGGGCGTACCTTATCCCGAAGTTACGGTACCAATTTGCCGAGTTCCTTCTCCCGAGTTCTCTCAAGCGCCTTAGAATACTCATCTCGCCCACCTGTGTCGGTTTGCGGTACGGTCTCGTATGACTGAAGCTTAGAGGCTTTTCTTGGAACCACTTCCAATTGCTTCGCAGCACTAGGCCGCTCGCCCCACATCCTTGAATTCCGCGCCCGGATTTGCCTGAGCGCCTTCTCCAATGCAGGGACCGGGACTTCCAACACCCGGACAACCTTCCGCGATCCGTCCCCCCATCGCATCATACGACGGTGCAGGAATATTAACCTGCTTCCCATCAGCTACGCATCTCTGCCTCGCCTTAGGGGCCGACTCACCCTACGCCGATGAACGTTGCGTAGGAAACCTTGGGCTTACGGCGAGGGGGCCTTTCACCCCCTTTATCGCTACTCATGTCAGCATTCGCACTTCTGATACCTCCAGCATCCTTTACAAGACACCTTCACAGGCTTACAGAACGCTCTCCTACCACGCACTTGCGTGCGTCCGCAGCTTCGGTATATGGCTTAGCCCCGTTACATCTTCCGCGCAGGACGACTCGATCAGTGAGCTATTACGCTTTCTTTAAAGGGTGGCTGCTTCTAAGCCAACCTCCTGACTGTTTTAGCCTTCCCACTTCGTTTCCCACTTAGCCATATTTGGGGACCTTAGCTGGCGGTCTGGGTTGTTTCCCTCTTGACACCGGACGTTAGCACCCGATGTCTGTCTCCCGTGATTGCACTCTTCGGTATTCGGAGTTTGCTATGGCGGGGTAATCAGCAATAGACCCCCCAACCATGACAGTGCTCTACCCCCGAAGGTGAGACACGAGGCACTACCTAAATAGTTTTCGGAGAGAACCAGCTATTTCCAGATTTGTTTAGCCTTTCACCCCTATCCACAGCTCATCCCCTAACTTTTCAACGTTAGTGGGTTCGGTCCTCCAGTACGTGTTACCGCACCTTCAACCTGGCCATGGATAGATCATCTGGTTTCGGGTCTACACCCAGCGACTCAACGCCCTGTTCGGACTCGCTTTCGCTACGCCTTCCCTAATCGGTTAAGCTTGCCACTGAATGTAAGTCGCTGACCCATTATACAAAAGGTACGCCGTCACCCCCGAAAGGGCTCCGACTGTTTGTATGCATGCGGTTTCAGGATCTATTTCACTCCCCTCCCGGGGTTCTTTTCGCCTTTCCCTCACGGTACTGGTTCACTATCGGTCGATCACGAGTATTTAGCCTTGGAGGATGGTCCCCCCATCTTCAGACAGGATTTCACGTGTCCCGCCCTACTTGTCGTACACCTAGTTCCACAATCGTGTTTTCGCATACAGGGCTATCACCTGCTATGGCCGGGCTTTCCATCCCGTTCTGCTAACACCACTGCTAAAGAGTACAAGGCTCTTCCCATTTCGTTCGCCACTACTTTGGGAATCTCGGTTGATTTCTGTTCCTGCAGCTACTTAGATGTTTCAGTTCGCCGCGTTCGCTTCCCTTGCCTATGTATTCAGCAAGGGATGACCCATTCGGGCCGGGTTTCCCCATTCGGACATCTCCGGATCAAAGCTTGTTTGCCAGCTCCCCGAAGCTTTTCGCAGGCTACCGCGTCCTTCATCGCCTGTGATCGCCAAGGCATCCACCACATGCACTTGTTCGCTTGACCCTATAACAAGTGTGTCTCGAGGACACGCTCACTACAGGTTGAGTTCTCGCATTTGTGCCGTATTCCAAGTCATCTTTCGATCACTTTAAAATACATTTGGTTGATACAATCACAACCCGGTATCGCGTTCAACTACTGTGCTTCTCATCAAAGCACCGCGACACCTTTACTACATCCCATATTGTTAAAGAACAGCCGATCGTTAGATCGCTTGGCAATGCCAAAGGAAAGCACTCCGTAAGCGCTTTCCTTTGACAACCAATCCAAGGTACCAGGCGTTTCGCACCGCTCGTAAGCGGTGGTGGAGGATGACGGGATCGAACCGACGACCCCCTGCTTGCAAAGCAGGTGCTCTCCCAGCTGAGCTAATCCCCCTCGGATAACTTGGTGGGTCTGGTAGGACTTGAACCTACGACCCCCGCCTTATCAAGACGGTGCTCTAACCACCTGAGCTACAGACCCTTGGCTGTAACAGCAAACAAACCGATAAGTGTGAACGCTAGGCTTGAGACACAAGCCTCTGGAAAGGAGGTGATCCAGCCGCACCTTCCGATACGGCTACCTTGTTACGACTTCACCCCAGTCATGAACCCTGCCGTGGTAATCGCCCTCCTTGCGGTTAGGCTAACTACTTCTGGCAAAACCCACTCCCATGGTGTGACGGGCGGTGTGTACAAGACCCGGGAACGTATTCACCGCGGCATGCTGATCCGCGATTACTAGCGATTCCAGCTTCACGTAGTCGAGTTGCAGACTACGATCCGGACTACGATGCGTTTTCTGGGATTAGCTCCCCCTCGCGGGTTGGCAACCCTCTGTACGCACCATTGTATGACGTGTGAAGCCCTACCCATAAGGGCCATGAGGACTTGACGTCATCCCCACCTTCCTCCGGTTTGTCACCGGCAGTCTCTCTAGAGTGCTCTTGCGTAGCAACTAGAGACAAGGGTTGCGCTCGTTGCGGGACTTAACCCAACATCTCACGACACGAGCTGACGACAGCCATGCAGCACCTGTGTCCACTTTCCCTTTCGGGCACCTGATGCATCTCTGCTTCGTTAGTGGCATGTCAAGGGTAGGTAAGGTTTTTCGCGTTGCATCGAATTAATCCACATCATCCACCGCTTGTGCGGGTCCCCGTCAATTCCTTTGAGTTTTAATCTTGCGACCGTACTCCCCAGGCGGTCAACTTCACGCGTTAGCTACGTTACTGAAGAAATGAATCCCCAACAACTAGTTGACATCGTTTAGGGCGTGGACTACCAGGGTATCTAATCCTGTTTGCTCCCCACGCTTTCGTGCATGAGCGTCAGTCACGTCCCAGGGGGCTGCCTTCGCCATCGGTATTCCTCCACATCTCTACGCATTTCACTGCTACACGTGGAATTCTACCCCCCTCTGACGCACTCTAGCCTGACAGTCACAAGCGCCATTCCCAGGTTGAGCCCGGGGATTTCACGCCTGTCTTATCAAACCGCCTGCGCACGCTTTACGCCCAGTAATTCCGATTAACGCTCGCACCCTACGTATTACCGCGGCTGCTGGCACGTAGTTAGCCGGTGCTTATTCTTCCGGTACCGTCATCGACCCCGGGTATTAGCCAGAGCCATTTCTTTCCGGACAAAAGTGCTTTACAACCCGAAGGCCTTCTTCACACACGCGGCATTGCTGGATCAGGGTTGCCCCCATTGTCCAAAATTCCCCACTGCTGCCTCCCGTAGGAGTCTGGGCCGTGTCTCAGTCCCAGTGTGGCTGATCGTCCTCTCAGACCAGCTACTGATCGTCGCCTTGGTAGGCCTTTACCCCACCAACTAGCTAATCAGACATCGGCCGCTCCTATCGCGCGAGGCCTTGCGGTCCCCCGCTTTCACCCTCAGGTCGTATGCGGTATTAGCTAATCTTTCGACTAGTTATCCCCCACGACAGGGCACGTTCCGATGTATTACTCACCCGTTCGCCACTCGCCGCCAGGCCGAAGCCCGCGCTGCCGTTCGACTTGCATGTGTAAGGCATGCCGCCAGCGTTCAATCTGAGCCAGGATCAAACTCTTCAGTTCAATCTCTGTGTGGACCTTCGGTTTCCCGACCGGTCCTCGCTCTTTCGAGCGGTCGCTCACTCTCAGAAAACTGACTGACCAGTCCGAAGACCAGTCACGTTTTGCTGTGCGAGCACTGTATAACTTGAAGCAGCACTGTCCGTAGACAGCGGCGTCCGCTACCCAGCGCCCACACTTATCGGTTGTTTGTTTGTTAAAGAACTTCGCCACCCGGCTTTGCCGTTCAGCGCGCTGCGTTGTCTGCAGCAGAGAAACGAGATTATGCAGAGCTTTCTTCGTTTCGTCAACCGTTCGCAGCAATCTTTTTTACTGCCGCCGGCGCCGCCAACTGCGCTGCACCAACCTTCCGGTCGACCCCGCAACCCTTGCTGCGCCTGCCTTGCAGGAGCCGCGTTGTGTTGCGAGGGGGCGAATAGTAAGCGAGTGCGAGGGGGTTGGCAAGGGGTATTTGAAATCTTCTTCTTGCCGCCCTCGACCTCGCCTTAGAATCCGCGGATGCCAGACTTGCCTACCTACCTGCCGTCGCGCCTGCCAGCGGACGGCGCGCGCCTGCTCGACGCCCAGTCACTGGCCGCTGCCCTGTCGCGCCCCATTGTCTTTGTCGACCTGGAGACCACCGGCGCGGACGCCCAACGGGACCGCATCACCGAGATCGGCGTGGTCGAGGTTGGCCCGGACGGCATTGTCGAATGGGAGACACTGCTGGACCCCGGCATGTCGATTCCGCCGTTTATCCAGCGCATGACCGGCATCAGCGACGACATGGTGCGGGGCCAGCCGACCTTTGAGTCGCTGGCCGAGTCGCTCGCGGAGCGCCTGCAGGGGCGCCTGTTCGTGGCCCATAACGCACGCTTCGACTATGGCTTCCTGAAGAACGCGTTCCGTCGCGCCGGTGTGACGTTCCGGGCTGACGTGCTGTGCACCGTCCGGCTCTCGCGCTCGCTGTTTCCGTCGGTAGAGCGCCATGGGCTGGATGCCCTGATTGCCCGCTTCGGCCTGACGCCCAAGGGCCGGCACCGCGCCTTGGCCGATGCCGAGCTGCTGTGGCAGTTCTGGCAGAAGATCCATGCCACGTATTCCGTCGAACTGGTGGAAGCGGCCGTGCGCACCCTGGTGCGGCGCGCAAGCCTGCCGGCCGGCCTGGAAGAAACCGCCCTCGAAGACGTGCCGGCGTCGCCCGGCGTCTATATCTTCTATGGCGACCAGGACGTGCCGCTCTATGTCGGCAAGAGCGTGCACCTGCGCCAGCGCATCGGCGCCCATTTTTCCGGCGACTACCGGTATGGCAAGGACATGCGGCTGGCGCGGCTGGTCCGCCGGGTCGAATGGCGGGAGACCGGCGGCGAAACCGGCGCCCTGCTGCTCGAGGCCCAGCTGGTCAAGGCCATGCAGCCGGTGCACAACCAGATGCTGCGCCGGAATACGCGCCTCTACGCCTGGGAACTGCCGCAGCAGTTGCCGGTGCCGCGCCTGCGCTCGGATCGCGACACGGACTTCTGCCGGCATCGCGACCTGTTCGGCGTCTTCGGCAGCCGTGGCGCGGCCGAGGCGCGCCTGCGCGCGCTGGCCGAGGAGCATGGCCTGTGCATGGCCACGCTGTCGCTGGAAAAGACCACGCGCCGTGGCAGCCCCTGCTTTGCGCGACAAGTCCACCGCTGCGCCGGTGCCTGCGTCGGTGCGGAATCGCCGCGCGAACACCGTGCCCGGCTGGCCGCGGCGCTGGGTCCGATCGCGCTGCTGCCATGGCCGTTCGACGGCGCGGTGGCCTGGCGCGAGCAGCACGGCGCGCGGGCCTGCTGGCACGTGGTGGACGAGTGGTGCTACCTGGGCTGCGCGGACACGCTGGAGGATGCCGGCGCACTGGCCGCCGCGCCAGCGCATTTCGACCTCGACACCTACCAGATCCTGGCGCCGCGCCGGGACCAATGGATGCCGGACGCCGTGCCCCTGTCGGTGCGCCGGGACTTCACCCTGACCGCGCCGGAAGCGCCCGCGGAAGCCCCGCGACCCGGACGCGTGGCGCCGTCGCATGCCGCGCGCAAGTCTTCCGCCGCCGGTCAGCAAAGCCTCGGCCTGTTCGCCGATCAGGCCTGACTGCCGGGGCTCGGCAATGTGTACGCCAGCCCCTACAAGGTGCTTGCAAACCCTGCGAAAGCTCTACTAGTCTCCACAGACCGGCCCTTGCCGCCGGCTGCGCCGATGTGGAGACGCCATGCCTGCCAATCCAGCCCAGCTTGCGTATGCCACCCAATCTCTGGCACGCAGGCGTGCGCGCCTCGCCGTGCTGGGCGCAGCAGCTTTTGCGGCGGCCTGCGCAGGGATCGGGACGGGCGCGATGCAGGACATCATCGACTCCTGGAAGAGCGTTCCGGTCGATGAGGCGAAACGCCAGTGGGGCCCGCCGCAGGCCGTACAGGCCCTGCCCGCCGGCACCGCCTATGTCTGGACCGATTCCGTTCCGGCCGCGCGACCGCCGGGCAGCGGCCCGCGCGATGCCGGCATGGAGCGCACCCCTGTGCCGGGGCAGTGCCAGCGCAAGCTGGTGGCGGACGCCCAGGGCATCGTGACCGGGGGCGAGTGGCGCGGCGATGCCTGCTGCGTCACCGCGCTGGCAGGGCGCTGCGCCGCGCTGAAATATCGGGCGCGCGGCTGAACGCGGCTGTCGCCCGGCTCCTACCCCACCGCGCTCAGCCTTGCGGCCACGCGCCGGTATCGGCCAGCACCGGCGAGAACTCCCGAAAGGCGAAGCGCAGCGGCAACACGCGCTCGCGCCGCACCACGCGCTCCACATGCAGCCGCACCAGCCGCTCGGCGCCGGCGTAGGCGGCCAGTTCCTCGCCCTCCCAGATCACTTCGGCGCGCCCATTCACATGCAGCAGCGAGCCGTCGGCAAAATCCGGCACGACGATCCCGGCACGCGGCTCGGCCATCAGGTTGCCGATGGTGTTGAAGAAGTTGTTGCCGTTGAAATCGGGGAACGTCAGCGTATGGGCGTCGTCCACGCGAATAAAGCCGGGCTTGCCGCCGCGGTGCGAGACGTCGACACCGCCGGTGTGCTCGCCCTCGTCTTGCGGCGACACGCTATGGCTGGACGCGATGAACAGCGTATCCGCGCCGCGCAGCCAGGCACTGGCATGCGCGTCGAGCGCGTCGCCGTGCCATGTCGCGGGGGCGGCGGCAGGCTCCGCCGCGGCGACATCGCGCAGCTGGATATAGCGCGGACAATTGCCGAAGCTTTGCTCGACCTCGACCGTCAGCCCTGCCGCATCCCGCGCCACGATGATCCCGTTCATGCGGTTGCGCCGGCGCGTAGGCAGCTCGATGCCAAGCAGCCCGATGCGCGCGCCCTGTTCCAGCGCCGCAGACAGCGGATCGCCGGGCAAGGGCACCGCGTCGATGCGCAGGTGCGTGGCGTCCGGCGTGTGCGCAAATCCCGGCGGCCCGACCAGTAGCGTGGCCCAGGGCATGCCGCCGCCGTCAACCGCGCCGGCCAGCAGGAACGGCAGTTGCGCGAAGAACGTGCGGTGCTGTTCCGGCATCTCGCCGCGGATCACGCGCGGACCCGCCGCGGCCATGCGCTCGCGCTTGCCGGCGCGCTGCTGCGCGGCGAGTTCGCCGGCGTGGAATGGCAGGCCGGCATGCGGCCAGGTGGGCAGGTCCATGATCGGCTCCTTGGCAGGTGAATGGCTTGATGCGCCGGACGCAATGGCTAGGCGGCCAGGCTGGGCTTCGATACCAGCATCGGCACGAAGCCAGGCAATGCCTCGACGCGGCGCAGCCAGGCATTGAGCGCCGGGTACGGCGCCAGCGGCACGTTGCCTTCCTCGGCGCGGGCGATATAGCTGTAGGCGGCCACGTCGGCAATGGTGGCGTGATCGGCGGCGAGGAACGCGCCCGCTGCCAGCACCGACTCCATCAGCGTGAACAGCCGCTGTGCGCGCGCCACGGCATCCTCCATCGGCACCGGCCGGCCGAACAACACCCCCAGGCGCGCCGCGGCCGGGCCGAACGCAATCTCGCCGGCAGCTACCGACAGCCAGCGCTGGACGCCGGCCGCACCGACCGGATCCCGCGGCAGCCAGCGGCCATCGTCATAGCGCGTGGCCAGGTAGACCAGGATCGCGTTGGAATCGGCCAGCACCACGCCGTCGTCGTCCAGCACCGGCACCTGGCCGAACGGGTTCAGGCGCAGGAAAGCCTCGCTGCGCTGCTCGCCGCCGCGCAGGTCGACGTCCACCAGCCGGTAGGGCAGGCCCAGCAGCCCCAGCATCAGTTCGGCGCGATGCGCGTGGCCGGACAGCGGGGAACGGTACAGTACCAGCGGCCTGGCAGGCACTGCGGGAGGATTCGTCTGTTGCATGGCACTCTCCTGAGCGGTTGGTATGGACGGATTCTCGGTGCCGGCGAGGCTGGAATAAATGGGGCCATTGGTATTTGACTACTCCGGAAAATGGAGTAATGTCTGGCGCCATGGACAAGCTACGTGCGATGCAGACCTTTGTGCGGATCGTCGACGAGGGCAGCCTGACGGCGGCCGCGGCGTCGCTGCGCACCTCGTTGCCAGCGGTGGTGCGCACGCTGGCGGCGCTCGAAGCCGAACTGCAGGTGCGGCTGCTCAACCGCACCACGCGGCGGCTGTCGCTGACCGCCGAGGGGCGCAGCTACCTGGACGGCTGCCGGCGCATCCTGGCTAATATCGACGAAGTCGAAGCCGGCCTGACCGAGAGCCATGTCGAGCCCAGCGGCCAGCTCACGCTGACCGCCTCGGTGCTGTTCGGCCAGATGTACGTGGCCCCGGCGGTGACGCGTTTTGTGCAGCGCTATCCGCGCGTGCGCTGCCGCATGGAGTTCACCGACCGCGTGGTGAACCTGCTCGAGGAAGACCTGGACGTGGGCGTGCGCATCGGCCCGCTGGCCGATTCCACGCTGGTGGCGCAATCCGTCGGCCGCATTCGCCGCGTGGTGGTGGCCACGCCCGCCTACCTGCGCAAGCACGGCGTGCCGCGCCACCCGGACGAGCTGGCCGGCGCCAACTGCTTGCGCTTCACCGGCAACCATGCGCACTGGTGGTCATTCCGCGACGGCGAGCGCGAATTCCATGTGCCGGTGTCGGGCAACCTGGAATTCAACCAGACCGCGCCAGCGGTGGCCGCCTGTGCCGCCGACGCCGGCTTCGGCCACTTTCTGTCGTACCAGGTCGCGCAACTGGTCGAAGCGCGCAAGTTGCGCATCGTGCTGGAGGACTTCGAGCTGCCGGCGTGGCCGTTGTCGCTGATCTATCCCCATGCGCGGCTGCTGCCGGCGCGCACGCGCGCCTTCATCGAGTGGATGCGGGATGAACTGAGTCCGCGATTCCGCTAAGGCGTCGCGCGGCAACGCAACGTTCTGATATTCGGATTGTTCTGATTGACGTGCCTGGGAAATCGCATCGGACCGGACTGGCATCGCCGTGCGCCACACGGCATCTGCCGTGACATTTGCCGCTCCAACCGACAAACCCCTTGACGCGTTGCGGTGGGCACCGGTATTTTCAAATTCGAATCCGAATTCGAATACGGAATATGCCCATGTCAGCGACGCCTTCCAGCTTCCCCGCCAATGCTTCCTTCCCCCGTATCGACACCCCCTCGATCCTGCAGCCCCCGCGCCAGCGCCGTGCCCGCGAGACCGAACAGGCCTTGCTGGGCGCCGGCCGCGAGTTGCTTGCGACGCGCGACTTTGCCGCGGTGTCGGTCGCGCAGATCGCCGCGGCGTGCCAGGTCTCGGTGGGCGCCTTCTACGGGCGCTTCCGCGACAAGATGGCCTATTTCGAGGCCCTGCGTGCGATGGTGATGGAAGAGACCTCGGCATCGATCGACCGCTACCTGGCACAGGAACGCTGGGAAGATGTCGCCACGCCGGTGCTGCTGGACAAGACCGCCAGGTTCATGGTGCTGGGTACGCTGGCCAACCGCGGCGTGATGCGCGCATCGCTGCGCCATGCCTCGACGCGTCCGGAGGAATGGCTGCCCCACCGCCAGAACGGCGAAGCGATCGTCGAGCGCATGGTGCAGTTGCTGGTGCCCCGCCTGCCTCTGCCCGCCGACACGGCCGAACTGCGCGTGCGTTTTGCCATGCAGGCCGTCTTCAGCGTGCTGGTCAATGCCGTGCTCAACGATTCCGGCCCGCTGCATCTTGACGATGAGCGGCTGATCACCGAGCTGAGCCGCCTGATGGCGGGCTATCTCGACGTCCGGCCGACCAAGACGGCCTGAGCCTGTCCGGATAATGCAGCCGGGCCATGGCTGCTATGAATTTGCGCGGCGCTTGCTTGGCGGCGGCGCCGGCGCTCCCTAGAATGTGCCCACGCCCGGCCCCGCGCCGAGGCAGCCCTATCCGCCTCATTGCTTATCGGGACCCTCATGGCTACGCTTTTCCTCGTCCGTCACGGACAAGCCTCGTTTGGCGCCGCCAACTACGACTGCCTGTCGGCCACCGGCCGCCAGCAGGCGCGCTGGCTTGGCGAGTATTTCGCCGAGCGCGGGGTCAGCTTCAGCCGGGTAGTGGCCGGCACTTTGGTGCGCCAGCAGGATACCGCCACCGAGATCCTGGCCGGCATGGGGCAGCCGCAGGCCGCGGTGATCTCTCATTCCGGCCTGAATGAATACGACGGCGAGGCGCTGTACCGTTGCCACACCGGCGGCGCCGACCACCGCGCCCACCAGAACACCGACTACAACGATTACTGGCGCACTTTCCGCGCGGCCTATGCGGCCTGGACCCAGGACGGACTGGCCGACATGCCCGAGAGCTGGGCCGACTTCGGCGCACGCATTGCCGGCGCGCTGGCGCAGGCCAGCGAGGGCACCACGCGCGAGGATGCGATCCTGGTGGTCAGCTCGGGCGGCGCCATCGGCCGCGCCACCGCCGACCTGCTCGGCGCGCCGGCGCAGGCCGCGATCGAGATGAACCTGCAGTTCCGCAATACCGCGTTCTGCGAGATCATCGTCGGCCGCGGCGTGCAGCGGCTGCTGAGCTTCAACAACGTGCCCCACCTCGAGCGTGCCGACCGGCGCAGCGCCGTGACCTTCGCCTGACGCGCGTTTCCGGCTCGGCGTTCTTCGCCACCAAATGAAAATGGCCGCGATTTCGCGGCCATTCCTTATCTTTTCTCCGGCTGCTGGCGCGGGCACTTTGACATGCCCGCGCCGCCGGTCCTTCTCCCTTTACTGCTCTTTGTCGTCGCTGCGCCGCGGTTTTACAGGCGCTCGACGATGGTCACGTTGGCCAGCCCGCCGCCCTCGCACATGGTCTGCAGGCCGTAGCGCTTGCCATGCGTATGCAGGGCATGCACCAGCGTGGTCATCAGCTTGGCGCCGGAGCCGCCGAGCGGGTGGCCCAGCGCGATCGCGCCGCCATGCACGTTCAGGCGTTCCGGATCGGCGCCGGTGGCCTTGAGCCAGGCCAGCGGCACCGGCGCGAAGGCTTCGTTGACTTCGAACAGGTCGATATCGCCGATGCGCAGGCCGGCGCGCTTGAGCGCCACTTCGGTGGCCGGCAGCGGCGCTTCCAGCATCACCACCGGGTCATGGCCGATCACGGTCATGCTGTGCACGCGCGCCAGCGGCTTCACGCCCAGCTTCTTCAGGCCGGCCTCGTTGACCACCATCAGCCCCGCGGCGCCATCGCAGATCTGGCTGGCGCTGGCGGCGGTGACACGGCCGCCTTCCGCGATCAGCTTGACGCTGCCGATGCTTTCCAGCGTGGCGTCGTAGCGGATGCCTTCGTCGGTGGTGTGCATCTCGCCATTGGCGCCGTCGGCGGTGCGCACTTCCACCGGCAGGATCTCGGCGCTGAAGCGGCCGGCCCTGGTGGCAGCGATGGCGCGCTGGTGGCTTTGCAGCGCGTAGGCGTCGAGCTGTTCGCGCGACAGCTCGTACTTGCGCGCGATCATCTCGGCGCCGGTGAACTGGCTGAACTGCACGCCGGGGTAGCGCGCCTCGACGCCCGGGCTCTTGGGCACGCCGAAGCCGTTCTTGGCCGGCAGTTGCGAAGACAGGCCCATCGGCACGCGCGTCATGCTTTCCACGCCGGCGGCGATGACGACGTCCATCGCGCCCGACATCACCGCCTGTGCGGCAAAGTGCAGGGCCTGCTGCGACGAACCGCACTGGCGGTCGACCGAGGTGCCTGGCACGCTTTCCGGCAGGCGCGAGGCCAGGATGGCATTGCGCGCGACGTTGCCAGCCTGCTCGCCGACCTGGCTCACGCAGCCCATGATGACGTCTTCGACCAGCGCCGGGTCGGCGCCGGTGCGCTCCACCAGCGCGTCGAGCACCTGCGCGGCCAGGTCGGCCGGATGCCATCCGGACAGCTTGCCGCCCTTGCGGCCGCCGGCGGTACGGACCGCCGCGACGATATATGCCTCAGCCATGTGATCTCCTTGGTTCGGTGCAGGCCGCCGGGGCAGCCCTTGTGTTGTGCGGCATGCCGGCGCGGGTGCCGGCAGCGTCGATGGCTATTGTTGCGCCGCGGGGCACGGCCAGCGTCGTCGGAAGCGACGAAGTTGCCGCACCGCTCAGGCGCGCGGCGCCAGCACCGCGAAGATCGCCGTGGCACGCAGCAGGCAGCGCTCGCCGCTGAACAGCCGGCAGGTGCCGTAGCGCAGCCGCGAGCCGAGCTTGTCGAACTCCACGCGGGCTTCGACCCAGTCTCCCAGGCGCGCCGAATCGAGATAGTCGAGGCTCAGGTTGACGGTCACCGCGCTTTTGGCGCGGCCGGTTTCCAGCGACATCATCATGCCGATGGCGGTATCGGCCAGCGTCGCCAGCATGCCGCCGTGTGGAATGCCCAGGTTGTTCAGGTGGCTCTCGTCGATGCGCACCGCCAGCGTGCGGCGGGCCGCGTGCAGATAGAGCTGGCCGAAGCCGGCCATGTAGCCGCTCATCCGGCGCAGCGGGATAAAGCCCTCCGGCACGTCGGTGCCGGCTTCGGCCGGCGCGGCGATGGCGCGGGTCAGCGCCGCCTCGATTTCCGCCTCGGCCATGGCGTCAGGCAAAGTAGCGCGAGGCCACGCTGAGGTGCTCGCGGCAATCGGCCACCATGCGCGCGATCAGTTCTTCGCAGCTGGGCACGTCGTCGATCAGGCCCACGCACTGGCCGGCGCTGATGATGCCGCCGTCGGTCTCGCCCGCCTTCAGCGCGGCCTTGCCGCGCACACCGGCGACCAGGTGCTTGACGTCCTCGAACTGCGCGCCGCCCGGACGGCGTTCGATGCTCACCACCTCGTCCGACACGGCGTTCTTGAGCACGCGCGCGGTGTTGTGCAGGGTGCGGAAGATCAGGTTGGTGTCGCGCTCGCTGGCCTGCACCAGCGCCTGCTTGACGTTGTCGTGGATCGGCGCCTCGCGCGTGGCGCAGAAGCGCGTGCCCATGTTGACGCCCTCGGCGCCAAGCACCAGCGCCGCCGCCATGCCGCGCCCGTCGGCGATGCCGCCCGAGGCGATCACCGGGACCGAGAGCTTGCGCACCGCCTGCGGAATCAGCACCATGCCCGGCACATCGTCCTCGCCGGGATGGCCAGCGCACTCGAAGCCGTCGATCGAGACTGCGTCCACGCCCAGCCGCTCGGCCGACAATGCATGGCGGACCGCCACGCACTTGTGGATCACCTTGATGCCCGCCGCCTTGGCTCGCGCGATATGTTCCTTGGGATTGTTGCCGGCAGTCTCCAGCACCTTGACGCCGCTCTCGATGATGACGTCGAGATAGCGCGCGTACGGCGGCGGGTTGATCGACGGCAGCAGGGTCAGGTTCACGCCGAACGGCTTGTCGGTCATCTCGCGGCAGCGGCGGATCTCGTTGGCCAGGTCTTCGGGCGTGGGTTGGGTCAGCGCCGTCAGGATGCCAAGGCCGCCCGCGTTGGAAACGGCGGAGGCCATCTCGGCGTAGCCAACCCATTGCATGCCGCCCTGGATGATGGGGTAGCGGATGCCAAGCAGTTCGGTGATGCGTGTCTTCATGGTGGTCCTTTTGCGGTCTGCGCCGGCAGAAGCAACGGCGCACTGTCGTGATGTGCCGGCCCCGCCGCCTGATCGGCATCAGTCTACGGCGCCGCGCGCGGTCCCAGCCTCGTCGGAAGCGACGATTGCGGGCGGCGCAATCTGCACTAGTGTTGGGCGAGCCCCCGCCCCCGCTGCCGGCGCTTGTTCCGGCACCTCCGGCATTCCTTCCTACCTCCCAGCAGGAGCCCGCATGACGCCCGCCACGCCTTCGTTCGAAACCCTGCGCTATGCCGTTGAAGACGGCGTTGCCACCATCACCCTGCACCGCCCGGACCAGCTCAATGCCTTCACCGCGCAGATGATGCACGAGCTGATCGCCGCGTTCGACGCCACCGATGCCGACGACAACGTGCGCGCGGTGATCGTCACCGGCTCCGGCCGTGCGTTCTGCGCCGGCGCCGACCTGTCCGGCGGCAGCTCCACCTTCGATTTCGAAAAGCGCTATGGCGCCAGCCCGGATACCGCGCATCGCGACGGCGGCGGGCGCGTGTCGCTGCGCATCTTTCGCAGCCTCAAGCCGGTGATTGCGGCGGTCAACGGCCCCGCGGTCGGCGTGGGCGTGACCATGCAGTTGCCGATGGACATCCGCCTGGCCTCCACCGACGCCAAATTCGGCTTTGTCTTTGCACGCCGTGGCATCACGCCGGAAGCGGCGTCGTCGTGGTTCCTGTCGCGCGTGGTCGGGATCTCGACCGCGCTGGAATGGTGCTATACCGGCCGCGTGTTCACGGCGCAGGAAGCGCACGAACGCGGCCTGGTGCGCTCGCTGCACGCCCCCGACGACCTGTTGCCGGCGGCGCAGGCGATTGCGCGCGAGATCGCCGCCAATGCCGCGCCGGTCTCGGTGGCGATCTCGCGCCAGCTGATCTGGCGCATGGCCGGCGCCAGCCACCCGATGGAAGCGCACAAGCTGGACAGCCGCGCGATCCAGTCGCGCGGACGCTCCGCCGACGTAAAGGAAGGCGTCAGCGCGTTCCTGGAAAAGCGCCCCGCCGCGTTCCCGGAGACCGTGTCGCACGACATGCCGGACTTCTTCGACTGGACCAGCGAGCCGCCCTTCGCCTGATGCGCACGCGTCGATGTTTTCCGGAGTGCCAATGAAAGTCAGTCAAGCCGTCGCCAGCCGCAAGTCCGTCCGCGGCTTCCTGCCCCGGGCCGTTGCGCCCGACACCATCCGCCGCGTGCTCGACGCCGCGGCGCGCGCGCCATCCGGCGGCAACCTCCAGCCGTGGCACATCCACGTGGTCGGCGGCGAGGCGCTGGAGCGGCTGCGCGGCATCATGCGCGAACGCATCGCCGAGGCCCCTGCCGGCGAAGCGCGCGAGTACGACATCTACCCGCGCGAGCTGGTCTCGCCCTACCGCGAGCGCCGCTTCCAGGTGGGCGAGGCGCTCTACCACCACCTCGGCATCCCGCGTGAGGACAAGGCCCGGCGGCTGGCGCAGTTCGCCAGCAACTTCACCTTCTTCGGGGCGCCGCTGGCGCTGTTCTGCACCGTGGACCGGCGCATGGGCCCGCCGCAATGGTCGGACCTCGGCATGTATCTGCAGACGGTGATGCTGCTGCTGCGCGAAGAAGGCCTGGACAGCTGCGCGCAGGAATGCTGGGCAATGTATCCGCAAACCATCGCCGGATTCCTGTCACTGCCAGCCGAACGGATGCTGTTCACCGGCATGGCGATCGGCTACGAGGACCCCGAGGCGCCCGCCAACCGGTTGCGCGCCGCGCGCGCGCCGCTGGCGGAATTCACCGAATTCATCGGTATCTGAGTCGGCGCTTCAAAGCAGGCCGAGCTGGCGCGCGATCGCGACCGCCTGGGTGCGGTTGCTGGCGTGCAGCTTGGCGCTGATATTGCGCAGGTGGGTGCGCACCGTGGTCTCGGACACGAACAGGCGCTCGGCCATGGCAACGTTGGAATACCCCTCGGCCAGCAGGTGCAGCACCTTCTGCTCCTTGGGCGTCAGCGGCTCGACCAGCGCCGGCGGCGCGGGCCGGCCGGCGCCGGACGGCTCCGCGGCGGCCTGGCCGCAAGCCTGCAGCAGCTTTTCGACGTAAGGGGCCGGCAGGCTGGCCGCCTGGCGCGCGCAGGCGTCGGCCACCAGCCGGCGCACATCGTCGCCCTCGTCGGCAAAGATGCGCACGAAGCCTTCGGCCGCGCCGAAGCGCAGCGCCTCGCCCATCACTACCAGCGCATGCGCGCCGTCGCCGGTGCGCTGCCATGCCTGCGCCAGCAGGATGCGCAGCTTGAGCGCGCGGCGCATCAGCTGGTTGCCCGCGGCGGCCGCGAGTTCGCGTTCGATGGCCTCGCGCACCGGCGTGCCCGGGCGCGCGTACAGGTCCAGCCGCAGGCGGCCCAGCGTGATGTCCTCGACATCGCTGGCAAACGAGCTGACGCCGGGCCGCGTGCGCCACAGCGCCGGATCGGCGGCGCGCTCGATCGCCTCCTGCGCGGCATGCACATTGCCCTGGCGCAGCGCCAGGCGGGCGCGCTCGAGCATCGCCGCCATCACCAGCCGCGTCAGGCCGCGATGGTGGCCCAGCGCTTCGAGCTGCGCCAGCCACTCGTGGGCCTGGTCGGTCTCGCGGCGCTCGAAGGCGATGCGGGCCAGCACCGCGTGCCCGGTGATGATCTGGTCGGGCAGGCCGAGGTCGCGCGACAGCGGCAGGTAGACGTTGAGCAGGCGGCTGGCGCGCTCGGAATCGCCGCTCTCGTACAGGCCCTCCGCCAGCAGGATGCCGGCCATGGCGTTGCCGTTGGTGGGACCGAAGCGGTTCGGCAGCATGGTGCTGGCGGCGATGCGGAAGCGCGCCAGCGCCTGCTGCAGCCGCCCCTGGCGCAGGTCGATCAGCCCTTCGACCGATTCCGAGAAGATCTTGTTGAAGTTGCTGTCGGACCCGCGCACGGCGTGGCGCGCCACCTGCAGCAGCCGCCGGGCCTCGGGGTAGTCCCCCGCCACCGCGGCGAGCCGGGCCATCGAGGTGGCCAGGATCGCGTCGGGGAAGGCATAACCCATCGGCAACGGCGGCAGCTCGTTGCGGGCGAAGGCGCGCGCGTCGTCGAAGCGGTCCATCATGTTCAGCAGCATGTGGCGCAGCGCGCGGATATGCGCCAGCAGATCGCCGGCCGCGCCCTCGGTGGGGATCTGCTGCAGCAACGCGATCGCTTCGGCCGGCCCGCGCGTGAACGACACCGCCCACACCCGCGCGATCTGCAGCTTGGGCAGCCGCGCCAGTTCGTCGGCAGGCGCCGACTCCAGCCAGCGCGTCAGCAGGCGCATGCGCCCCTGCGCCAGCAGGTCGTCGGCGGCGCCGTCGAGCAACTGCAGCGCATGCGCCAGCGCGCCGGCGGCGAAGGCATGTTCGATGGCGGGCACCAGCCGCCCCTGCGATTCATACCAGCGGGACGCCGACAAGTGCAGCTGCGGCACGGCATCGGGCATGGCCTGCGCCAGCTGCGCGCGCAGGAAACCGGAGAACAGGCTGTGATAGCGATACCACTGCTCGGGCGCGGCGCCGGAGCCGCGTTCGCCATAGCGTTCGCTCTCCAGCGGCAGCAGGAACAGGTTGGCGCGCTCCAGCCACGCGAGGATTTCCTCGCTGCCGCCAGCGGCGGGCTGGCACACCGCGTCGCACAACGGACCGCACAACTGGTCCAGGATCGAGGTGCGCAGCAGGAAGTCGCGCACCGGCTCGGGCAAGTGCAGGAAGACGTCTTCGACGAGGTAGTCGGCAATGGCCGCGTTAGAGCCGGAGAAGCCGGCAATGAAGCCCTCCGGCTGGGTACGCCGCTCCAGCGCGACCGACGCCAGCCACAACGCCGTGGCCCAGCCCTCGGTGCGCCGGTGCAGCGCGCTGATGGCGGACTGCGCCAGCTTCAGCCCGCGCGCCTGGCGCAGGAAGGACGCGGTCTCGTCGGCCGAAAAGCGCAGCTGAGCGGGCTCGATCTCGAGCAGCTCGCCGCGTGCGCGCAAGCGCGCCAGGCCGGTTTCAGGCACCCAGCGCGTGCCGATCACGACGCGGCAGCCCGGCGGCAGGCTTTCCACCAGTTGCCAGACCAGCCCGGCCACGGCCGCGTTCTGCACGGCTTCGAAATCATCGAGGAACAGCGTGAAATCGCCGTGATGGCTGGCGAGGCGGTCGATCAGCGCCAGCGCCTGTTCGCCCGGGTCCTGCGCCAGCGGCTGACGCGCGGAGCGGTCCGGCCCGCCGCCGCCCAGGCCCTGCGCGATGGCGGCCTCGATCGAACCGAGGAAGCGCGAGGGGTCATTGTCCGAGCGGTCGAGCGTCAGCCACGCGGTGCGGCCGCCGGCGGCCTCCAGGCGCGCGCGGCATTGAAGCATGGCGGTGGTCTTGCCGAAGCCCGCCGGCGCGCGCACCAGCACCAGCTTGACGAAGCCCGCCGCGCACACGGCATCGCAGATCGCCGCGCGCTGGACCTGGAACGGGGTCAGCAGCGGCGGGCGCAGCTTGGCGGCCAGCGATGCCGCGCCGGCGGGTGGCGGCGTGCGCCGTCCGGTCTCCTCGATACTTGCCATTGGCTGTCAGTGGTCTCCCGCACATCGCGGCCCTTGCCGGGCGCGCCATGCGCCCCCGGCACTGCGGGATGCAGGCGGGTGGCCGTGGCTGTGGTGTAGCGAGGCATTATGACGTAAACCGCTGCCCTGGCGAAAACGCGGGCAGCGGCCGCGCACCGTTTGCCGATGCCTCACACCAGCTTGCTGGCGTGACCGGCCCAGTAGCGGTCGCGCAGCAGCCGCTTGAGCAGCTTGCCGGTGGGCAGCCGCGGCAACTCGGACTCGAAGTCCACCGAGCGCGGGCACTTGATGGCCGACAGGTTGGCGCGGCAGAAGGCAATCAGCTCCGCGGCCAGTTCCGGCCCCGCCTGGCCCATGTCGGCGGGCTGCACCACGGCCTTGACCTCTTCGCCGAAATCCTCGTTGGGCACGCCGATCACGGCGACATCCATTACCTTCGGATGCGTCATCAGCAGGTTCTCGGCTTCCTGCGGGTAGATGTTGACGCCGCCGGAGATGATCATGTTGGCCTTGCGGTCGGTCAGGTACAGATACCCGTCCGCGTCCACGTAACCGACATCGCCGATGGTGCTCCAGTCCGGATGCTGCGGATGGCGCGTCTCCGCGGTCTTGGCCGCGTCGTTGTGGTACGAGAACGGGCGGCCCTCGGCAAAGTAAATCGTGCCTGGCTCGCCCGGCGGCAGCAGCGCGCCGTCCGGCCCGCAGATGCGCAGCTTGCCCACCATGGCCCGCCCGACCGTGCCCTTGCGCTCCAGCCATTGCGGCGTGTCCACCACGGTCACGCCGTTGCCTTCGGTGCCGGCGTAATACTCCCAGATCACCGGCCCCCACCACGCGATCATCGCTTCCTTTACCTGCACCGGGCACGGCGCGGCCGCGTGGATCGCCACGCGCAGCGACGACACGTCATAGGTCTGCCGCTGCGCCTCGGGCAGCTTGAGCATGCGCGAGAACATGGTCGGCACCAGTTGCGTATGCGTGATGCGGTGTTGCTGCACCAGCCGCAGGAACTGCTCGGCGTCGAAATGCTCCATCACCACCGCGGTGCCGCCCAGCGCCTGTACCGACATGGTGTAGCGCAGCGGCGCGGCGTGGTACAGCGGCGCGGGCGACAGGTAGCGCGTGTCGGCATCGAAGCCGTAGAGCCGCTGGCACAGCGCGGTCAGCGTCGTCGGCGCGTCGATGTCGGGACTCGACGGCGGCGCGTACACGCCTTTGGGCCGGCCCGTGGTCCCCGATGAATACAGCATGTCGCCGCCGGTCACCTCGTCGTCGATGCGCGTGGCAGGACAGTCGGCCAGCGCGTTTTCATAGGTCTCATAGCCGGGCACCGTGCCGTCCAGCATCAGGCGGGCCTGCAGCGCCGGCGTCTGCCCGGCCAGCGCCGCGGCAATCTCGGCCTGCGCGTGCGTGGTGACCAGCACGCGGGCGCCGCTGTCGTTGACGATATACGCGGCATCGGCCGCGTTCAGGCGCGTGCTCAGGCAGATATAGACGATGCCGCTGCGTTGGGCGCCCCAGCACAGCTCGAACATCCGCGCATGGTTTTCCACCATGAAAGCCACGCGGTCGCCGGGCTTCAGGCCCAGCTTGCGGAACAGGTGGGCGACCTGGTTCGAGCGCTGGTCCAGCTCGCGGTAGGTGACGACGGCGCCGCTGCCGCCCATGATGACGGCGGCCTTGTCCGGCGTGCGCTGCGCGTGGATGTGCGGATGCATGGCGTGGAGCTCCTCGACGGGGATGGTGGGTGGGCGGATGCCGCTTCCGCATTCTCGGAACCCTGGCCGGTTCGACCATCGTCGGAAGCGACGAAGCGGTACAGCCCGGCTTTGCCGCAGCGCCGCAAAAGACGGGGTTTCCGGCCCGCGCGCCAGCTTCGTCCGATGCGACGATGCGCAGTCAACCGGCCTGGCCGGAAGATGCCCGCCAGACTACCGCCCTCACGCCTCACCCTTATCCGAAGGAGCCAAGGTGGATTTCCAGTTCAGCGAAGAACAGTCGATGCTGCGCGACACGCTCGCGCGTTATCTCGCCGACCACTACGATTTCGAAGCCCGCCGCGCGGCGGCGCAGTCCGCGCCGGGTTGGCGCCCGGATTGCTGGCGCGCCTTTGCCCGCGACCTGGGCATCCTGGGCGCGGCGTTCCCTGAGCATCTCGGCGGCCTGGGCGGCGGCGCCGTCGAGCATATGGTGGTGATGGAACAGCTGGGCCGCCACCTGGTGCTGGAGCCTTACCTCGGCACCGTGGTGCTGGGCGGCGGCGCGCTGATGCACGGCAGCGCCGAGCTGGCCGCGCAGTGGATTCCGGCCATCATCGGCGGCGAGGCCACCGTGGCGTGGGCCCATGCCGAGCCCGCCAGCCGCTACTGCCGGCACGACGTGCAGGCCAGCGCCACGCGCCAGGGCGACGGCTACCGCCTCAGCGGCCACAAGCACGCCGTGGCCGGCGCGCCGTTCGCCTCGCATCTGCTCGTCAGCGCGCGCAGCGCCGGCGCGCGCCGGGATCGCGCCGGCATCAGCCTGTTCTGGGTCGCGCGCGACACGCCGGGTGTGACACTGCGCGAGTATCCGACCTTCGACGGGCAGCGTGCCGCCGAGGTGCTGCTCGACAACGTGCAGGTGCCGGCCAGCCAGCGCATCGGCGGCGAAGGCGAGGCCCTGTCACTGATCGAGCTGCTGTGCGACCACGCCATGATCGCGCTGGCCGCCGAAGCCAATGGCGCGATGGCGCGCATGCTGGCCGACACCATCGACTACGCGCGCCAGCGCAAGCAGTTCGGCGTGCCGATCGGCACCTTCCAGGTGCTGCAGCACCGCATGGCCGACATGTACATGCAGCTGGAGCAATCCGTGGCGCTGACCCAGGTGGCCGCCATGCGTGCCGCCAGCGCCGCGCCGCTGCGCGCGCAGGCCGCGTGCGCGGCGAAGATCCAGGCCGGCCAGGCGGGCGCCTTCGTCGGCCAGGGGGCGGTGCAGATCCACGGCGGCATGGGCGTGACCGAGGAGCTGGCCGTGGGCCACTACTTCAAGCGCGTCACGGCGATCGACCTGCAGATGGGCTCGGCCGAGCACCACCTGCGCCGCTATGCCGACCTGCTCTATCCCGCCCGGGCCGCGGCCTGAAGGCATCCCGACAAAAACGATTACCAGCGAGGCCCGTCGATGCATCTCGATTTCTCCCCGCAAGACCAGCAGTTCCGCGAAGCAGTGCGCGCCTGGATTGCCCAGGCCTATGACGCCGACCTGCGCGCGATGATGGCGCAGTCCAAGAACGGCTACCTCGACAAGGCCGGACAGGTGCGCTGGCAGAAGGCCTTGCACGCGCGCGGCTGGGCCGCGCCGAACTGGCCGAAAGAATACGGCGGCCCGGGCTGGAGCGCGGCCCAGCGCTTTATCTTCCAGTCCGAACTGGCCGCGGCGGGATGTCCGCCGGTATCGCCGATGGGCCTGAAGATGGTGGCGCCGGTGATCATGAAATACGGCACGCCAGAGCAGAAGCAGCGCTTCCTGCCGCCGATCCTGAGCTCCGACGTCTGGTGGTGCCAGGGCTATTCCGAGCCGAATTCCGGCTCAGACCTGGCGTCGCTGCAGCTGCGCGCCGACCACGGCACCGACAGCGAAGGCGAGCACTACATCCTGAACGGCTCCAAGATCTGGACCACGCATGCGCAATGGGCCGACTGGATGTTCTGCCTGGTACGCACCAGCCGCGAATCGAAGCGCCAGGAAGGGATTTCGTTCCTGCTGCTCGATATGCATTCGCCCGGCATCACGGTCTCGGCGCTGCCGACACTGGATGGCCCGATGCCCGGGCAGCAGGAGGTGAACCAGGTCTTCTTCGAGAACGTGCGGGTGCCGGTGGCCAACCGCATCGGCGAGGAAGGCAAGGGCTGGACCTATGCCAAGTACCTGCTGGAATTCGAGCGCGGCGGCACGTATAGCCCGATGCTGCGCAAGCAGCTGTCCAAGATCGCGGAGATTGCGGCGGAGCAGCCTGGCGACGACGGCGCGCGGCTGCTGGACGATCCGGTGTTCCGGCGCAAGCTGGCCGCGCTGCACCTGCGTGCAGCGGCGTTGGAAGCGGTTGAATTGCGCGTGTTCTCAGGGGTGGAATCGGGCACCTCGATCGGCGCCGCGTCGAGCATGCTCAAGCTCACGGGCACCGAGACGCTGCAAGCGGCAAGCGAGCTTGCGGTGGAGGCGGCGGGGCCTGCGGCGCTGCCGTTCGTGCAGGATACCTGGGCGGAACTGCAGGGGCGCGACGCGCAGCCGCGAGTCGGGCCGGATTATGCGGCGGTGCTGGCGCCGCGTTATTTCAACTATCGCAAGGCGTCGATCTATGGGGGGTCTAACGAGATCCAGAGAAACATTATTGCGAAGCTTGTTTTGGGGCTTTGAGGGTCGGAAATGCCAGCCGGTGCTTTGGGGGTGGGCGCTGTTGGCGACATGCTGACGGCCTTTGAAACGCCTGGTTCCGCCCTGCTGGGCGGGTCACTTTTTGGCCGAGCGCCAACAAGTAACCAAAAAACGCGTCGCCTGTGCGGCTGGCAATAAATTCCACGGCGTTGGTGGTTCGGGCGGTGGTGATTTCCGTTTAGCGTGGGTGCCCGTTCGAGCCTGCTAACGCTATGTGAGTCAGGGGGTGGTGCCTGCGATCACCCACTTTTGAACGATCCCAACAGGGTGTAGGCAGCCTGCTGCGGGCAATATCGCGGGGACGCCTGCGGCTGCTGCGCAGGCTCGATATGCGCTGATGGTGTTTGGGCGTTCGCGCGTAGTGCAGGCAAAGGCGTTGATGCGATATCGCCATCGCCGGATTGCCTGGGTCACCGCCGTGCATGGGCACGACTTCGTGGAGGCTCCGGCCCTCTCCCCCGCCCCTCTCCCGCAAGCGGGAGAGGGGAGAAAACCAGCGGGAAGCGAAAATCCTTTGGGCTCGCGCGCGACAACGTGTGCGAGCGCAGCGACGCACTCTGTGCCAGTGCCCAAGACCTGAGATAGGGCGCGCGCGCAGCGCAGCCGAAGGCGTCCCACCAATAACGTGATAAGCAGGCTGCCACCGACCTAAAGTCGGGTTCGTCCATCCGACCCCGAACGCCAGGCACCTCCCGGTAGCGTCAGCAGGGTCGAACCGCCACCAGCACGACCGCGAGTCACCACCGCGAGAACCACCAACGCCGCCTTGGCCAGCCGCCCAGGCGACGCGCTCTTTGCCTCCTTTCTGTCGCTCGGACAGAAAGGAGGTCGCCGGCTACGCCGGCGAAACAGCCGCACCCGCCAAGCGGGAACGAATCCCCACCCCCCTAGGGTTCCCCCTTAATTGACGCCCACCCCCTCTCACCCATATATTTTTATGAACATCTAGTTCATTTTTGAACAACAAACAAACAGTCAGTCAGAAAACATGCCCCTCAAAATCGGAATCAACGGCGCCGGCATCGGCGGCCTGGCAGCAGCCATCGCGCTGCGCAAGCTCGGCATGGAAGCCGTGGTCTACGAACAGGCCCCCCGCTTTGCCCGCGTCGGCGCCGACATCAACCTGACCCCCAACGCCGTACGCGCCCTCGACGGGCTGGGCGTCGGCGAGGCCCTGCGTGAAACCGCAGCCCGTCCCAGCCACCGCATCAGCCGCATGTGGGACACCGGCGCCGAAACCTCGCGCCTGCCGATGCGGGAAGAGGCCGAACAGCGCTACGGCGCGCCGCAGCTGACCATGCACCGCGCCGACCTGATGACGGCGCTGGAAGCCGCCGTGCCGGCCGCCAGCGTGCGGCTCGACCACAAGGCCGTGGCGGTCGAAGCCCGCGCCGATGGCGCGACGCTGCGCTTTGCCAACGGCGCGCAGGAAGATGTCGACGTGCTGGTGGGTGCCGACGGCATCCATTCCACCGTGCGCACCGCGCTGTTCGGCCAGGAAAGCCCGATCTTTACCGGCGTGGTCGCGTATCGCGCCGTGGTGCCGGCCGGGCGCCTGGCCGGCGTGCCCAACCTGGGCGCCTTTACCAAATGGTGGGGCCCGGATGCGGCCACGCAGATCGTCACCTTTCCGCTCAACCGCGGCCGCGACATCTTTATCTTCGCCACGGTCGCGCAGGAAGCCTGGCGCCATGAGTCGTGGACCACGCCGGGCCGCGTGGAAGACCTGCGCAGCGCCTATGCCGGCTTCCACCCCGAGGCGCGCGCGCTGCTCGACGCCTGCGACGACGTGCTGATCTCCGCGCTGTACGTGCGCGATCCGCTGCCGGCGTGGTCGGCGGGACCCGTTACGCTGATGGGCGATGCCTGCCATCCGATGATGCCGTTCATGGCGCAGGGCGCGGGCATGGCGATCGAAGACGGCGTGGTGCTGGCCCGCTGCCTGGCCGATGCCGCAGGCGACGGCGCCGCCGGCGTGCCGGCCGCGCTGGCGCGCTACCAGGCCGCGCGCCACGCACGCACCAGCCGCATCCAGATCGGCTCCCGCAGCAATGCCTGGCTCAAGGAAGGCGGCAATGCCGACTGGGTGTACGATTACGACGCCTGGAACGTCGCCCTCGGCTGAAGCCGCGGCCCGCGTTCCATGCCAGCACGGCCGCATGCGCGGCCGTTTTCCATGGACAGTCCACGCCAACATGCCCAAGTCCCGCCTGCCGACCGAACCTGACTTCGATGACAGCGCCACCCCGGAGGACGCCCGCGAGGCGCAACTGGTGTCGCCGGTCATCCGTGGCCTGCGCCTGCTGCGCTTTATCGCCGAAGGCGGCGCCACCGCCAACCTGAGCGAGGTCGGCCGCCGCATCGACGTGAACCGGGTCACCGTGATGCGCCTGCTCGATACGCTCGAGCATGAAGGCATGGTCGAGCGGCTGCCCCAGGGCGGCCACCAGGTCGGCTTCAATTTCCTGAAGCTGGCCTCGCGCGTGCTGGCCTCCAACGACCTGACCAGCTTTGCCGGCCGCGTGCTGGCGCGGCTCAGTGCGTCGCTGCAGCTGTCGGCCTACCTGGCGGTGCGTGATGGCGGCGATGCGCTCTACCTGCTGCGGCAGATGCCGGCCGCCGCGCTGGTCAGCAATATCCAGGTGGGCAGCCGCGTTGCCGCGCACCTGACCACGCCCGGCCGGATGCTGATTGCAGAACTGCCGCCCGAGACGCTGCGCGAGTTGCTGGGGCCCGATCCGCTGCCGGCGGTCACGGGGCAGAGCCCGGCCACCCATGCACGGCTGGCCGAGATCCTGGCCGCCGACCGCGAGCGCGGCTGCGCCTGGAGTTTCTCGGCTTACGAGCCGGGCATCGACGCCTGCGCGGCACCCGTGCGGGGCGCAGACGGGACCGTGATCGCCGCGATCAGCGTGGCCGGGCCGCAGCAGCGTTTCGAGGCCGACGGCGCGCTGCGCGAACGCGTGGCGAAGGAAGTCCGGCAGGCCGCGCGCGACCTGTCCGGCCTGATGGGTTACCGCGGCGACGCTACTCCGCGGTGATGCCGTACTGGCGGATCACCTTCGCCCACGTCGCGGTTTCCTCGCGGATGCGCTGAGCCAGCGCCTGCGGCGTGCTGCCCACCGGCTCCATGCCCTGGCGCTGCAGTTCGGCGCGCACCGCCGGCGTGGCCAGCAGCGTCCGCACCTCGGCGCCGAGCGCATCAGCCGCTGGCTGCGGCGTGGCTTTCGGCGCCAGCAGCGCGTACCAGGAACTGACGTCGATGCCAGGCACGCCCTGCTCCGCCAGCGACGGCACATTGGGCGCGGCCGGCGACCGTGTCGGCTGCGTCACCGCCAGCGCGCGCAGCGCGCCGGACTGGATGAACGGCGCCAGCGTCGGCCAGGTGCCGAACAGCATCGGCACCTGCCCGCCCACCACGTCGTTGAGCGCCTGCGTGGTGCCCTTGTACGGCACGTGCAAAAGCGCGATGCCGGCCTGGTGACGGAACAGTTCGCCAGCCAGGTGCAGGCCGCTGCCGACACCCGGGCTGGCGTAGCCGAGCGGCTTGCCCGACTTGTCGGCCTGCCGGGCCAGCCGGATCAGGTCCTGGACCGAATGCGCCGGCACCGACGGGTGCACCGCCAGCACGTTGGGCGAGCCCGCCAGCAGCGACACCGGCCGGAAATCGCGCTCGACGTTGTAAGCCAGCGCCGGCATCAGCGTCGGGTAGATGGTCAGGTTGCCGGCGGGAGCCACCAGCAAGGTGCAGCCGTCGCCCGGCGCGCGCCGCACCGCATCGATGCCGATATTGCCGTTGGCACCCGGCTTGTTGTCGACCACGAAGGGGGTGCCGCGCTGCTGCTGCAGCCCGTGCGCCAGCGTGCGCGCGAGCTGGTCCGCCGGGCCGCCCGCCGGGAACGGCACCACGATGCGCACACTGGCGCAAGCGGCCCGTGCTGCCTGCCAGGGCAGGCATGCCGCCAGCGCCACGGCCACCGCCGCGCCTGGCAGCCATGGGCGCCGCCGCGGCGCCCGCACTTTTTGCATGCTTTGCTGCATCTTCCTTTCCCCTGTGGCGGGCGGCACCTTGCCGTCAGGCGAATGGCCTGGGCACCTCCGGCCGGTAATCGAGCAAGCGCGACAGCTCCGCCGCGGCGCGCCGCACCTGTTCCACCATGTTGTCGAGCTGGTCGGGGTCGATGCGCGCGGCCGGGATGGTGGCGCCCAGCGCCGCGGTCACCTTGCCGCTGCGGTCGCGCACCGGCGCCGCGATGGTGGAGATGCTGGCCTCGAAGAATCCTTCATGCAGCACATAGCCGCGCTGGCGGTCGCGCTGGACCATCTCGTACAGCTCTTCTACCGTGCGCGGCGTGCTTTCGGAATAGACCTCGAGCCGATCTTCCGGGTAGAGCGTGCGCAGTTCGGCCAGCGACAGGTCCTCCAGCAGCACGCGCCCCAGCACCGTGGCATGCGCGGGCAGCCGGGTGCCGACATTGACGGTGCTGGCGAACGGCCGCGACGCCACCGACTTCGCCACATAAACGATGGAGCGCCCGTCGCGCACGACCAGGTTGCACGGGTAATGGATCTCGTCGCGCAGCCGGTCGAGCAGCGGGCGGCCGAGCTCGGTCAGCTCCAGCGAGGCCAGGTAGTCGAAGCCCAGGCGCAGCACCGCCATGCCGAGCCGGAACTCGCGTCCGCCGTCGGTGCGCTCGACGAAGCCCATCATTTCCAGCGTCGCCAGCAGCCGGAACACCGTCGAGCGCGGCACCTTGAGGCGGCGCGCCAGCTCGGCGGCCGACAGGGTGCGCTCGCGGCTGCTGAACTCGCCCAGCAGGCGCAGGCCCCGCTCCAGCCCCGGCACGATGTACTTGTCCTGCGCGTTATCCTGGGCGCTGTCGGGCACCCCCTCCTGGCCGCCTTCCTGCGTATCGTCCTGCGGCGTATCGGTCGTCATGGTCTGTCTCTGCAATATTCGGTCTTGGCGCAACGTTCTCATATATCACGCCCGCACCCGATAGGGTACCCGTATTGCGGACAGCCCCCGCCGACGCGGCCGCTATGCCCCAGGGCGCAGGTAGTCGCGCAGCCACGCCGCGCACTGCTCGCCGTGCGCCGCGGGCCAGCGCACCACGATGGTCTCGTCGGGGCGGCGCAGCTCGATGCAGATCTCGGCAAGCGGCCCGCGCGCAGCGTCGCCGCGCCCGAACAGGCGCGCCAGCAGCCCGGCCGGAGCGGCTTGCGCCGCCTCCGGGCGCGCCGGCAGCACTGCGTGGCCGTTGGCGGCCGTACGCGGCGCCACGGCGGCCGGCCGCGCCAACGCGGGCGCTTGCTGCGCCGGCTCGGCGGCAGGCTGCGCGTCCGGCGGCGACAGCCGCGCCAGCAGGCTGGCCCCGAACTCGTCCCACATGCGGTCGGCCTTGGTCTTCATCACGCTCAGGCCGAAGGTACCCAGCCGGCCCAGCACATCCACCTGCACCCGGATGCGCAGCTGCGTGCCGCCATCGTCCAGCGGCGTCAGGAACAGCTCGCTCGATTGCCGCAGCGAGCTGGCCACCGAAGCGTCCTCGCCGGTGCCCTCGGTGCGCAGGTAATGGGGCGCGCGGGTCTCGACGATCTTGGTATGCAGCCGGAAGCGCGCGTTGATGAACGCAATCTTTACCGCCATGTGCGCGATGTACTCGACCTCGCTGAGCACTTCGATCGACTCCATGCCGGGCACGCACGCCCCCATCACGTTGGGGTCGAGCAGCAGCTCCCACACGCGTGCCGGCGGCGCCGCGGTAACCAGGGTCTTTTCAATTTCCACGCATTGCCTCCGCGGCGGACAGGACCGATTCGACGATGCCGACATAGCCGGTGCAACGGCACAGGTTGCCGTTCAGGCCATGGCGGACGTCTTCTTCGGTCGGGTTGGGGTTGTTGGCGAGCAGCGCGCACGAAGCCATCAGGAAGCCCGGGGTGCAATAGCCGCACTGCAGCCCGCCGCGGTCCATGAAGCATTGCTGCAGCGGATGCAGCTGGCCGTCGGCGGCCAGGCCTTCCACGGTCATCACGTGGCGGCCGCGCGCCTGCACCGCAAGCATCAGGCAGGACTTGACCACCTCGCCGTCGACCAGCACCGAGCAGGCACCGCAGATGCCGGTCTCGCAGCCGCGCTTGGTGCCGGTCAGGTTCAGGTCGTCGCGCAGCAGGTCGGCAAGCAGGCGCCGCGCCGGCGCCTGCACCTGGTGTTCTTCACCGTTGACGGTGAGTTCGATGGTGACTGGGTTCATGGGTAGGCTCCTTACTCCGATGCCACGCCGAACAATGCGGCAATGGTGCGGCGCGCGACCACGCGCACCATCTCGCGGCGGTAAGCTTCGGACCCGCGCGTGTCCGATACCGCGTTGATGTCCTCGGCGACGATCGACGCGGCCTGCTCGGCCAGTTGTGCCGTCACCGCCTGGCCCGCCAGCAGCGCCTCGGCGCGCCGCAGCCGGCATGGCACCGGCGTAGACGCGCCTACCGCCAGCCGGGCCTCGACGCAGAACGCACCCTCGCGCCGCACCGACAGCGCCACGCTGGCCAGCGGACGATGCTCGGCGGCCGTGCGCAGGAAGCGCGCATAGCGGCCGTCGGCGCCGGCACCCGGCGCAGGCACGCGGATCTGCGTGACGATTTCGTCCGGCGCCAGCGCCGTGACGTAGTAGTCCACCAGGAAGTCCTCGATGTCGATCACGCGCTCGCCGCCGCGGCCGCTGACCACCACCTGCGCGCCCAGCGCCATCAGGCAGCCAGGGGGATCGGTGGCGGGATCGGCATAGCAGAGATTGCCGCCAAGGGTGCCCTGGTTGCGCACCTGCGGATTGGCCACGCGCGCGGCCATGCTGGCCAGCATCGGATAGTGCGCCTGCACCAGCGGCGAGCGCGCGACCTCGGCATGCAGCGCCAGCGCGCCGATGCGCAGGCCTTCACGCGCGTCGAAGGCGATGCCGCGCAGGCCATCGAGCCGGCCCAGCGAAACCAGGTGGCTGGGCGCCAGCATGCGCTGGCGCATGCCCAGCATCAGTGCGGTGCCGCCGGCAAAGATGCGGCAGTTCTCGCCCAGGTCCGCCAGCATGGCGCTGGCCTCGGCCACGGTGCCCGGCTCCAGGAAGACAAAGTCACGCATGGGCGGCCTCCGTTTCGCGCAGCGCACGCAGCCCCGCCAGCACCTTCTCGGGCGTGATCGGCAGCGACTGGATGCGCACGCCGACCGCATCGAACACGGCATTGGCGATTGCCGCCGCGCCCGGCAGGATCGCGGTCTCGCTCGCGCCCTTGGCGCCATAGGGACCATTGGGGTCGTTCGATTCGACCACGTCGGTGCGCAGCATCGGCACCGCATCGGCGGTGGGCATGGTGTAGTCGGCGAAGTTGCCGTTCATCAGGCGGCCGTCCTCGTATTGCAGGTGCTCGTACAGGGCCCAGCCGATCGCCTGCACGGTGGCACCATGGGTCTGGCCGTGCACCGCGAGCGGGTTGATGGCCTTGCCGCAGTCGTCGGCGACAAAGCTGTCGATCACGGTGACCTGGCCGGTGCAGGTGTCGACCTCGACTTCCACCGCTTGCGCCGCGAACGAATGCGCGGGGGCGACGTTGCCGTAGTAGTCGGCATCGTGCATTACCGTGGGGGCGTCGTAGGTGGCGCGCACGTGGATGCCCTCGCCGCCGTGGCGGAAGATGTGCAGGCGCGCGATCTCGGCCAGCGTGGCGGACTTGTCGGGCTGCCCCGGCACGGCGATGCGGCCATCGGCGATCACCAGTTGCTGCGCCTGCACGCCGAGCTTTTCCGCCGCCAGCGCCAGCAGCTTTTGCCGCGCCTCGCGCGCCGCGCGCAGCACCGCGTTGCCAGAGATGATGGTCACGCGAGACGCGAGCGAACCGAGGCAGAACGGCGCGGTATCGGTATCCGGCGCCATCACGGTGACGTGCGACAGCGGAATGCCCAGCTCCTGCGCGCAGATCTGGCTGAGCATGGTGTTGGCGCCCTGCCCCATGTCGCACTCGCTGGTCTGCAGCATCACGCGCCCGTCCTCGTTCATCTTGAGCAGGATGGTCGAGCCGTCCCAGTTGCCCAGCGTGCGGTTGCCGCTGACATGCATCGCCGCGGCGATGCCGACACCGCGCCGGCGCGTGCCGGTGCCGCGCGGTGCGGCGCGCTTCTCGTCCCAGCCAATGGCGCGGCGGGTCATGTCCAGGCATTCAGCCATGCCGGTGCTGCTGATCTTCCAGCCATGCACGCTGGTCTCGCCGGCGCCGATGGCATTGCGCTTGTGCACTTCGATCGGGTCGATGCCAAGCATGCCGGCCAGCACCGTCAGGTGGCAGTTCAGCGGAAACTGCATCTGCTGCCCGCCAAAGCCGCGGAAGGCGCCGCGCGGCGGGTTGTTGGTATAGGCCAGCACGGCGTGCGAGCGCACGTTCTGCACGCGGTGCATGTTGTCGCTGCGCATGGCGGTAACGTGCATCACATCCCCCGCCAGACCGGAATAGGCGCCGCATTCTGCCGTGATGCGCACGTCCTTGGCCAGGATCACGCCTTCGGCGGAAAGGCCCATGCGCAGCCAGACCTGCATCGGCACGCTGGCGCGCGCGCCCTGGAAGTCTTCCAGCCGGTTGTTGACCAGCCGCACCGGGCGCTCCAGCCGGCTGGCCAGGAAGGCGCAGATCAGGCTGTTGTTCTCTTCGACGATCTTGGCGCCGAAGCCGCCGCCGGTGGTGGCCTGCACCACGCGGATGGTCGAGACCGGCCGGTCCAGCGCCTCGGCCAGCCGCGCGCGCGCCAGGAACACCGACTGCGTCGACGCCCACACCGTGAGCCGTCCGTTGCCGTCCTGCGCCGCGACCGAGGCCATCGGCTCGAGGTAGCCGGGATATTGAGAGTGCATGTCGTAGGTCGCCTCGTACACCGCGGCGCACGCCGCGAAGGCAGCCTCGACATCGCCGCGCTCGATGCGCATTTCGTGGCCGATATTGCCCGTGCCGGCGTGGATCTCCGGCGCGCCCGCGGCCAGCGCCGCGGCCGGGGTCAGCAGCGCGGGCAGCAGCTCGTACTCGACCCGGACCAGGTCCAGCGCATCGCGCGCGATCTCCTCGCTGACCGCCACCACTGCCGCCACTTCCTCGCCGACGTGTCGCACCACGCCGCAGGCCAGGATGCGCTGCTCCTTGCGGTGCGGGCCCCAGTGGCGGGCGGGCACGTCGTACCCCGTTGCCACCAGCTTCACGCCGGGCAGCGCCCTGGCCGCCGCGGTGTCGATGCGCACGATGCGCGCGTGCGGGTGCGGGCTGCGCAGCACCTTGGCGTGGAGCATGCCGGGCAGCTTGATGTCGCCGGCATACTGCGCGCGTCCCATGACCTTTTCGCGCGCGGTCACCTGCGGCGTGGAAGTTCCCACGATGGCCCTGCTCATGCCGGCCTCCTGTCTGTCGTTATTCATGGCGTGGCACTGGACTGCGATGCGCTGGCGCCGCTTATTCCGCGGTGATCGCCAGCTCGCGGACCACCTTGCCCAGGCGCTCGTAGTCGGCCGCGTTGACCTTCTCCAGCGCGGCCGGCACGCCGCCGACGGGGATGGCGCCGAAGGTGGCCATCTTGTCGGCCACGTCGGGCAGGCGCAGCACCTCGTTGAGCTGCTGGTTCAGTGTCCTGACGATCTCGGGCGGCGTGCCTTTGGGCGCCATCACGCCGTGCCACGCGCCGACCACCACGTCCTTGTAGCCGAGTTCGGCCAGCGTCGGCACGTTGGGCAGCAGCGGCGAGCGGCGGGCATCCGTGATCGCCAGCGGGATCAGCCGGCCCGTGTTGATGTATTGCGCCACCGGGCCCAGCGTGACGTAGGCAAGCGGCACGTGCCCCGCCACCACATCGTTGACCGCGGGGGCCACGCCCTTGTAGGGGACATGCTGGATCTTCACGCCAGCGGCGCGGTTCAGCATCTCGCCGGCGATATGCATCGGCGACCCCGCGCCCGGGCTGCCATAGGTCAGCGCCTTGCCGCTCCTGGCCGCGGCCACCATCTCGCCCACGGTCTTTACGCCGGCCTGCGGGTTGGCCACCAGCAGCACCGCCTGCACCGCGGTCTGGATCACCGGCGTAAAGCCGTGCAGCGGGTCATAGCTGGCCGACGGCGCCAGCTTCAGCACCATCGGCGCCAGCGTGAACGGGTTCGGCGTGTACAGCAGCGTGTAGCCGTCGGCCGGCGCACGGCTGACGAACGCGGCACCCACCACGCCGCCGGCGCCGGGACGGTTTTCGACGATGACCGGCTGCTTCAGGCGTGCCGACAGCTTGTCGGCATAAAGCCGGGCCATGGCGTCGCTATCGCCGCCTGGCGGGTAGGCCACCACCATGGTCACGGTCTTGGCCGGATACGTGGCGGCAGCCCGTACGCTGCCCGTGCTCGTGCCCAGCACGGCCATGGCGGCAATAGCGACGGCAGCGGCGCGTCGGGGACGTTGTTGTCTCATCTACAGCTCCTGTGGGGGCGCATTCGCGACGCGGAAGTCAGCGGTTGTGCACATCGCGAAAACAGGGGTGGCTTGGGTACAACTCTGTTCGGTTGTTTTATCAATGAAACGCAAGTTCACAAAAGGAACGCATCTATCGTAGGTACTATCAGTTGACGACTCAACTTACGTTAACCACTAATTGACTGATCTTGTTTCTTGCTAATTTATTTGCGTTCATCCGGATCGCCACAGGGTGGCGGCAATGGCAAGCGCCTGTGAGACAATCTGCCCGCCAACCGGCCACGCATCCTGGCCGGCAGACCAGACCAAGAGGAACGCATGCCCCGTGATGCCGCGCCCGCCCATGGCACGCCCGCGCCCACCCCTGCCCCCGCCGCCAACGCCAGCCCGTGGACCGACCTCGACGAGGCCGGCAGCGGCCTGACCGTCGACAACTTCCTGACCACGATGCTGAGCCAGCTGGTGACCGCGCTGCGCAGCACGGTCACCAAGCCCTATGCGGAACAGTTCGGCCTGACCGTGCCGGAATGGCGCATCCTGGCGCTGCTGGCGCATGCGCGCTCACTGCCGTTTGCCGAGCTGGTGACGCAGTCGACCTCGGACAAAGCGCTGGTCAGCCGCACCCTGCGGCTGCTCGAGGATCGCGGTCTGGTGCAGCTGACCTCCGCCGGCAATACCCCGCGCAAGAAGCTGCTGTGCGCCATCACCGAGGCCGGCACCGCGCTGCACGACCAGGTAATGCCGCTGGCGCGGCGCGGCCAGGCCGAGGTGATCCGGCAGCTATCGCCGCAGGAGCGCGAGGCGGTGTACCAGGGACTGCGCAAGCTGTTGCGCGCGCAGGCATAAGCAGCAAGGGCCGCGGCGAGCGCGGCCTGTTTTCCTCCCGCAAGTCTTCTCCACGCCCGGGCATGACGGCACCGGCCGGATCGCCTATAACGTCTGCTACCGGTTTCCTTCAAGGAAGACCGGACCCGTGCGACGAACGGCGCGACCAGACCGGGGCGACGCCGTTCGGCACGGCCTGACCGGAATGAGAAATCACTACACAGGGAAGGAGACACCATGACGCTTCGCCATTCGATCCGGCGCCGGGCCGCCGGCGTGCTCGCGCTTGCCACGGCGCTGGCCTGCGGCACCGCGCAGGCCCAGCCCAGGGCCGCGATTTCCGATGACGTGGTCAAGCTCGGCATGCTGCTCGACATGAGCGGCCTGTACGCCGACGTCACCGGCCGCGGCAGCGCCACCGCGGCGCAGATGGCCATCGATGATTTCGGCGGCAAGGTGCTGGGCAAGAAGATCGAGCTGGTCGTGGTCGATCATCAGAACAAGGCCGATATCGCCGCCAACAAGGCGCGCGAGTGGTACGACACCGGCAATGTCGACGCGATCCTCGACGTGGCCGCTTCGGCGCCGGCGCTGGCGGTGCTGGAAGTGGCGAAGCAGAAGAACCGCATCGTGGTGTTTTCCGGACCGGGCACCGAGCGCATCACCAACGACCTGTGCACGCCGGTGTCGGTGCACTACGCCTACGACACCTACGCGCTTGCCAACACCACCGCGCGCGCGACGGTGCAGCGCGGCGGCAAGAGCTGGTTCTTCCTGACCGCCGACTACGCCTTCGGGCACACGCTGCAGGACTCCGCCACCGCGGTCATCAACGAAACCGGCGGCAAGGTGGTGGGGGCCGCGCGCCACCCGATCGGCGCCAGCGACTTTGCCTCGTACCTGCTGCAGGCGCAGGCCAGCAAGGCGCAGATCGTCGGACTCGCCAACGCGGGCGGCGACGCCATCAACGCGATCAAGGCGGCATCGGAATTCGGCCTCACGCGCAATCACGCCCAGCGCATGGCGGGGCTGCTGCTGTACGTCAACGACATTCACGCCCTCGGGCTGAACACCACCGCCGGCCTGCTGCTGACCGAAGGCTTCTACTGGGACATGAACGACGCCACCCGCGCGTGGTCTCGCCGCTATTTCGAGAAGCTGAAGAAGATGCCCAATATGAGCCAGGCCGCCGCGTATTCGTCGGTGATGCACTACCTGAAAGCGGTGCAGGCGGCGGGCACCGATGAGACCGCGGCGGTGATGAAGCAGATGAAGTCGATGCCGATCAACGACTTCTTCGCGAAAAACGGCCGCATCCGCGAGGACGGCCGCATGATCCACGACATGTATCTGTTCGAGGTAAAGACACCGGCCGAATCCAAATACCCGTGGGACTACTACAAGGTGGTGGCGACGGTGCCCGGCGAGCAGGCCTTCATGCCGGCAGCGAAGTCGAAATGTCCGCTGCTGCGGCCCTGACGGCGTCGATCGGGGTGCCACAAGCCGCACTGCCCATGCGCTCCTGACGGAAGCCGCATGGGCACGTGCCCGCTCAGACCTCCAGCTCCTCCAGCACCCGCCCCTTGGTCTCGATGCCCAGGCAATGCACGGTGACGGCCGCCAGCGCCGGCACCACCGACAGCGCAAAGAAGGCGAAGCTCAGGTCGCCGCTGCCGATGGTGCTGGCCATCAGCCCCGGCGCGAAGATCGCCGCCAGCTTCAGCCAGGCGCCGCCGAGGCCGCAGCCCATGGCCCGCACGCTGGTCGGATACAGCTCCGGCGTGTAGACGTAGGCGGTGATAAAGCCGCTGGCGAGGAAGCCCATCGCCAGCGCGCAGAAGGTCGCGACCACGTACACGCTGGCGGCGTGGAACACGCCCGCCAGCACCAGCGACAGCGCGCACAGCAGGAACGACACGTTGATCACCGGCTTGCGCCCGACCTTGTCGACGATCATGGCGCAGACCAGCGAGCCCACCACGCCCAGCACCGACGCCGCCGCGGCGAGGTTCAGCGCGAGCTGCAGCGGCGCGTGGTAGACGGTCTTGTAGACGGTCGGCAGCCAGGTCGACAGCCCATACTGGATAAAGCCGCAGGTGGCCCACAGCATCCATACCGCCAGCGTGCGGCCGAGATAGGCCTTGCTGACGAGGTCGCGCACGCGCCGGCGCGGGTGCTGGCCCATGCGTTCGTAGGCGCTGGCATCGGCCGGCGGCGGCAGCGGCGTGCGCGCCCGCGCCTCGAAGGCGCGCAGCGCGGCGTCCGCCTCTTCCAGCCGGCCTTTTTCCGCCAGCCAGCGCGGCGATTCCGGAATCAGCCTGCGCAGGATAAAGAACAGCACCAGCGGCACGCCACCGATGAAGTACATCACCTCCCAGCCGTAGTGCGGCACCAGCCAGGCGCCGATGCCGTTGGACACCATCAGCCCGATCGGGAACACCACCTCGTACAGCAGCACGAAGCGTCCGCGGCCATGTGCGCGCGTGACCTCGTTGATATAGGTCGCGGCCACTGGCAGTTCGCCGCCCAGCCCCAGGCCCTGCACGATGCGCAGCAGCGCGAAGATCTCGAACGATGGCGCAAAGCCGCAGGCCAGGCTCATCAGGCCGATGATGCCCGCGCTCCAGCCGATCGATCGAAGCCGGCCGAAGCGCTCGGCCAGTCCCGGGAACAGCAGCGCCCCGACCAGCTGGCCGACCGAGGGCGCCGCGATCAGGAAGCCGATCTGCCCCGGCGTGAGAGACCACTGTGCGATCAGCAGCGGCAACGTGGCGGCGATGGCAATCACGTCGAAGCCATCGAAGAAGGTGGCCAGGCCGATCAGCAGCCGGGCGCGGACATGCATGGCGTTGCCCGGCATGCGCTCGATGCGGGCAACGATATTGCCGCGCGTGACCGGGCCGCCGCGGGCAGCGGCCGTTGCACCCTGGCCGGCGCTGTCGGCCGTGGTCACGATACCTGCGGTGGCGGCCACCGGTGCGCCGGGGGACGCTGCGTCTTGTCTCTGGGTTAGCACGGGTATTTTTTGGGTAGGGTCTTTCGAATGGCTGCCCTCTCCCGCTTGCGGGAGAGGGGTTGGGGGAGAGGGCAGGCGCTTGCAGGCGGCAGATGCCTGGCTTGCCCGGCGACCTTTGTGAGGAAATCGGGACCTGACAGCGGCGCTGGCTTCGGCCGGCTCTGCCCCTCTCCCCCGCCCCTCCCCCGCACGCGGGAGAGGGGAGCAAACACGCGCGGATCGAACGTTTGTGGATTACAAATCCAGCACCAGTCTGCTGCCCTTGCACCCGGACACGCACACCATCATGGTCTTGTTGCTGGCGCGCTCGCTGTTGCTCAGCACGCTGTCGCGATGGTCCGGGCAGCCTTCCAGCACGGCGGTCTCGCACGAGCCGCACACACCTTCGCGGCAGCTGTATTCGACCTCGACGCCGGAATCGAGCAGCGCATCGAGCAGCGACTTGCCCGACGGCACCTTGACCAGCGACCCGGTGCGCGACAGCTGCACCACGTACTCGCCTTCCTGCACCGCCTCGGTCGACGGGTCGGCGGCGAAGCGCTCGATATGGACATTGGGGTAGGCATGCGCCGCGCATGCGGCCTCGAACGCGTTCAGCATCGGGCCGGGGCCGCAGCAGTAGAAGTGCGTCTGCGCGTCCTGTCCGCAGAGCATGGCGTTCAGATCCGGCGGCGCGCCGGCTTCGTCGTCGAAGTGGAAGCGCACCGCGTCGCCATAGGCCGACAGCGTGTCGACGAACGCCGCCTCCACGCGCGAACGCGCGCAGTAGATCAGCGTGAACGACCTGCCCAGTTCCGCCAGCCGGCGCGCCATGCAGACGATCGGCGTGACGCCGATGCCGCCGGCCACCAGCACGGTGTGCGCTGCGCTCTCGTCCAGTTCGAAGTTGTTGCGCGGCGCGCCCACCGTCAGCGTGGCGCCCACGCGCAGCTGCTCATGCACGTAGCGCGAGCCGCCGCGGCTGCCGCGGTCCAGCAGCACGCCCACGGTGTAGCGGTTGCGCGTTTCCGGCGCGCCGCACAGCGAGTAGCTGCGCACCAGGCCGTTGCCCAGGTGCAGGTCGATATGGGCGCCCGGGCTGTACTCGGGCAGGGGCTTCCCTTCGGGATCTTGCAGTTCGATGCTGACCACGCCGCGCGCTTCAAAACGCATGGCCTGGACGCGCAGGGTCAGGGACTGGTGGGCACTCATTGCTGCTTCCTTCGTTCGTCGTTCCCGCGCAGGCGGGAACCCAGTGACTTTGCTTTTCGCCAGCGCTTCAAAGACGCTGGGCTCCCGCCTTCACGGGAGCGACGGTGGTTATGCTTACCGCTTCTCGGTCAGGAACTTGCCTGCCGGGCCGCCCGCGTTCTTCTGGCGGCGGGTGTTGCCGTCGATGCCGCCCTCGATCGCCCATTCGGCGAACATGGTCGGGCCCGGCTCGAAGGCGCGCGGCTCCCAGTGCTCGTCGAGCTGGTCTTCGTCGGCGTAGTACTCGATCAGGCCGCCGGCCGGGTTCTTGAAGTACCAGAAGTAGGCCGACGAGATCGGGTGCCGGCCCGGGCCGAGCTGCGTGTCCCAGCCCTTGCGTGACACATGCATGCCGCCGCCGAACACTTCATGGATGTCGCGCACGGTGAAGGCGACATGGTTCAGGCCGCTCTTCGGTTCCGGCAGCTGCAGCAGGAACAGATCGTGGTGGCCGCCGTCCGCGGTGCAGCGCAGGAACGCGCCACGGTCCGGATAGCGGTCCGACGGCACGAAGCCGAACTTCTCGACATAGAACTGCTCAGTCGCTTTGACGTCTTTCACGAAGAACACCACATGGCCCACTTCGATCGGCGTGGCGTGGTCGTAAATCGGGCTGCGCTGGTTCAGGCGCGGCTTGTCGTTCCACGTGTTCATCAGCGCGCAGTCGACCTGCACGTCATGCTTGCGCGTGACCTGGAAGCGCACCGCCAGGCCGTTCGGGTCGGTGCAGCCGATGCGCAGCGTGGCGCCTTCGCCCTGCTTCACAAAGCCAGGCGCATCGGCGAGCGCTTCGGCGAGGTGGTCGAGCGATGCCTGCGATTCGACGCCCCATACCACTTCGCGCAGCGTCGGTCCGGCCTCGATCGCCGGCGGCAGCGACGGATCGTCGATGCGGCGCACCAGCACGCGGCAGCCGTTCAGCGTTTCGAAATCCAGCCCTTGCGCGTCGTCGCGCTTGATGGCCAGGCCCCAGTCGGTGAAGAAACCGCGGCAGGCGTCGAAGTCATCCGCGCCGTACACGATCTCGTCGATTCCCAATACCTTCATCATTGTGTCTCTCCAGCCTGCCGGGTTCAGTGGTTGGCCCACGGCAGCGGTTGTTCGTTCAGGCCCCAGTACACGCTCTTCTGCTCCATGTACTGCAGGATGCCCAGCCGTCCCTTCTCGCGCCCAAGGCCGCTGTCGCGCCAGCCGCCGAACGGCGTCGAAATCGAGAACTGCTTGTAGGTGTTGATCCACACGTTGCCCGCCTGCACGGCACGGGCCACGCGCCACGCGCGCTTGTAGTCGCGCGTCCAGATGCCGGCGGCCAGCGCGTAGACGCTGTCGTTGGCCTGTTCGACCAGGTCGTCCTCGTCGTCGAACGGGATCGCCACCAGCACCGGGCCGAAGATTTCTTCCTGGCAGATGCGGGCGTGGTTATCCAGGCCTTCGATGATGGTGGGCGTGTAGAAGTAGCCGTTGGGCAGGCCGGCCACGTCGGGACGCACGCCGCCGGTGCGCAGCTGGCCGCCTTCGTCCACGCCCGCGGCGACATACGACTCGATCGAATCGCGGTGGCGGTCGGTGATCAGCGGTCCCATCTGCGTGCGCTCGTCGGCCGGGTCGCCCACGCGCAGCTGCGCCGCGCCGTGCGCCAGCCGGTCGATAAAGGCCTCGTACTGCGAACGCGCCACGAACAGGCGCGAGCCGGCGATGCACGATTCGCCCGACGAGCTGAAGATGCCGTACAGCACGCCATTGACGGCATGGTCCAGGTCGGCGTCGTCGAACACCATGGTCGGCGACTTGCCGCCCAGCTCCAGCGACACCGGCATCATCTTGTCGGCGGCGATATGCGCGATGTGCTTGCCCGTAGTAGTGCCGCCGGTGAACGACACGCGCCGCACCAGCGGGTGCTTGGTGATGGCGTCACCGATCACCGAGCCTTTGCCGGGCAACACGCTGATGAGTCCCCTGGGCACGCCGGCTTCCTCGCAGATGCGCGCCAGCTCCAGCGCCATCAGCGGCGTCACTTCGGCGGGCTTGACCACCACGGCGTTGCCGGCCGCGAGCGCAGGGGCCATCTTCTGCGCCTCGCTGGCGATCGGCGAGTTCCACGGCGTGATCGCCGCGACCACGCCCATCGGCTCGTAGACGCTCATGGTCAGGCAGTCGCCGCGCTGCGGCGTGATGGTTTCTTCCAGCGTTTCGCAGGCGGCGGCAAAGAACTGGAAGGTGCCGGCGGCGCTGGCGACCAGCGCGCGTGTTTCGCTGATGGGCTTGCCGTTGTCCAGGCGCTGGCGCTGTGCCAGCGGCTCGGCCTGTGCGCGGATCAGTTCGGCCACGCGATACAGCACGGCGGCGCGCTCGTGCGGCTTGCGCTGGGCCCAGCCGCTGGTCAGGAAGGCGTGGTGAGCGCCCTGCACTGCCTCTTCCACGTCAGCCAGGCTGGCGGCATTCAGTTCTGCGACGACCTCGCCGGTCGCCGGGTAGCGCGTGCCGTAGCGGTCGCCCGTGCCGAGGCGCCATTCGCCGGCGATGCAGATCGGAAGTACTTCTTTGGTGGTCATGTCGTTGCCTGCTAAGTCTGTCGTTGCCGCTGCCGGCCTTCCTGCGTAATCTCGTTGCGATGCCCTCACCCAAGCTGCGGCGGGACTCCCCTCTCCCGCTTGCGGGAGAGGGGTGGGGGAGAGGGCCGGCGCTTTTCACGGAGTGACGCGCGTCGTGCTTGGCACACTCCTGCCCTCTCCCCCGGCCCCTCTCCCGCGCGCGGGAGAGGGGAGCAAACCGTCGGTCCTTTAAATCGATACCGCGTGCGCCCGATTCCCCAGCGCCCGCACCACGCTGAACACCGTCAGCGCCGAAGTCTTCGGATTCGCCGCCAGCGGCTTTCCGCGCATCGTCAGTTCAAACCCCCCGAACGCCCCGCGCGCTTCCACGTGATGCACGTTCTCCACCGCATGCGGATCGGCCAGCAGCTTCACCGCGGTGCGGTCCAGCCCCAGGCCGGCCAGCGACACCGTCGCGGCGACGTTGGCGTTTTTCGGGTACAGCCGCGCGGCATCGCGCGCGGTGCCTTCGAAGATCACCGTGGCCTCGGTCAGCGCCTCCAGGTCGAACAGCTGCTCGGCCGGCGTGCCGGTCCATGCGCGCGCGGGCTTGCGGCCGGTGTAGATGACCTCGTCCAGGCCGCCGACGCGCGCCGCGGCCAGCGCGTCGATGGCGCCGATCGCGCCGGACAGCAGCTGCACCTGCGTGCCGCCGCGGCGTGCCGCGGCTTCCAGCCGCTCGGCCATGCCAGGCTCGGACAGCGCGCCCACCGACACCACCATGCACGGGATGCCGCGCTCCAGCGCCGGCACGATGTGCTCTTCCAGCGCATGGTGGCCGGCGCACTCGACCAGCAGGTCGGGCCGCTGGTCGTCCAGGTGCGTGGCGACACGGGCGCGGGGCGCCAGCGCGGAGACCGCGCCGCGGGCCTCGTCCATCGTGTGCTCCGGCACGATCACCACGTCGAACACCACGTCCGGGTCGCTCTTGAGCAATTCCAGCACGCCGCGGCCGATCGCGCCGCAGCCAACCATGGACACATGCAGCATCGCGGGTCTCCCTCAGGCGGTGACGGTGGATTGTTCGCGGGCCGGCTCTTCGTTGTCCTTGTTCACCGGGGGGCCGGCGAAGATGGTCTTGAAGGAACCGATCGACAGCATGTCGATTTCCAGCAGGAACGGGCCGGCTTCGGCCTTGGCCGCCTCGAGCGCGGCACCGGCCTCGGCCAGGTTGCTGACGCGCGCGTGGCGCAGCGACAGCGACTTCGCCAGCGTGGCGTAGTCAGGCGTATGCAGGTCCACATAGTGGCGGCGGCCGCCGTACTGCGCGTCCTGGATGTTCTTGATCACGCCGTAGCCCTTGTCGTTCATCAGCACGATGACCATGTCGGCGCGTTCCTGCACCGCGGTCGCCAGCTCGCCCAGGTTCAGGATGAAGCCGCCGTCGCCGGCCAGCGTGTAGGTCTTCTTGCCCGAGCCGGTGGCCGCGGCGCCGATCGCCGCGCCGATGCCCATCGCCAGGCCCTGGCCGATGCCGCCGCCCAGCGCATGCACGCCAGCGCGGGAGTCGAAGATGCGCAGTTGGCGGTTGCCCCAGGTGCTGTTCGACACGGTCACGTCGCGCACCCAGTTGAAGTTGCGGCCGACCGCGCCCTGCAGCGCCTGCACCAGCGCCGAGTACGGGCCCAGGCCGTCGACCAGGCTGTTGACCGCGGTGTCGTGCGCGCGGCGCAGGTCGGCGGCGAAGGCCGGGTCGATCTGCATGCGCTGTTCGAGTCGATCCGCCAGCGCATCCAGCGCCAGCGCGGCGTCGCCGCTGACAAAGTAATCGCTCATGTAGCAGCGGCCTTCGGCGGCGGGATCGGCGTCGATGCGCAGCAGCGGGCGCGGCAGCTTCAGTTCGTACTTCAGGGTTTCATTGCCGCGCAGGCGCGAGCCCACCACCAGCATCGCGTCGCAGGTCTGGTAGAAGGCCTCGACCGGCTTGTGCAGGTTGAAGGCGCCCAGCGAGCGCGGATCGTCCTCGGGCACGATGCCGCGGCCCTGGGTGCTGGTGACCACGCCGAAGCCCAGGTCCAGCAGGCGCTGCACCTGCTTGCTGGCATGGCGCGCGCCGCCGCCCAGCCAAAGCAGCGGGCGCCTGGCCTTCACCAGGCGCTCGGCCAGCGCGTCCAGCGCGTGCGCCGACGGCACGTGCTGCGGCACCGGCAGCGGCTGCAGGTCGGCCGGCATGTCGATCAGCGCGGCCTGGATGTCGATGGGGATCTCCACGCTGACCGGGCCGGTCGGCGCCGTCAGCGCGGTCTGCACCGCCAGCTTGATGGTGCTGATCGCGGTGTCGGCGCTGCGGATGCGGAACGCGGCCTTGGACACGGCCTTCAGCATGGTCAGCTGGTCCGGCGCTTCGTGGATATAGGCCAGGCTCTGGTCCAGGTACGGCGTCTCGATCTGGCCGGTGATATGCAGCATCGGCGTGCCGGCGGTCAGCGCTTCGACCATGGCGCCGGCGGCATTGCCGGCGGCGGTGCCGGTGCTGGTCAGGCACACGCCCAGGCCGCCGGTGGTACGGGCGTAGGCGTCGGCCATGTTGGTGCCGCCCGCTTCGCCGCGCGCCGGCACGAAGCGGATCTTGCCGCGCTCGCCCATGGCGTCGAGGATCGGCATGTTGTGGATCGAGATCACGCCGAACGCGGCCTTGACCCCGCACTGCTCGAGGAACGCGGTGATGGCGCAGCCGACGGTAACCTGCTGTTGTTCGTACTGGTGTTGATTAGGCATGACGGGAGTGTCCTCCGGAGATATCGATATGGCTGCCCGTGGTGTACGAAGACAACGGCGAGGCAAGGAACAGGATGGCGCGGGCTGCCTCGACGGGCAGGCCCAGGCGGCCAAGGGGAATATGTTTCTGCCGGGCCAGGCGCGCGGTCCACGCGGCCCAGTCCAGGTGGCGGTCTTCTTCGGGGCGCGCGTCGAAGCGGCGGCGCCACTGGCCCGATTCGACCAGCCCGATCAGGATGCCGTTGACGCGGACACCCTTGGGGGCGAACTCGGTGGCCATCGAGCGCACCAGGTTCAGCACGCCGGCGCGAGCCGCGGACGTTGCCACCATGTGCGGTTCGGGCTGCTGCGCCAGCAGCGAGTTGACGCAGACGATCGCGCCCTGGCCCGACTGCTCCAGTTGCGGCAGGAAGGCGCGGGTCGGGTGGATCACCGAGAAGAACTTGAGCTGCAGTTCGTCCATCCAGGCCGCGTCTTCGGTATTGGCAAAGGTGGACACGCGGCCCTGGCCGGCGTTGTTGACCAGCATGTCGACGTTGCCCAGCTTCTGCTGCACGTCGGCGGCAAAGGCGGCAACCTGTTCCGGCCTGAGCACGTCGCAGGTGGCGGCATAAAGCCGGCAGCCGGGGAATTTCTCGCGCAGCTGCGCTTCGGCGCCGCGCAGGCGGGCTTCGTCGCGGCCGCACATGGCGACGGCGGCGCCCGCCTCGAGCAGCAGCTCGACGGTCGCCAGCCCGATGCCGGAGGACCCGCCGGTAACGACGGCAACCTTGCCGCCGAGTTCAATCATGGACATTGTCCTCACTCCCGATACAGGTTCACGACCTTGCCGGCGCTGTGCAGCGACGGCCGGTAGTCGAGCAGGCGCGACAGCTCGCCCGCGGTGTTCCGCACTTTCTCCACCATCGCGTCCAGCTGTTCCGGATCGATATGCGCGGCGGGGATGGTGGCGCCCAGCGCCGCCACCACCTTGCCGGTGCGGTCGCGCACCGGCGCGGCGATGGTCGAGATGCTCGATTCGAAGAAGCCTTCCTGCAGCACGTAGCCGCGCTCGCGGTCGCGCTGCACGATGGCGAAGAGCGCATCGGCCGTGCGCGGCGTGCTGTCGGAGAACACTTCCAGCTGCGCCTCCGGATACAGGGCACGCAGTTCCGCCAGCGACAAGTCCTCCAGCAGCACGCGCCCAAGCACCGTGGCATGCGCCGGCAGCCGCGTGCCGACGTTGACCGAGCTGGCAAAGGGCCGCGGCGACACCGCCTTGGCCACGTAGACGATCGAACGGCCGTCGCGCACCACCAGGTTGGTCGGGTAGCCGATCTCGTCGCGCAGCCGCTCCAGCAGCGGGCGGCCCAGCTCGGTCAGCTCCAGCGACGCCAGGTACTCGAACCCGAGCCGCAGCACCGCCATGCCCAGCCGGAAATCCCGCCCGCCATCGGCGCGTTCGACGAAGCCCAGCATTTCCAGCGTGGCCAGCAGGCGGAACACGGTGGAGCGCGGCACCTTCAGGCGGCGCGCCAGTTCCGCGGCCGACATGCTGCGGTCCTTGCTGCTGAACTCGCCGAGCAGGCGCAGGCCGCGCTCCAGCCCCGGGACGATGTACTTGTCCGGGGTCTCGCTGGCGGCGGGCGTCGTCGGGATGGCGTTGGTGCTCATGGTCGGGGCGTGCGGTCGGACCGATGGCGGATCAGCGCTTGACCTTCGTCAGCGGATGCTCTGGCGGGTAGGTCGGCGTGATCGGCTTCTTGGCGCCGAGCATCACGCACATCAGCGCATCTTCCTCGCCGATATTGATTTCCTCGCGGTACACGCCCGGCGGCACCGAGACCAGGTCACGGTCGGTCAGGATGGTTTCGAAACGCTCGCCGTCCTTCTCCAGGATCAGCTTGATCTTGCCGCGCAGGATGAAGAACACCTCTTCCACGTCGGTGTGGAGATGCGACGGGCCTTCATGGCCGGCCGGGATGATCATCGTGGAAAACGTGAAATGCTCGCTCGGCACGGTGTTGGTGTCCGCCGCCACGCCGGTGCCGCCGGTACCCAGGTAGCGCATCTGCGCGCGGCGGTACTTGGGGTCGTAGTCGGCCTGGAACTTGAGCGCGTCCCAGTCGTACTTGCGCGTGGAGAAGCGCGCCACGCGGCTTTCCATCCACTGGTCGAACGAGGCGCCCTCCGGCTGGTCCCAGGAACGCTTGATGTTTTGCTGTTGGGAAAGATCGCTCATTTGGATTCCTTCGATTGAATGTCTTCGGAATTCACGACGCCACCCGCATACCGTCGTCCCCGCGGAGGCGGGGACCCAGTGTCTTTAAAGACGCTGGATTCCCGCCTGCGCGGAAATGACGGTGGTGTGCGAGTGTGGTCATGAAAAAGGGGGATGCTCTGGATCAATGCATGACAAAGCCGCCGTTGACCGCCAGCGTCTGGCCGGTCACGAATCGGGCAAGGTCGGACAAGGCAAACAGCACCGCGCCGCAGACATCGTCGGGCAGCTGCTCGCGCGAGATAGCGCGCTGCTCGCGGTACAGGTCGTGCCGGTGCTGCGGCACGTATTCGGTGGCTTCGACCAGCGTCAGGCCCGGCGCCACGGCATTCACCGTGATCTGGTCGCGGCCCAGCTCGCGTGCCAGCGAACGGGTCATGCCGATGATGGCGCTCTTGCTGGCCACGTAGGCGAGCAGGTTGGGCGCGCCCCACAGCGGCGTGTCCGAGGCCAGGTTGACCACCGCACCGCGGCCGCTGGCGCGCAGCGCCGGCAGGCAGGCCGTGGTCATCAACCACGTGCCGCGCACATTGACGTTCATCACGCGGTCCCAGGTGGCGATGTCGATGGCGCTGGCGGCGCGGCCGCCCGAGTCGGTCACGGCAGCGTTGTTGACCAGGCCGTCGAGGCCGCCCAGGGCCTTCACCGCGGCGTCGGCACAAGCCTGCACCGAGGCGGGGTCCGACAGGTCCAGCGTGACCGGCACCACCTTCAGGCCGCGGGCGCGCAGCGCATCGGCTTCCTGCTGCAGGCGCTCGGCCAGGATGTCGGCCATGGCCACGCTGGCGCCGGCTTCGGCCAGCGAGGTGGCGAAGGCCAGGCCCAGGCCGCGCGCGGCGCCGGTAACCAGCACCTTGCGGCCGGCCAGCAGCGTTTGGTTCTTGATGGCCTCAGGCATGGCTGGCAGCTCCGGCGGGCTTCAGCATCGCCACCGGCTCGTCGGCGACTTCCTGCTCGGCGCGGCGCTTGAGCAGACGGCGCACGCGCGTGATGCCGGCGTCGTGCTGGTACAGCATCTCGTGGTCCCGCGCGTTGGGGGCCATCATTTCCAGCACCACGCGGTCCTGCTCCAGCACGTCCCAGTGCAGCTGCTCCAGGCGGTTGCGATACAGGAAGCGCCACACGTCGCGCTCCCAGCCCTGCACGTGGCGGGTGCGCCAGAAGAACACCATGCAGTGGTCTTCATCCACCGGCGTTGCCATGCCGACGATGCCGAACGGGCCGCCGGGGCCGACTTTGGCGCGGTACGGGATCGCCAGGCGCAGCCACAGCGTGCCGGTCTCGCCGAATTCCACCCAGTCGAAGTTGACGCCGCGCTGGCCGGTCTTCTCGAACACCAGGCCGTGCTCGGTCTCGCGGATCTGCATCACCGCGGACTTCTCGCCGGAGGCCATCGAGTGCGACACCGCGTGCAGGTAGGCGCCGTGCATCGGGTCCATGACGTTGTCGATGGCGTAGCGGTAGTTGCAATCCCAGTGCGCCACGCACAGGAAGTGGCTGTGTTCCTCGCTGACCAGTTCCTCGGGCAGGCGCAGCTCGTCGGGGCTGCCCTCGCCCTGCGGAGCCTGGTCGCCGAACCACAGGAAGATCGCGCCGGCCTGTTCCTGCACCGGGTAGCTGCGCACGCAGGTGCGGCCTTCCAGCGGGCAGCTTTCCACCGCCGGCACGCTCTTGACCTGGCCGTCGCCGCCGACCTCGACGCCGTGGTACCAGCAGGCAACGCGGTCGCCCAGGTTCCAGCCCATCGACAGCCGCGCGCCGCGGTGCGGGCAGCGGTCTTCCAGCGCATGCACCTGGCCGGCGCCGTCGCGCCACAGCACGATGTTCTGGCTCAGGCGGGTGATGCCGATGGGAGCATGGGTCACGGCCCACGAGGCGGCGACCGGGTACCAGTAGTTGCGCAGGCCGGTATTCAGGCGGGCTTCGGCGCGGGCTTGCTTGTTCGATTCCATGGGGTTCTCGCTAAGACGCTGTGCTGGGGCGGCTGGGGCTCAGGCGCCCAGGCGGCGCATTTCCGACAGGAAGCGCTCTTCGGTCCAGGGCTGGCTGTCGACGGTCAGGAAGCCGGCCGCGTTGAACGCGCGCACGATCTCCTGCGGGTTCTGCGCACCGCCCTCGAAGGCGGCTTCGAGCGCGTCGCCCAGCGCGTTCTCGTAGGCGCTCGGGGCGCTGGCGCGGGTCTGCCAGACGATGTTGGCGACCTTGCCAGGTCGCTCGATATGGCCCTTCCCTGCCACGTTGTTCGGCGCCGGACGCTCCCAGGGCACCAGGTTCGGGTTGTACGAGAGGCTTTCCATTGCGCTTGGCTCCATGTCTTGCAGCAGGGGGACCGTGTTCCGCGTGTGCGGCTGGCCGTCTTCCGGTTGCCGCGCTACGTTTTACTAATGAAACACTGGTTTAGATATTGAACACAGGTACGACTATAGACAACGACGGCGTAAAAATTGACTGGGGTTAACCCGCGATCGGGCAGATTGCCCGGCGGTGCGGCGCAAGCGAGGCGCCGCCGATGCGGCCCGGCGGCAGGACGCCGCCGCGGGAATCAGTGGCCGTCCGGCAACGCCGAACGGATCAGCCGCGCCGTGGCGGCGGCCTGGTCGATATAGCAGGCATGGCCCGCATCCGGGATCAGCGAGAACGGCAGGCCGAAGCGTTCGGCCAGCGCGGCGCAGGCGGGCGGCGTGGTGACGACGTCGCGGCCGCCGCAAGCGATCTGCGTCGGCAGGCGTTGAGGGCGGCGCGCCAGATAGGCGTCGATGTCGTCGCCACACAGCATCGCCACCGCCTGCCGGTAGCCGTCCGGGTTCAACCGCCGCATGTTCCAGCGCACCCAGGCTTGCGCGCCCGCATCGGCCGCTTCGCTGAGCAAACGCGCCGGGCCGCGCTCCGCCAGCCCGTCGACGCCCAGCGATGCCAGCGCCTCCAGCCGCTGGCTTGCCACCGCGCTGGCCTGCGCCTCCTTGCCGGCGGCGCCGTAGCCTTGCGCCACGCTAAGCAGCAGCAGGCGGGCGGGCAACACGCGCGCGGTGGCGGCATAGGCGGCCGCCATCAGCGCGCCCAGCGAGTGCCCCACCACCAGTGCCGGCTGCACGCGCAGGGTCTCCAGCAGGCCCTCGAGCCGCCGCGCGTAGTCCGCGGCCAGCGGCCGGGCCTGCGCCAGCGGCGACGAATCGCCGTAGCCCGGCGCGTCCCAGGCGATCACGCGCGCATGCGCGGCCAGCAGGCTGGCGCACGGCAGCCACGACGCCGCCCCGGAGCTGATGCCGTGCAGCAGCACCACCACTGGCCCGGACCCGCCGCCGCAGCGGTACGCCACGCGCTCGCCGCCCACCTGTGCCACGCGCTGGGCAAAGCCGCTGTCCAGGGTGTCGAGCACGCCGCGGTCCGGTTCGGCAAGGGCCTGAGGCTGAATTTGTTCCATATATAAAACCATAGTTGGCGAGTAAAACCCTTCAAGCATAGGCGCTACGCATAGGCTGCCGGGATCAGGGTTAACGATAGGTCAGCCGCCAAACGGCGCCGCGACGCCAACCGAGGTTGTCCGGGCACGCCGCTTTAGGGATAACCCTCCTCACATCTTCCGGAAAGTCGCGGCTATATTTTGCCCATCGTTTCTTATGTTGTTTGCCGTTTCATATATAAAACACAAAAGAGGCGAAGACGACATCCGGTGCCGCCATCCGCAGTGGCCTGGAGGGCAACAGCAAAACAACCACAAGACGGAAAACGGAAGGAAACTGGTAGATGAAACTTGCACGAACCGCCGCGGCGCTGCTTGCGGCTTCCCCCCTGCTGGCCTCGGCGCAGTCGTCGTCATCGTCGGTCACGCTGTATGGCGTGATCGACAGCGGCGTTGAATACGTGAGCAATGTCGGCGCGAACGGCGACGGCCTGGTGCGCATGCCCAACAACACCGCCACGGTGCCGTCGCGCTGGGGCATCCGCGGCACCGAAGACCTGGGCGGCGGGCTCAAGGGCCTGTTCGTGCTGGAATCGGGCTTCTCGCCCGACACCGGCAACGCCAACCAGGGCGGCCGCCTGTTCGGGCGCCAGGCGCTGGTGGGCCTGAGCAACCCGTACGGCCAGTTGTCGTTCGGCCGCCAGTACACCATGCTGTTCTGGGCCATCCTGGACAGCGATATCCTCGGCCCCAACGTCTACGGTTCCGGCTCGCTGGACAGCTACCTGCCCAATACGCGCGCCGACAACGCGGTCGCCTACAAGGCCAACTTCAACGGTTTCGTCGTCGGCGCTACCTACAGCTTCGGGCGCGACGCGGTCAACGCCGGCCCCAGCCCCGCCGGCACCAACTGCGCGGGCGAGAACCCCGCCGACAAGAAGGCGTGCCGCGAATGGTCGGCCATGGTCGGCTACGACAACAAGACCTGGGGCGTGATCGCGGCGTACGACTCGCAGCGCGGCGGCCCCGGCGCCTTCGGCGGCCTGACCAGCAGCAACCTGACCGACGACCGCCTGTCGCTGGGCGGCTACATGCTGCTGAAGAACACCAAGCTCGGCGCCGGCTGGATCCGCCGCGACAACGAAGGCAGCCCGACACCGGTCAGCGACCTGTACTACGCCGGCGTCTCGCACGACATCACGCCCGCGGTCAACCTGGCCGGGCAGGTGTACTTCCTGAACTATCACGGCAGCGACAACCAGGCCCTGCTGTACGCGCTGCGCGCGACCTACAGTTTCAGCAAGCGCACCTCGGTCTATGCCACCGCGGGCTTTATCAACAACGGCGGCCAGCTGGCGATGTCGGTCAGCGGCGGCTCGCCCGGTTCGGCCCCGCGTCCGGGCGAGAACCAGTGGGGCTCGATGCTCGGCATCAAGCACATTTTCTGAGCCCGTCGATCCATCGTCGCCGCCGGCGCCGCGCGCCGGGTTCCACTCCACGCGGCACCGCCCCCGGGCCGGTGCCCGGTTTTACCGAGGTCTGAAGATCATGAAGTCCGTACGACGCCACCTCCTGGCCACGCTGGCCGCCGCCACGCTCGCTCCCGCCGCCCTGCTGGGCGCCAATAGCGCGCTGGCCCAGGGTTCATACCCGAGCAAGCCCGTCACCATCGTGGTGGCCTACCCGGCCGGCGGCGACGTCGACGTGCTGGCGCGCATGCTGGCCGAGAAACTCGCCCCCCGCCTGAAGCAATCCGTGGTGGTGGAAAACCGCACCGGCGCCGCCGGCACCATCGGCAGCGCCTACGTCGCCCGCGCTAACCCGGACGGCCATACGCTGCTGCTCGCGCCCAACACCGTCGCCATCGCGCCGCTGGTGCTGCGCGCCGGCACCGGCGCCAGCTATGACGTGCAGCAGGACTTCACGCCGATCAGCCAGATCGGCACGCAGTCGCTGTTCGTGGTGGTCAACAAGGGCACCGGCATCACCAAGGTCAGCGACCTGGTGGCGCGCGCCAAGGCCGGCAAGGTCGAGACCTATGCCACCCCGGGCAACGGCTCGCCGATGCACATCATGGGCGAGCTGTTCAACAAGTCGGCCGGCATCAAGATCAGCCAGGTGCCGTATCGTGGACTGGCCCCGGCCATCGTCGATGTGATCGGCGGCCAGGTGCCGGTCACCTACATCACCTACGGCGCGATTTCGCAGTACGTCGGCAATGGCAGCCTGGTGCCGCTGGCGGTGGCCGACCCGAAGCGCTCGCCCTTCGCGCCCAACGTGCCGACGCTGGCCGAACTGGGCTACAAGGATGTCGAGATCGGCGCCTGGCAGGCGCTGCTGGGGCCGAAGAACATGCCGGCCGAGGTGGTGCGCACGCTCAATGCGCACGTCAACGAAATCCTGAAGATGCCTGACGTGGTGGCGCGCATGGCCACCATCGCCGTCACGCCTTCCGGCGGCGAGCCGGCGGTGCTGTCCAGGCTGATCGCCAGCGATACCTCGCGCTACACCAAGGTGGTGAAGGAGTTCGGCATCCAGGCCGACTGACAGGTTGACTGGGCGCACCATGCAGGCGCGGTCAAGCCGTGCCTGTAAGAACTACCATTCCATACCTGCGGTATAGCGGCGCGGGCGCCACGGCGCGCCCGCCGGCCCGCGCCTGGAGACTGGCAAGGAAGTTGCAACGACGCCGGCATGGACTTTTCTGTCGACTGGCGTGAAGCGCTCTTCTTCACCATGTCGCCGCTCGAAATCATCGTGCGCGGCACGGTGATGTACTGGTCGCTGTTCCTGCTGTTCCGCTTCGTGGTGCGGCGCGATATCGGCTCGATGGGCATCGCCGACCTGCTGCTGATCGTGATCGTCGCCGACGCGGCGCAGAACGGCATGGCCGGCAAGGGCGAAGGCGTGGCCGACGCCGTGCTGCTGGTGGTCACGCTCATCATCTGGAACCGGCTGATCGACTTCCTGGCTTACAAATACCCGAGCTTCCAGCGCTTCGCCGAAGCCAGGAAGGTGCTGCTGGTGCGTGACGGGGTCAAGCTGCACGAGAACATGCGGCGCGAGAACATCACCGACGAAGAACTCGAAGCGAAGTACCGCCAGCAGGGCGTCGAGTCGATAGACAGCGTCAAGGCGCTATACCTGGAGGCCGACGGCAAGGTCAGCGTGATCAAGAAAGAATAGGGCCAACAGGGCCACCGTCGTTCCCGCGCAGGCAGGAACCCAGTGACTTTGAAAGACGCTGGATTCCCGCCTGCGCGGGAATGACGTTAGTGTTTGATACCTCGGCTGAATGGCTCAGTTCACCTGCCGGTTCATGCCTTCCCAGAACGGCTCGCGCAGCTTGCGGCGCAGCAGCTTGCCGGACGGGTTGCGCGGCAGCGCGTCCACGAACTCGATGCTCTTTGGCACCTTGAAACCCGCCACGCGCTGGCGTGTCCACGCAAGGATGGCATCGCGGTCGGCGGCCTGCCCCGGCTTGAGCACGACGATGGCCTTGACCGCCTCGCCCCACTTCTCGTCCGGCACGCCGATCACGGCCACGTCGGCCACCTGCGGATGGCCGTAGATGGCGCTTTCGACCTCGGCCGGATAGACGTTCTCGCCACCGCTGATGATCATGTCCTTGACGCGGTCGTGGATGTACAGGTAGCCCTCGGCATCCATGTAGCCGGCGTCGCCGGTGCGCAGCCAGCCGTCGGCGTCGATGGTGCGCGCCGTTTCTTCGGGCTGCTTCCAGTAGCCGGCCATGTTGTGCTGCGAGCGCACCACCACTTCGCCGACCTCGCCCGGCGCCAGCTGGCGCCCTTCATAGTCCACCACCTTCAGTTCGACGCCCGGCAGCGCCTTGCCCGCGGCGCGCATGCGCGGCACCTCGTCGGTGGTGTGGTCCTCGGGCGGCAGCGCGACGATGGTGCCGGTGGTCTCGGTCATACCGTACTGCTGCACGAAGCCGCAGCCGAACACTTCGATGCCTTCGCGCAGCAGGGCCGCCGGAATCGGCGCAGCGCCGTACAGCAAGTACTTCAGGCGCGAATAGTCGACCTGGCGCGCGCGCGGGTCGCGCAGCACGATCTGCATCGCCGCCGGCACCAGGAACAGCTTGCTGACGCGCTCGTGCTCGATGAAGTCGAGCACCGCGCGCGGATCGAACTCGCGCGCGACCACGCCCTTCGCGCCCGACAGCAGATTGCGCAGGCCCCAGCCGGAGCCGCCGATATGCGCCACCGGCATCGCCACCAGCGAAATGTCGTCGGCCACCCAGTGCGACCACGCCAGGTGTTCGCGCTCGCTGACCTCGGTGCCGATGGTCAGGTTGCGGTGCGTCAGCATCGCCCCCTTGGGCCGCCCGGTGGTGCCGGACGTGTACAGCTGCAGCACCACGTCGTGCGCGGCCGGCTCATGCGCGGGCGGCGTGGCCGGATGCGCGTCGCGCCAGTCGGTGTAGCACGGCCAGTCGCCCTGCCCGTCGCACGGCTCCATCACCACCACCTTGCGCACCAGCGGCAGCGCCGGCAGCAGGTTGCGCACCATCGCCGCCGACTCGGCGCCGACAAAGAGCACCACCGCATCGCAATGCCCGAGGATGAACTCCACCTCGGGCGGCGCCAGGCGCCAGCTCGCCGGCGCCATCACCGCCCCGGTCTTGCCCGCGCCAAGCAGCAGTTCAAAGTAGTGGTCGCTGTTCTTGCCGACATAGCCGATGCGATCGCCCGCGCGCAAGCCTTCGGCCAGCAGCGCCTGCGCCACGCGGTCCGTGTTGCGCTCGAACGCGGCGTACGTGGTCTGCCGGCCTTCGAATGAATACGCCACCGCCTCGGGCCGCAGGCGCGCGAAATGGCGCACCGCGTGAGGCAGCGTCGTCAGGTAGGTGAAATCCATCCGCGTCTCCCAAAATATCGTGCCATGGGCGGACTCGCGTGACGCGGATCCGCCCATCGCGACAGGCCAGTCGCGGGTTCAGCGCGGCGCCATGCGGATGGCGCCATCCAGGCGCACCGACTCGCCGTTGAAATAGCCGTTGCGGCACATCTCGACGGCCAGCGAGGCAAATTCTTCCGGTTGGCCCAGGCGCTTCGGGAACGGCACCGAGGCCGCCAGCGCGGCCTTGACGTTCTCGGCCGCGCCCTGCAGCAGCGGCGTATTGAAGATGCCCGGCAGGATGGTGTTGACGCGGATGCCCTCGCCCGCCAGGTCGCGCGCGATCGGCAGCGTCATGCCGACCACGCCGGCCTTCGATGCCGAGTACGCCGCCTGCCCCATCTGGCCGTCCTGCGCCGCCACCGACGCGGTGTTGATGATCACGCCGCGCTCGCCGCCGGCGGTGTCCAGCGTCAGCATGCCGGCGGCCGAACGCGCGATGCAGCGGAACGTGCCGATCAGGTTGATCTGGATGATGCGCTCGAAGGCATCGGACGGGAAATGCTTGATCTGGTCCGGCGCTTCCTTGGAACGCGAAGCGGTCTTGATGGCATTGCCGGTGCCGGCGCAGTTGACCAGGATGCGCTCCTGGCCGATGGCGGCGCGCGCTTTGGCAAAGCCAGCCTCGACCTCGGCCTCGGAGGTCACGTTGACCTGGCAGAACACGCCGCCGAGTTCACGCGCCAGCGCCTCGCCCTTCTCGGCGTTCAGGTCGAACAGGGCCACGCGCACGCCCTGTGCCGCCAGCGCCCGCGCCGTTGCCGCACCCAGCCCCGAAGCGCCGCCCGTCACCACCGCCGATACCGATGCATTGAGTTCCATGCCGTCTTTCCTTTGTCTCTTGATCCCGTGCGGCCGGCGCTGCGCGGCCGCGTTCTGGTTGAAGCCGGCAGGCGCGAGAAGCGCCTGTACCGGAGTGGGTTCGAGATTCGGGGATCGGCGCCGCCAATGCATCGTCTGAAGCGACGAATGCGACGAATGCGCCCGATGCGCGCGCCAGAACGCCGCCCGGCACACCACGCGACCGATGCGTTACAGTGGCGCGATCGATGGCCATTCCGGCGCCGGCGCGAGCCGGCAGACGATTACCCGCCATGCGCAAACCCGAACCTCACGCCTTCCTCCGGCGCCGCCGGCATGCCGCCCTGGCCTGGCTGGCCGGCCTGCTGGCGCTGCTGTGCGCCATGCCCGCGGCCGCCGCCGGCCCGCTCGCCGCCTTGCTGGCGTCGGCGGAAAAACCCGCGGCCCCCGCCAGCGCCCCCGCCGCCAGCATGCCGCTGGCGCAATCGCTGGACCAGGTCATCGCCACGCTGCAGGACGACCGCGAGCGGCGTGCGCTGGTGGGCCAGCTGCAAACCCTGCGGCAGGGCCTGGCGGCGTCAGCGGCGATGGCGCCGCCGGCCGCGGCCTCAGCGCCCGGGCTGATCGGCGCCATGGCGCAGATGCTGGACGAGGTCGACTCGCACCTGCGCGAAGGCCGCGGCCCGTGGCAATACTGGAGCTGGCGCACACGCTTCGCGGCCGAGGAGTGGCGCGCCGCGCTGACGCAGGGCGGCACGCGCTCCGGCCTGGACTCGCTGCGCGAATTCGCGCTGGTGCTGGCGGCATGGGCGGTGTGCGGCTGGCTGCTGTACGAGGCCGGCCATCGGCTGCGGTTGCGGCGGCGCACCGCAGGCACCCCGCGCGCGCCGCGCGGCAAGCTCCCTGAACTGCCCTCGTGGGTCGACGTCGGCCTCTACATGCTGCGCCATATCGGGCCATGGGTGGTGGCCTTCGGGCTGACGCTGCTGCTGGCCCGGCACCTGTTCGGGCAATCGCCAGCCAGCGTCGCCGCGGTGCTGGTGGCCTACGCGATCGTGGCCGGCGCGATCGCCGCCGCGGTGTGCCAGGTCATCTTCGCGCTGTTCCGCAGCGCGCACAGGCAACTGGCGGTGCGGCAACTGCTGGCGCGTTCGCCGTGGCTGCTGTTCTGCACCGGTGCGCTGGCGGCACTGGGCAACGGCGCCGCCGACGGCCGCATGGTCGCGCTGCTGGGCAGCAACCTGTCGGCGCTGGTTTCCACCCTGGCCAATATCGCCGCGGCGCTCGGCATCGGAGCGTTCGCGCTGTGTTTCCGTCGCCAGATCGGCCAGCTGATCAGCCAGCGGCCGCTGCCCTTCCGCCAGACCCATCCCGCCGTGACCGACCTGCTGCGCCTGGCCGGGCACGCCTGGCACCTGCCGGTGCTGGCCGTGGTCGTGGCGTCGGTGATCGGCACGGTGCTGGCCACGGGCCATGCCGACGTGTTCCTGCGCCGCACGGTGGCATCGGTGGCACTGTTTGTCGCCGCGCTGCTGCTGACCATGGTGCTGGGGCGCTCGCCCAAGGCCGACGCGCGCGCACCGCGCATCCGCGACCGGCGCCGCTCGGCCTACCTGCAGCGCTTCGGGCGCTTTGCGCTGGCGCTGGCACGCGTGGTGGTGTGGGCAGGGTTCGTGGAAATGGTCATGCGCGTGTGGGGCTCTTCGCTGGTGCGGCTGGCCGAGTCGTCGGCCACCGCACGCCACCTGACCGAGGCCGCGGTGCGCGTCACCAGCACCGTGCTGCTGGCCTGGCTGGTCTGGCTGCTGATCGATACCGCCATCATGCAGTCCTTGTCGCCCTCGCACGCGCGCGCGGCGCAGCCCAGCCTGCGCGCCAGGACCATCCTGCCGCTGGTGCGCAATGCCTCGTTCATCGGCCTGCTGGTGCTGACCGTGATCGTGGTGCTCGCCAACCTGGGGGTCAACGTCACGCCGCTGCTGGCGGGCGCGGGGGTGGTCGGCCTGGCCATCGGTTTCGGCGCGCAAAGCCTGGTGCAGGACCTGATCACCGGCCTGTTTATCGTGGTCGAGGATTCCATCGCCATCGGCGACTCGATCGAGCTGCCCGACCACGCCGGCGTGGTCGAAGCCATGACCATCCGCACCGTGAAGCTGCGCGATGGCCGCGGCGCGCTGCACACGCTGCCGTACAGCCAGATCAAGGCCGTCAAGAACCTGTCGCGCGGCTACGGCTATGCCGTGCTCAGTATCGGCATCAGCTACCAGAGCGACCTGGACCGGGCGCTGGACCTGATCCGCGCCACCGGCGCCGAGCTGGCACGCGACCACCGCTACGGCCACAAGCTGATGTCCGGGCTCGAGATCCTGGGCCTGGACCGCTTCGACCCGAGCGGCCCGGTGGTGCTGGCCCAGATCAAGACCCGGCCGCTGATGCAGGCGGAAATCACGCGCGCCTTCAATGCCAGGCTCAAGCGCAACTTCGACGCCAGCGGCATCCGCATGGCGTCGCCGAACCTGACCATCCAGGTAGACGGCGGGACGGCGGAGCTGCCCGTCGGCGAACCGGCACCGAAGGGGGCGCCGCAGTGACTGGGCTTTACCTTGGCTGGGGCACGCGCGGCCGCGGCGGCTGACAGGCCCGCGCGAGGGCGGGTCAGAAATTTTGCGCCGCACAATCAGGGTTTCCCCTCCCAATCACGGGGTATAAAACATACAACATTGTTTGGCATGATTGCGGCACGGCCAGCGCGACCGACAAGGCGCTGCGCGCAGCAGCCAGCAGCAGCCCGTATCGGCGCCACTACAGAACGCCAGAACGGAACCGATAACACAAAGGGATGTAGCCACTTGCCGTGGCGCAGAGCAAGAGGCGTTTGCCACCGGGGGATCTGAACATGGGCGAACACCCGACAACGGACGAAGACTTCCATCGTCTGGTCGACTCCATCTATGAGTCCGCGCTCGATGTCGCGGCCATGCCCGCCGCTCTCGACCTCTTTTCACGGTACACCTGCACCGTCAGCCCGCGTTACCTGATCTGGGACAAGCTGGCCGGCCATGCCCGGCTGGGCGTGACGCCGCACGGCTGCTTCACCGGTGGCGCCAGCCTGCCCGACCGTCTGCCCCGGATGCTCGACGGCGCTTGCCACGGTGCCGGCCCCGCCCCCCTCGACGCGGCCGCGCTGTGCTGCGGCGGCGCGGCGACCGATGCCGCGGCGCTGGCCTGCAGCGAGCTGGAGCAAGGCATCCGGCTGGTCGAGAACGCCGAAGTGTGCGTGCTGATGAGCGGCACCAACGCCGGCAGCATCAGCACCGGCCAGCGCGAGCGGCGCCTGTCGCACGTCATGCCGCACTGGGTGCGCGCGGCGCGCATGCAGCAGCGCAACTTTGAACTGAGCGGGCTGGCCAGTCTGGGCCTGGCCGGGCTCGACACCCTGGACTTCGGCGTGATGGTGCTGCAGGCCGACCTGCGCGTGCGCTATGCCAACAGCTGGGCCGAAGCGCTGGTACAGGCCGACAGCCACCTGTCGCTGCAGGACGGCGTGCTGCGTGCCCACAGCGACACGCTGCAGGCGGTGCTGCGCAAGCTGCTCGACGGCGCCATGCGCGGGCGTGGCGCCGACGCCGCGTCGGGCTCGTGGATGCATATCACTTCGGGCGGGCAGCCGGTCCCCATCATCGTCACCCCGCTGGTATCGCGCCAGCCGGTGGAAGGCCCGTGGCAACTGCCGGCGGCCATGCTGCTGCTGGGCAACTCCGAATCGCGCTCGGTGCTGGACGCCGGCGTGCTGACCTCGCTGTTCGGGCTGTCGCGCAAGGAGAGCATCATCGCCATCCGGCTGGCCGCCGGCGAAACCCTCAATGAGATCGCCGAGCGCGAGTTCCTTTCGCCCCATACCGTGCGCGTGCATATCCGCGACACGCTGCGCAAGACCGGCACGCACCGCCAGTCGGAACTGGTGCGGCTGCTGCACCTGCTGCCCGGCGTGAACCTGGAGCGGGCCGGCGTGAGTTCCGCGATCCGGCCGCGCGCCCCGCGCCCACGCGCCGCCTGAAGCGGCGCACCGCTGCGCGGGCTACTTCACCGCGGCCTGCGCCGCCGCCAGGAAGCGCTGCACCTGGCGGTCGCCATCATCGGGACGCGCCGCCAGCGCAATGCCGATGCGGCCCGCCGGCCGTGGACTGGACAACGGCAGGAAACGCACGCGCCGGTTGGCATAGCGCGCCGCCACGCTGGGCACCAGCGCCACCCCCAGGCCGCTTTCCACCAGGCTTACCTGGGTCTGCACCTGCACCGCCTCTTGCGTGACGCGCGGCACGAAGCCCGCCTGCTGGCACAGCAGCATCGCCACCGCATGCAGGTTGGGCACCTGCGCCGCCGGATACATGATGAAGGGCTGGTCGGCCAGCGCGCGCAGCGCGACGGCTTGCTCTCGCGCCAGCGGGCTGTCGGCCGGCACCGCGGCGACAAAGACATCGTTCTCCAGCGGCGTCAGCGCATAGCCGCCGCTGCTCAGGACCGGGAAGCGCACCAGCCCGGCATCGATCTGGTGCTTCTCCAGGCGGTCCAGGATCGCGGCGGTGGTGGATTCATGCAGGATCAGCTCGATGCCGGGATGCGCGGCGCGGAAGGCCGGGATCAGCTTGGGCAGCAGCGCATAGGTGGCCGACCCGATAAAGCCGATGCGCAGCGCGCCGCGCTCGCCCTGCCCCGCCGCCATCGCCGCGGCGCGCGCCTGCTGCGCGTGGAACAGCGCCCGGCGCGCGTCATGCAGCGCGGCCTCGCCCGCCTGCGTCAGCCGCACCCCGCGCGAGGTCCGCACGAACAGCGCCGTGCCGAGCTGTTCTTCCAGTTTGCGAATCGAGATCGAAAGCGGCGGCTGCGCCATGTGCAGCCGCTCGGCGGCGCGGTGGAAATTGCCGGTTTCGGCCAGAGCGACAAACTGCTGCAGTTGGCGCAGGTCCATGGGGTCCAATATCCGGTGGATATCGATTGCTAAAAAACTAATATTAGACCAGCCGGTCCGCACTGATCTACCCTGTGGCCCACAGTACAAAAGACCGGAGACACTATGCTGCCGCTTGCAGGCATCCGCGTGGTCGACCTGTCCACGGTGGTGATGGGGCCGTATGCCAGCCAGTGGCTGGCCGACCTGGGCGCCGACGTGATCAAGGTCGAGCCGCCCGAGGGCGATTCCACGCGCCGCACCGGGCCCGCCGCCGAACCCGGCATGGCGGCGATCTTCCTGGGGGTCAATCGCGGCAAGCGCAGCGTGGTGCTGGACCTGAAGCAGCCGGCGGCACAGGCCGCGCTGGCGCGCGTGCTGGACACTGCCGACGTGCTGATGCACAGCATGCGCCCGCTGAAGCTGGCGGCGCTCGGGCTCGATCCCGACACGGTGCGGGCGCGGCATCCGGACCTGGTCTTCGTCAGCCTGCTCGGCTTTGCCGAGGACGGTCCCTATGGCGGCCGGCCGGCCTACGACGACATCATCCAGGGCCTGTCGGGCAATGCCGCGCTGATGGCGGCGCAGACCGGCGACAGCCGCTACTTTCCCACCATTGCCGCGGACAAGACCAGCGGGCTGGTGGCGGCGCTGTCGGTATGCGCGGCGCTGGCCGGCCGCGCGCGGCGCCAGGACGACGGCGGCACCAGCCATGGCACGCTGGTCGAGGTGCCGATGTTCGAATCGATGGTGGCGTTCAACCTGGTCGAGCACTTCTACGGCCGCCACTTCGACCCGCCGCGCGGCCCGAGCGGCTATCCGCGTGTGCTGGCGCCGTTGCGCCGCCCCTACCGCAGCGCCGACGGCCATGTCTGCATGATGCCGTACACCGATGCGCACTGGCGCGACTTCTTCAACGCGGCCGGACGCCCCGAGCTGGCTGCCGATGCGCGCTTTGCCGACATCGCCGCCCGCACCGAGCATATCGAGACCCTGTACGAACTGACCGGCGAGATCGTGCAGGCGCACGGCACCGCGCACTGGGTGGCGCTGTGCGAACGGCTGCAGATTCCGGTGGCGCGCATCAACACGCTCGACGACCTGCCCCAAGATCCGCACCTGGCCGCCACCGGCTTTTTCGAGACCGCCGACGATCCGGCCATGGGCAAGCTGCGCTTTCCCGGCGCGCCGGTGCGTTTCGACGGCCAGCGCGCGCCGCTGGCGGTGCCGCCGCGGCTGGGCGAACACACCCGCGCGGTGCTGGCCGAAGCCGGCCTCGCTGAAGAACAGATCGCACAACTGCAACGGAGCGGCGCGGCGCACTGCGCCCCCGCCACGGAGGCACCATGACGCATGCCGAACTGCCCCGCCTGGGCCAGGGCTTCTACTGGCAAGACCTGCACGAGGGCCAGGCCTTCCGCACCTTCTCCCGCACCGTGACCGAGACTGACCTGGTCAACTTCATCTCGGTCACCGGCATGGTCGAGGCCATCTTCATCGAGGCCGGCTATGACGGGGGCGCGATCCAGGGCCGGCCGGTGCCGGCGGCACTGACCTATACGCTGATCGAGGGCTTCATCCTGCAGACCATGATCCAGGGCACCGGGCTGGCGATGCTGGAGCTGACGCAGCAGATCCACGGCCCGGTGCTGGTCGGCGACACCATCCATGCCACCGTGACCGTGACCGGCATCCGCCCGACCTCGCGCCACGGCCGCGCCGTGGTGGATTCGCGCATCGAGGTGTTCAACCAGCGCGGGGAACAGGTGATGACCTACACCGCGCGCCGGCTGCTGGCGGGTCGGTGACGCTGCGGGCAATCCAACGCACGCCTCTGCAATATCAAGCGACAGGACTCAAACGTGACCGCATTGCTCTCCACCTTCACCCTCACCACGTTGCCGCCCCACGCCGAGGCGTTCCGCGCCGAGGTGCGCGCCTTCCTGGACCAGCACCTGCCGGCGCTGCCGCCGGAAACGCGGGCGCGCTCGTGGATGGGCTTCGATGCCGGCTTCAGCCGGGCACTGGCCGCGCGCGGCTGGGTCGGCATCACGCTGCCGGCGCAGTACGGCGGCGCGGGGCTGGACCCGTTCTCGCGCTTCGTGCTGGTGGAGGAACTGCTGGCCTGCGGCGCGCCGGTCTCGGCGCACTGGATCGCCGATCGCCAGAGCGGCCCGCTGATCCTGCGCTACGGCAATGACGCGCAAAAGGCGCGCTACCTGCCGGCGATCAGCCGCGGCGAAGCCTTCTTCTGCATCGGCATGAGCGAGCCCAACTCCGGCTCGGACCTGGCCAGCGTCGCCACGCGCGCGGTGAGACAGCCGGACGGCGGCTGGCGCCTGAACGGGCGCAAGATCTGGACCACCAACGCCGACCGCTGCCACTTCATGATCGCGCTGGTGCGCACCTCGGGCACGCCGCAGGACCGGCAGGCCGGGCTGTCGCAGTTCATCGTCGACCTGCATGCGCCGGGCGTCACGGTGCGGCCTATCCGGGACCTGACCGGCGATGCGCATTTCTCGGAAGTGACCTTCGACGACGTCGCGCTGGCGCCGGATGCGCTGGTCGGCAACGAAGGCAGCGGCTGGGAGCAGGTCAACGCCGAGCTGGCGTTCGAGCGCAGCGGACCGGAACGGCTGTATTCCAGCGTGGTGCTGCTCGACACCTGGCTCGACGCGCTGCGCCGGCTGCCGCCGGCGCGGCGCGACACCATCACCGCGGGCCGCCTGGCCGGGCACCTGGCGGTGCTGCGCGCGATGTCGCTGGCGGTCACGGCGCGGCTGGCCGCGGGCGAAAGCCCGGTGGTGGAAGCGGCGCTGGTCAAGGACCTGGGCACTACCTTCGAGCAGTCGGTGCCGGCGCTGGTGGAAGCCACGCTGGGTGACGAACCGGCACTCGCGGCCGACGGGGCGCTGTACCGCACTCTGGCCTATGTGACGCAGATCGCGCCGTCGTACTCGCTGCGCGGTGGCACCCGCGAAATCCTGCGCGGCATGATCGCGCGCGGGCTGGGCCTGCGCTGATCCGCTCCCGCCGACCGCCATCCTGAACGAGATTGCCCATGCATAACGCCTACTCCGATGCCCTCGACGCGCTGCTGCGCGACTGCTGCACGCCCGCCACGGTGCGCACGCTGGAACAGGAAGCCGACCCGCAGCCACTATGGCAAGCGCTGCGCGAAAGCGGCTTCGCCGACTGCCTGCTGCCGGAATCCGCCGGCGGCGCGGCGCTGGCGCTGCGCGAGCTGGCGCCGGTGCTGTTCGTCACAGGACGCCATGCCATGCCACTGCCGCTGGCGCAGACCATCTTTGCGCGCGCGCTGCTGCATGCCTGCGACGTCGCGCTGCCCGACGGCCCGATCGCGCTGGCGAGCTTCGACGATGGCGCTGCGGCCACGCTGGTGGCGGACGCCCGCCATGCGCAGTGGTTCCTGCTGCAGGACGGCGAGCGCTGCCTGCTGCTGCCCGCCGCGGCGGCGCGCGCCGAGGCGACCGGCGCGCACGGCGACCTGACGCTGCGCGTGCCGCGCCCCGACGCCACCGCGACCGCGACCGCGGCATGCCTGCTGCCGGCTGGCACCATGCGCACGCTGGGCGCCTGCCTGCACGCGGCGCAGCTGGCAGGCGCGCTGTCGCATGTGCTCGACCTGACGCTGCAATACGCGAACGACCGCCAGCAGTTCGGCCGCGCCATCGGCAAGTTCCAGGCGATCCAGCACCAGGTCAGCGAGATGGCCGAGCATGTCGCCGCGGCGCGCGTGGCGGCGCAGCTGGCCTGCGACAGCGACGGCGCCACCCCCGACCGCCTGCGCGTGGCGATCGGCAAGCTGCGCGCCAGCGACGCGGTCACGCCGGTGGCCGCGATCGCCCATGCCGTGCACGGCGCCATCGGCATTACCGAGGAATATGACCTGCAGCTCTACACCCGCCGGCTGCATGCGTGGCGCGTGGCGGACGGGTCCGAACGCTGGTGGAGCCGCGTGCTGGGCGAGGCGGTCTGCGCCAGCCCGGAGCGCAACGCGGTGGAACTGGTGCGCGGATGGTGCGAGCCGTCGCCCGCCGGCTGAAGCGGCGGGCGCGCGGGTGCCGCGTGGGGATCAGGCGGCCAGGCTCAGCCCGCTGCCATGCGGGCGCCGGTGGCGGCGCTCAGGCTTGCATTCGTACTTGAGCTCGGTGCGGCCGTCTTCATAGGCCACCTCCAGCCGCACGGTAAAGCCCCACAGCCGGGTCACGTGCCGCACCACTTCATCGAAGTTGTGCGCCAGCGGGCGCCGGTCGCTCTGCAGGTGGCGCAGCGTCAGCGAGCGGTCGCCGCCGACATCGACGTTGGTGACCTGGATATTGGGCTCCATGCTGGACAGGTCATACTGCGCCGCCATCAGCTGGCGGATGGCGCGGTAGCCCTCGTCGTCATGGATCGCGGTCACGCGCAGCTTGCCTTCGCGGTCATCGTCCAGCACCGAAAACAGCTTCAGTTCGCGGATCACGCGCGGCGACAGGAACTGCAGCAGGAAGCTCTCGTCCTTGAAGTTGCGCATGGCGAAGTCCAACGTCTTGCGCCAGTCGGTGCCGGCGATCTCGGGCGCCCAGCGGTAGTCCTCGTCGGTGGGGTTCTCGCACATGCGGCGCAGGTCCTGGAACATCAGGAAGCCGACCGTGTAGGGATTCATGCCGCTGTAGTACGGACTGTGGTACGGCGGCTGGTAGATGACGTTGGTGTGGGCCTGCAGCAGCTCCATCATGAAGGCGTCGTTGACCAGCTTTTCTTCGTACAGCTGGTTGATGATGGTGTAGTGCCAGAACGTGGCCCAGCCTTCGTTCATCACCTTGGTCTGGCGCTGCGGGTAGAAATACTGCGCGATCTTGCGCACGATGCGCACGATCTCGCGCTGCCACGGTGCCAGCTTGGGCGCGTTCTTCTCGATGAAATACAGCAGGTTTTCCTGCGGCTCGGGCGGGAACGGCACATCCGGCTCGGCGGTTTCATCTTCCGACGCCAGCGCGTGCGGCCGGTGCTTGGGCAGCGTGCGCCAGAGGTCGTTGACCTGCATCTGCAGGTAGTTCTCGCGGTCGGCCTGGCGCGCCTTTTCCTCGGTGATCGACAGCTTCTTGGGCCGCTTGTAGCGGTCCACGCCGTAGTTCTGCAGCGCGTGGCAGGAATCGAGCAGCAGTTCCACCTCCTGCTCGCCGTAGCGCTGCTCGCACTCGGCCACGTAGTTCTTGGCGAACAGCAGGTAGTCGACGATGGCATCCGCGTTGGTCCAGGTGCGGAACAGGTAGTTGCCCTTGAAGAAGGAATTGTGGCCGTAGCAGGCATGCGCAATCGTCAGCGCCTGCATCGGCATGGTGTTCTCCTCCATCAGGTAGGCGATGCAGGGATTGGAGTTGATGACGATCTCGTAGGCCAGCCCCATGTGGCCGCGCTGGTAGCTGCGCTCCGACGCCAGGAAGTGCTTGCCGTAGGACCAGTGGCTGTAGCCCACCGGCAGCCCCGCTGACGCATAGGCGTCAAGCATCTGCTCCGCGGTGATGATCTCGATCTGGTTGGGATAGGTATCCAGGCCGAATTCGCCGGCGATGCGGGAAATCTCGCGGTCATACCGGTTGATCAGCTCGAAGGTCCATTCCGAACCCGTGGACAGATAAGCCATCTTCGCCCCTTTTGTCCGCGCAAGACAGGCAGGCCGGTGCTTGCGGCACGGGCGCGCCGCCGGACCCCTGTCTTGCCGTTTGCCTTCTTCACCGCGGCCAGCCGGCAACGGCCGGCCAGCACTGATTATGCCGCGCGTTTCTGGAACAGGTCGTGCAGCACCGGGTAGATTTCGTCGGCGCCGATGATGCGCTGCATCGCAAAGTGATCGAACTGGCTCTTCACCGTCAGATACTCTTCCCAGAGGTTCTGCGGCTCTTCCGATGCCACCTCCACATAGGCGTAATACTGCACCAGCGGCAGGATCGACTCGCGCAGCAGCCGCCCGCACAGCTCGGAATCGCCGGCCCAGTTGTCGCCGTCGGAGGCCTGCGCGCAGTAAATGTTCCACTGGCTGGGCGGATAGCGGTCGTGGATGACCTCGACCATCAGCTTCAGCGCGCTCGACACGACGGTACCGCCGGACTCGCGCGAGTGGAAGAAATCTTCCTCTTCGACTTCCTTCGCCACGGTGTGATGGCGGATGAACACCACGTCGATGCGCTCGTAGTTGCGCTTCAGGAACAGGTACAGCAGCATGAAGAAGCGCTTGGCCAGGTCCTTGCGGCTCTCGTCCATCGAGCCGGACACGTCCATCAGGCAGAACATCACCGCCTGGGCCTGCGGGCGCTTCTTGAGCACGCGGTTGTTGTAGCGCAGGTCGAGCTTCTCGATGAACGGCACGCGGTCGATGCAGGCGCGCAGGTGCCGCATCTTTTCCATCAGTTCAAGCGTGCCTTCGGCGTACGGTCCATCCTTTTCGAGCGCCTCGGCGTAGGCCAGCTCCAGTTGCCGCAGGCGCTTCTGGTAAGGGCTGGACAAGGCGATGCGCCGCCCCAGCGAGCTGCGCATGGTGCGCAGGATCGACAGGTTGGACGGCGTGCCGTCGATGGAGTAGCCGGCGCGCACCTTGCGCACCTCGGCAATCTTGGCGAGGTGGCGCTTGGCCAGGTCCGGCAACGCCATGTCCTCGAAGAAGAAATTGAGGAAGTCCTCGCGCGACAGCGTGAAGACGAAATCGTCCTCGCCCTCGCCGCTGTCGCTGGCCCGCGAACCGGTCCCGCCGCCGCCCTGCTGCTGGCGGTCGAAGGAATCGCCCTTGACGAACTTCTTGTTGCCAGGGTGAATCCACTCGCGCCGCCCGCCCGGGCCGTGGTGGAAGATCGGTTCGCTGATGTCCTTGACCGGAATGGACACCTGCCCGCTCTGCTCGATGTCCATGATCTTCCGGCCGGACACCGCCTTTGCCACCGCTTGCCGGATCTGCTCGCGGTAGCGCTTGATGAAGCGTTGCTGGTTGACGGCACTCTTGTTGCCGCCGTTTTCGCGCCGATCGATGACCGTAGCCATATGTTGCCCTCGTTGAGAGACCTGTTCCGCGGCGCCGTTACGATGACTTTCTTACGCGCAGATACCACTCCACCAACAGTCTCACTTGCTTGGGCGTGTACCCCTTCTCGACCATGCGGTTGACGAAGTTCTCGTGCTTGTCCTGGTCTTCGCGCGAAGACTTGGCGTTGAACGAGATCACCGGCAGCAGGTCCTCCGTGGTGGAGAACATGCGCTTCTCGATCACCATCCGCAGCTTTTCATAGCTGGTCCAGACCGGGTTCTTGCCACCGTTGTTGGCCCGCGCCCGCAGCACGAAGTTGACGATCTCGTTGCGGAAGTCCTTCGGGTTCGAGATACCCGCGGGTTTTTCCACTTTCTCCAGCTCGTCGTTCAGCGCGTTGCGGTCGAGGATTTCGCCGGTGTTGGGATCGCGGTACTCCTGGTCCTGGATCCACAGGTCGGCGAACACCACATAGCGGTCGAAGATGTTCTGCCCGTACTCCGAATACGACTCCAGGTAGGCGGTCTGGATTTCCTTGCCGATGAACTCCACGAACGGCGTGGTCAGGTACTCCTTGATATACGACAGCAGCTTGGCTTCCTGCTCCGGCGGGAACTGCTCGCGCTCGATCTGCTGCTCGAGCACGTACAGCAGGTGCACCGGGTTGGCCGCCACTTCGGTGTTGTCGAAGTTGAAGACCTTGGACAGGACCTTGAACGCGAAGCGCGTCGACAGCCCGTTCATGCCCTCGTCGATGCCGGCGTAGTCGCGGTATTCCTGGTACGACTTCGCCTTCGGGTCCACGTCCTTCAGGCTCTCGCCGTCGTATACACGCATCTTCGAGAAGATGTTGGAGTTCTCGGGCTCCTTGATGCGGGTCAGCACCGCGAACTGCGCCATCATCTTCAGCGTGTTGGGCGCACACGGGGCGGCCGACAGCGAACTGCTGCGCAACAGCTTGTCGTAGATCTTGACCTCGTCGGACACACGCAGGCAGTAAGGGACCTTGACGATATAGATCCGGTCGAGGAACGCCTCGTTGTTCTTGTCCGCCTTGAAGGTCTGCCACTCAGCCTCGTTCGAGTGCGCCAGGATGACGCCGTCGAACGGGATCGCGCCGAAGCCTTCCGTGCCCTTGTAGTTGCCTTCCTGGGTCGCGGTCAGCAGCGGGTGCAGCACCTTGATCGGCGCCTTGAACATTTCAACGAACTCGAGCAGGCCGCGGTTGGCCAGGCACAGGCCGCCGGAATACGAGTACGCGTCCGGATCGTCCTGCGGGAAGTCCTCGAGCTTGCGGATGTCCACCTTGCCCACCAGCGACGAGATGTCCTGGTTGTTCTCGTCGCCCGGCTCGGTCTTCGAGATCGCGATCTGCGACAGCACCGACGGACGCAGCTTCACCACCTTGAACTTGGTGATGTCGCCGTTGAACTCGTGCAGGCGCTTGACGGCCCATGGCGAGGCAATCGTGTTCAGGTAGCGCAGCGGGATGCCGTAGTCCTCTTCCAGGATCTTGCCGTCTTCTTCGGGCGAGAACAGGCCGAGCGGCGACTCGTGGATGGGCGAACCCTTGAGCGCGTAGATGGGGATCTGTTCCATCAACGCCTTCAGCTTCTCCGCGAGCGAGGACTTGCCGCCGCCGGGAGGCCCGAGCAGATACAGGATCTGCTTGCGCTCTTCCAGGCCCTGCGCGGCGTGCTTGAAGAACGAGACGATCTGCTCGATCGTGTCCTCCATGCCGTAGAAGTCGCGGAAGGCCGGATAGATGCGAATGACCTTGTTGAAAAACAGGCGGGACAGCCTGGGATCGTGGTGGGTATCCACCAGCTCAGGCTGACCGATCGCGGCGAGCATGCGTTCGGCAGCGGTCGCGTAGGCAGTCGGATCTTTCTTGCAGATCTCCAGGTATTCCTGGATGCTGTATTCCTCTTCCTTGCGAGCTTCGAACCGCGTAGCGTAATGGCCAAAAATGTCCATACCTCACTCCCGTCAGAGTTCACGTCCGAGGCGTAGGTAGTGCTACCCCCAAGGCTTCGCGCAACGTTCGTGGCACACCACCCCGGCCTGGCGACCTGTCATGTTGCGAAGTCTTTACTTCATCATAGTCAAATAACGGCGATGGTGGAGTCCGAGTTGACGAATCTTGCATCGATGCAACGGGTGTTTCGCTGCTGCATTCCCGCTGCATTCCTGCCGGATTTCGCTGTCAGCGTTTGGCTGATTCCACTCGGCTTCGCCCCCGCGCGCGACGGGCCATTGACCATGCTTGTGACACACCTTACACCTTTCCCGGGATCCGTGCACATCCGGTTTTGTAACCATAAGCACGAAAGCCGGCACAGGTGCCGGCTTTCGATTTTGCGCATGTCGTCAGGCGTTTTGCGACGTCTCGCGCTGCTTGCGCGCACTAGCACACAGACAGTGCTGATAGCGCAGCGCCCGCGCTGACGGGCTCAGAGCGTGCGCGCGACCAGCTCCTTCATGATCTCGTTGGAGCCGCCGAAGATCTTGCTCACGCGTGCGTTCGCGTACATGCGCGCGATCGGGTATTCCAGCATGTAGCCATAGCCGCCGTGCAACTGCAGGCACTCGTCGATGACCTGGCAATTCTGTTGGGTGCACCACCATTTGGCCATCGCCGCGGTCGCGGCGTCGAGCTGGCCGTCCATCAGGCGCTGCATGCAGTCGTCGACGAAGGTCGCGGCGATGGTGGTCACGGTCTTGCATTCCGCCAGCTTGAAACGCGTGTTCTGCAGATCGCCGAGCGGCTGGCCGAACACCTTGCGCTGGCGCACGTATTCGGTGGTCAGCTCGATCGCGCGCTGCATGGTGGCCACCGCGCCCAGCGCAATGATCATGCGCTCCTGCGGCAGTTGCTGCATCAGCTGGTAGAAGCCCTGTCCCTCCTGCGTGCCGAGCAGGTTCGAGCACGGCACCACCACGTCGTCGAAGAACAGCTCGGCGGTGTCCTGGCCCTTCTGCCCAATCTTTTCGAGGATGCGGCCGCGGCGGAAGCCGGGCAAGTCCCGGGTTTCCACCATGACCAGCGACACGCCCCGCGAGCCGGCTTCCGGATCGGTCTTGGCCACCACGCAGATCAGGTCGGCGTGATACCCGTTGGTGATGAATGTCTTGGCGCCGTTGATGCGATAGCAGTCTCCGTCCGGGGTCTGTTCCCGCAGCGCGCGGGTGCGTATCGCTTTGAGGTCCGAACCGGCGCCAGGTTCCGACATGGCGATGGCGGCGACCAGTTCGCCGCTGGCCATCTGCGGCAGCCATTTCTGCTTCTGTGCTTCGGTGCCGTACCGCAGCAGGTAATGCGCGACGATGCCGCTGTGCACGTTATTGCCCAGGCTGGTGCAGACCGCGCGCGACATCTCCTGGGTGATGATGGCCTCGTGGGCGAAGGTGCCGCCGCCGCCGCCGTATTCCTCCGGGATGCTGGCGCACAGCAGGCCGATCTGGCCGGCGCGGCGCCATACGTCGCGGTCGATGTAGCCCTGCTCTGCCCAGCGCGCTTCGTTGGGGGCGAGTTCGCGCTCGACGAAGCGGCGCACCGTGTCGCGGAACATTTCCAGGTCTTCGTTCATCCAGGGGGTCTGGCGTGCGGCGAGCGCCGCGTGCTGGTCTTGGGATCCCATAATTCGTACTGGTATCAGGGTAAACGTGAATAATGAACCGGCAGGCTTCGGCGGATGCCGGGATACCTGCCTATATAAATAGGGGCGGATTCTGCGAAGGCCGATGCTGCGGGGCAGCAAGGTCCGGCCGCTGCGCCGGTGCGTTCAGTCCGGCCAGCGGTAGCGCAGCGGCTGCTTGGCCATGAAGCGGTCGGCGGCCTCGCGGCGGTAGCCGGTGGAGAAGGCAATGCCCTGCGCGTCCGCTTCCATCGCCAGCATGGTGTTCAGGCCCTGGCCCAGCGACGCGTTCAGCGCTTGCTTGGTCAGGCTGACCGCCACCGGGGAGGCCTCGGTGAATGCCCGCGCGAATGCCCGGGCGCGCTCCTGCAGGCTGTCCGCGGGCACGATTTCCATGACGATGCCAAGGTCTTGCGCCGCCTGGGCGTTGAGCTCACGCATCGAGAACATCAGCGCCTTGGCCCGCTGCAGGCCAATCATCCGCGGCAGCGTGTGGAACACGCCACAGTCGGGCACCAGTCCCATGCGCAGGAACGGCAGCCCGAAGCGCGCGCGCGGCGTGGCGAGGATGATGTCGGCCGTCAGCGCCAGGCTGAACCCTGCGCCATAGGCGGCGCCGTCGACCGCGGCAATGACCGGCACGTCGAGCTGGATCAGGTCTTCCAGCCAGCCGTGGAGCTTGCGCAGGCGCCTGCGGCCCTGCTCGGCGCTGATCTCGACCTGCATCGAGCTGATGTCGCCGCCCGACGAGAAATCGGTGCCGGCCGCGGTCAGGACCAGGGCGCGCACGCTGTCGTCGTCCCGTATCCGGCGAATCACATCGCCGATCTCCTCGCGCATCTGCAGCGACAGCGCATTCTTGCGCGCCGGCGCATCGAGGGTCAGTGTGGCGACGCCGTCCTCGACGGCAAAACGGATGGTTTCCATGGCTTGGCCTCCGGTACGGTGTGTCAGTCCAGCTGGATGTTGGCGTCGCGCACGATCCTGGCCCACTTGGGCGTGTCGCCGGCGACCACGGCAGCCAGTTCCTGCGGCGTCGAGCCGACCGGCTGCAAACCCATGCCGGCCAGCTTTGCCGTCACTTCGGGCAGCCGCACGATGCGCGCGGTTTCCGCGGCCAGCTTTGCGGTCACGTCCTTGGGCGCGTTGCCGGGCAGGAACAGCCCGAACCAGCCATTGGGCTCGAACCCCGCCAGGCCCAGTTCCGAGAAGGTCGGCACATTGGGCAGCGCCTTGTAGCGCTGGGTCCCGGTGATGCCCAGGATCTTGAACTTGCCGCTGGTGAGATAGGGGTTGGCCGAGGTCACGTCGACAAAGGCGCTGTCGACCTGGCCGCCGAGCAGGTCGCTCATCAGCGGCGCCGCACCCTTGTAAGGGATATGCGCGATCTCGATGCCGGCCTGCTGCCGCAGCAGTTCGCCGTGCAGGTGCGACGAGGTGCCGTTGCCGTACGAGCCATAGCTGAGCTTGCCGGCCTTGGCCAGCGCCAGGAACTCGCGCATGGTGCTGGCCGGCACGCGGTTGGGCACCACGAACAGGTCGGACGACTTGGCGATCAGCGAAACCGGGGTGAAGTCTTTGGCGACGTCGTACGGCGTGCGCTTGTACAGCGCCGGCGACTGGATCAGCGCGGTGATCGCCAGCAGCAGGGTGTAGCCGTCGGCTGGCGCCTTGGCGACGGTGTCGTTGCCGAGCATGCCGCTGGCGCCGGGCTTGTTTTCCACGACCACCGGCTGGCCCAGGCTTTCGGACAGGCGCTGGCCGACCAGCCGTCCGACGGTATCGGTGCCGCCGCCGGCCGGGTATGGCACGATCAGGCGGATCGGCTTGGCGGGGTACGGCTGCTGGGCGAAAGCGTGGCCCGTGCCGCCAAGGATGGCCGCGCCGGCCAGGGTGCCGGCCTGCGCCAGCCAGTTGCGTCTGCTCTGCTGCATGGTCTCTCTCTCTTTGCTGCCTGGTTTGCTGCGCTGGGTGGTAAGGGTTGCCGTGGCCGCCGCTGGCGTCACGCGCCCGGGCTGTCCGCCTGCATCTCGCGCTCCTGCAGCGCGCGCCACAGGATCTTGCCGGTGGCCGACTTGGGCAGCGCCTCGACCACATCGACGATGCGGGGCACCTTGTAGGCCGCCATGTGGTCGCGGCACCAGGCCATGATCCGCTCCGGCTCGGCTTCCGCCGTGCCGCGGGCCTCCGGACGCAGCGCCACCACCGCCTTGACGGTTTCGCCGCGGCGCTCGTCGCGCGCCGCGATCACGCAGGCCTCGTGGATGGCCGGGTGGCCGTACAGCATGTTCTCCACCTCGGCCGGCCAGACCTTGTAGCCGGACGCGTTGATCATGCGCTTGAGGCGGTCGCGCATGAAGAAGTAACCTTCCTCGTCCATGAAGCCCAGGTCGCCGGTGCGCAGGAAGCGCTTGCCGTCGAGCGTGATGAAGGTGGCGGCGTTGGCGTCTTCGTTGTGCCAGTAGCCCTGCATCACCTGGCCGCCGTGGACCACGATCTCGCCGGTCTCGCCGTGGGGCAGTTCGCGCAGCGTCTCGGGATCGACCACGCGCGCGTCCACGCCGAAGGTGGCGATGCCCAGGCATTCGCGCTTGGGCTGGTTGCGCGGGTTCGACAGGATGAAGGCCGCGGTCTCGGTCATGCCGTAGGCCTCGACATAGGGCAGGCCGAAGCGCTCCTGCAGCATGTTGGCCACCGCCTCCGGCATGGCCGCGCCGCCACCGCCGACGTACGCCAGGCTGGACAGGTCGCGGGCATCGATGCCCGGCTGGGAGAAGAAGTCCACCATCATCGCCGGTGGCGCACCCCACACCGAGACGCGGTAGCGCTCGATCAGGTCCGCCGCCAGCGCCCGCTCCCAGCGCGGCATCAGCACCACCGTCGCGCCCAGGTAGAGCGGCGAGTTCATGCAGTTCTGCATGCCCAGCAGGTGGAACATCGGCGCCACCGCCAGCACCACGGATTCGGCCGATCCGCCGCGCCAGATCACCGAGCCGGCGGCCGCGGTCATCAGCGTGCCATGGGTGTGCATGCAGCCCTTGGGGTTGCCGGTGGTGCCGGAGGTATAGGCCAGCATGCACAGCGTGTCGTGGCCGGCCTGGTGCGGCAGCGGCCGGTGTCCGGCGCCGCTGGCGGTGTTCCATGCCACCGGCATCGCGCCCGACGGCGCAGCCTGCGGCGCGGGCGGCGTCTCGCGCAGCCAGGCCGGCACCGGCAGGCCGCCGTCGTCGCGCAGCATGCCCGCGTAGTCGTGCAGGATCACGTGGCGCAGCGCCGGGCCGTGCAGCGGCGCCATGCGCGGGTACAGCTCGCTGCCGGCAAAGGCCGCGACCGCGCCGCTGTCCTGCACTACGTGGGCGAGCTCGGCTTCCAGCCACATCGGGTTGGCGGGCACGACCACGCCTTCGGCGCGCAGGATGGCGTAATAGGCAATGATGAATTGCGGGCAGTTCTGGCTGAACAGCACCACCCGGTCGCCTGGCCGGATGCCGCAGGCCTGCTGCAGGTAGCCGGCCATCCGTTCGATCTCTTCGCGCAGCTCGCCATACGAGATCGCGGTGCCGAAGTACTGGATCGCAGTCTTGTCCGGATAGCGTTGTGCCGCGACCTCGACGTTGTAGAACAGGCTGGTGCGCGGCGTATGCAGCGTGGCGGGCAAGCCGGGCGGCCAGGCGGGGGAACGGAACGGCGGGGTGGTGCTTGTGGCAGGCTTCATTGCAGCAATGGGTAGGTCAGATGCAGGTCAGATGCGGCTCAAACAAGGCTCAAACGGAGACGACTCAGTCCAGGCGGATATTGCGCGTGCGGATCACCTTGCCCCAGCGCACGTAGTCGGCCTGGATGGTCTGGGCGAACGCGTCCGGCGTGCTGCCGGTCAGGATTACGCCGAGCTCGTTCATGCGCTTGCGCACGTCGGGCTGGGCCAGCACGCGGTTGACGTCGGCGGAGAACTTCTCGACGATCGGCCGCGGCGTGGCGGCCGGCAGCAGCAGGCCGAACCAGCCCATGGCGTCCATGCCCTCGATGCCGGCCTCGCGGAAGGTGGGGACGTCCGGCAGTTGCGGCGCGCGCGCCGGTCCGGTCACCGCCAGCGCGCGCAGGCGGCCGGTGGCGACGTGGGGCTTGGCCCCCATCACCGAGATCACCGCGGCCGGCACCTGGCCGCCGAGCAGGTCGTTCAGTTCCGGCGCCTCGCCCTTGTACGAGACATGGAGCATGTCGATCTTGGCGGCGTCGTTGAAGACCTCCCCATACAGGTGGCCGCTGGAGCCCGCGCCGAACGAGCCATAGGAGAACTGCCTGGGCTTGGTGCGCACCAGCGCGATGAAGTCCTTCAGGTTGGTGGCCGGCACGGCGTTGCTGTTGACGGCGAACACCAGGTTGGTGGTGCCGAGTTCGGACACGGCGGCGAAGTCCTTCACCGGGTCGTACGGCGCGCGCGCATACAGGCTTGGCGCCTGCACCAGCGGCGTGATCGTCAGCAGCGCGGTATGGCCATCGGCCTCCGCACGGGCCACCACTTCGGCGCCGAGCATGCCGCTGGCGCCCGGACGGTTCTCCACCACCACCGGCCGCTTCCACTGCTTGCCTAGGCCCTCGGCCAGCGCGCGCGCCAGCACGTCGGTGGCGCCGCCCGCCGGGAACGGCACCACCATGCGCACGGTGCGTGCCGGGAATTCCTGCGCCTGCGCCATGCCTGCGCCGAACAAGCCGGAGGCCAACCCGCTCCACGCCAGCAAACCGGCGCCGAGGCGGCCGAGGGTACGGCGACGCGGACTACGCTCCCCACTACGACGATCTGCCTGCATGTGCTGTCTCCTTTGGTTTTCCGTGGACGGGCACGGGCATTTTTTGCCGCGTTGCATGATCCGCCCGGGCCGGTGGACCGGCCTTGTAGAGGTACTTGCCGGAGAGTGCGCGATGCTGCGGTGCGTGGACAATGACCAGACGCGCCAAAATGATTGGCCGAATCGCTCAGGCGAAAGGCAGGCTTTGGCAAATCCCGATTGTGCGGCGCCGCGCGGGCTTGCTAAGGTGGCGCCAGGATGTGGCCAGAGGCCCAGGACAGCCGGGAAGCGCCCGCACGGGCGGGCACCGGCGCGTCGCCGTGACGAGGAGACCCATGCAAACAGCCGTTATGCCATCGCCGCGCCCGCCGATGCCGGGCAAGCCGCACATGTCCGGCCACGCCCTGCCGCCTGCCGGCCTGCGTGGCGACGGCGGCGGCCCCGCATTGGGGCCGGTGCGCGCGTCGGGCGCGACGGTGGAAGCCGGCACGCCCGCGCCGGCACGCCACACCATCGCCATCCAGCATGTGACGCACATCCTGCAGGGCGGGCGCCGGCTGGGCTACGACATCGAAGCCCTGCTGCGGCGCGCGGACATCTCGCCGGCGCTACTGGCCTCGCCCAGCGCGCGCGTGACGCAGGGCCAGTATGCGGCGCTGATCCGCACGCTGCGCCGGGTCATGCGCGATGAACTGTGGGGACTGCTGGACCGGCCCGTGACGCCCGGCGTGTTTGCGCAGGTGTGCCGCAGCCTGGTCGATTGCGCCACGCTCGAAGACGCCATCCGCACCGGGCTGCGCCTGTACCGGCAGCATATCGACGCCTTCGCGCCGCGCCTGCATGTGGCCGCCGACGGCAAGACCGCCGCGGTGGTGCTGCATCCGCGCGCGCCCGCGTCGGCCTGCCGCAGCTTCGCCGAATCGACTTTCGTGTTCCATGCCTACGCGGTGGTCAGCTGGCTGGTGGCGGGGCAGATTCCGCTGACGCGCGTCGAGCTGAGCGCCGCCGCCTCGCCGGGCCGCACCGATACCGAGCGCGTGTTCAAGACCGCGGTCAGCTATGGCCAGCCCGTCACCGCGCTGCACTTCGACGCGGCCTCGCTGCGCCTGCCGGTGATGCAGGACGCCGCCAGCCTGCGTGAGTTCCTGCGCGAGACCCCGCGCAACCTGCTGATCCGCTACCGCGACAACAGCTGCCTGGCGGAACGCATCCGGCAGCACCTGCGCTCGCACCTGGACGGCGAACTGCCGTCGCTGGAGCAGATGGCGCAGCGGCTGCGGCTCACGCCGCAAACGCTGCGCCGGCGCCTGCGCGACGAAGGCCGCGGCTACCAGAGCATCAAGGACAACCTGCGACGCGACGTCGCCATCGGCATGATGGAGCGCCCGGGCATGACGCTGCAGGACGTGGCACTGCGGCTCGGCTTTTCCGAGCCCAGCACCTTCCACCGCGCCTTCAAGAAATGGACTGGCGTGGCGCCGGGGGAATACCGGATGCGGGGAATGCGTGCGGAGAACGTGCCGGCGGCGTAGCCGGCGCGGGCTGCCGGCCTACCCGAGCCGGATCTCGCCGTCGAAGCGCGCCTGCAGCTTCACCGCCGCCAGCTCCAGCGTCACCGACACCGGCAGGTGCTCGTTGCCGGCCAGCGTGCCGTCGGCCAGGGCGCGGGCGACAGCCTGCTCGATCTCGCGCTGGGAATTCACGCCGACCACCTTCAGGAACTTGCGGATGCTGAGGTTGAAGGTTTCTTCGTCCATGGCTGTCTCCGGGAAGGAAGCGGCATGACGCCGCTATCCGGACAGCCTACGCCAATGGCGACGTATGTGCAGCGATGCCCGTGGCCGCCACGTAATCCAGAATGGAATCAGGTTCATAGCGGAAGTCCGGGGACGGGGGCGACATCTATCCTGACATGGAGGGCTCGGACAGAAAGGAGGTCGCCGGCTACGCCGGCGAAACAGCCACGCCCGCCAAGCAAGCCAAACCACCCAATCGCCCTTAGACCACGCCCTGCTCGCGCAACTGCGCAATACGTTCTGCCGACAGCCCCAGCACCGTCTCCAGCACCTGCTCCGTATGCTGCCCCAGCCGCGGCGGCGGCGCATCGTATTGCACCGGGGTGGCCGACAGCCGCAGCGGGCTCTTGACAGTCGGACACAAGCTCCCGTCGTCGCGCACCAGGTCGACCTGCAGTTCGCGATGCCTCACCTGCGGATCTTCCAGCACCTGGCCGTAGTCGTTGATCGGCCCGCACGGAATGCCCTGCGCTTCCAGCGCCTGCACCCAGTGCGCCGTCGGCCGCGTGCGCATATGCGCTTCGAGCAGCGGCACCAGCGTGTCGCGGTGGATGATGCGGCCGGGACCGGTGGCAAAGCGCGCGTCGGCGGCCAGATCGGGACGCTCGACGCCGCGGCAATAGGCCTGCCACTGCCCGTCGTTGCCGGCCGCGACGATCATGTAGCCGTCGGCGGTGGCGAACACATGGTAGGGCACCATGTTGGCGTGCGCGTTGCCGTAGCGCGGCATGGCCTGGCCGGTGACGCGCTGCGCGATGATGGGGGTGGCGCCGACCGCGACCACCGCGTCGAGCAGCGCCATGTCGATATGCTGGCCCTCGCCGGTGCGTTCGGCATGGCGCAGCGCGGCCAGCACCGCCACGGTGGCATACATGCCGGTCAGCATGTCGACCACTGCCACGCCAACCTTCTGCGGCCCGCCGCCGGGCAGGTCGTCGCGCTCGCCGGTGACGCTCATCAGGCCGCCCAGGCCCTGAAAGATAAAGTCGTAGCCGGGCTTGTGCGCGCTCGGCCCGGTCTGGCCATAGCCTGTGATCGAACAGTAGACCAGCGCCGGGTTGACGGCCTTCAGGCTGTCATAGTCCAGCCCGTAGCGCTTCAGGTCGCCGACCTTGTAGTTCTCGAGCACGATCTGCGACTTCGCGGCCAGCTCGCGCACGATCTCCTGCCCCTGCGGGCTGGCGATATCCAGCGTGACCGACTGCTTGCCGCGGTTGGCCCCGGCAAAGTAGGTGGCGTCGCGCGACGGCTGCCCGTCCGCGCCGGGCAGCCACGGCGGCCCCCACGAACGGGTATCGTCGCCGGCGCCGGGGCGCTCTACCTTGATCACCTCGGCGCCCAGGTCCGCCAGGTTCTGCGCGCACCACGGGCCGGCCAGGATGCGCGACAGGTCCAGCACGCGCACGCCGGCCAGCGCGCCGCGCGCCGGGGCTTGAGCGCCCGCCATCAGATCGGGTCCCAGCTGATCACGTCGGGCGAGCGCTCCAGCTTGAAGAAGCTGCTGCGCATCGCCGGCATGGCGACCTCGCCCACCGACTCCGGCGTCCAGCCTTCGCTCATATGGACCGAGCGCACCGGACGCGGCTGGCTCATCAGGATGATCTCGTTGGCGCGCACCGCGAAGATCTGGCCGTTGACCTCGCTCGCCGCCGGGCTGGCCAGGTAGACCGCGACCGGGCCGATCTTGCCCGCTTCCATCTTCTGCAGCTTGGCCACGCGCGCCTTTTCTTCCGGCGTTTCCGCGGGGATCGAGCTGGTCATGCGGCTCCACGCGAACGGCGCGATGCAGTTCGAGCGCACGTTGAAGCGCTGCATGTCCAGCGCGATCGACTTCGACAGCGCGGCGATGCCCAGCTTGGCCGCCGAGTAGTTGGCCTGGCCCAGGTTGCCGATCAGGCCCGAGGTGGAGGTCATGTGCACGTAGGCGCCGCTCTCCTGGTCCTTGAAGTAGTTGGCCGCGGCGCGGCTGACGAAGAAGGTGCCGTTCAGGTGCACGTCGATCACCGAGCGCCATTCTTCTTCGTTCATCTTGAAGAACATGCGGTCGCGCAGGTTGCCGGCGTTGTTGACCACGGCGTCGATGCGGCCGAAGTTGTCGAGCGCGCATTGCACGATGGCGTTGGCGCCGGCCCAGGTCGACACGCTGTCGGTGTTCGCCACGGCTTCGCCGCCGGCGGCGCGGATTTCCTCGACCACGCGCTGCGCGGGGCCGGAGTCGCCGCCTTCGCCAGACATCGACACGCCCAGGTCATTGACCACCACCCTGGCGCCCGCGGCCGCCATGGCGAGCGCGATGCCGCGTCCGATCCCACCCCCAGCGCCCGTCACCAGCGCGACCTTGCCTGCCATCAAACCGCTCATTGTGTTGCTCCTCTGAATGCTTTTTTGTGCGGTCACCGACCGCAAACCCGGCGAAACAGCCCCGCGCCGCGCGCAGCGCCTGCCCTGTGCGGTCAATCCGGATGTCCACGCCGCAGCGGATACGATAAATTGACGCCCGACCCATTGGAATTCACGAATCACAAAACTGGCCTTTGGCCTGACAGAAGCCCATGCATTACGACCTGACCGACCTCCGCCTCTTCCTGAATGTCGGCGAGACGGAGAACCTGACCCGTGCCGCCGAGCGCAGCTTTCTGTCGCTGCCCGCGGCCAGCACGCGGATCAAGCAGCTGGAAGAGGCGTTCCAGACACAATTGCTGATCCGCCAGGTCAAGGGCGTGCGGCTTACGCCGGCGGGCGATGCACTGCTGCGGCACGCGCGCGAAGTCTTCCGCGAACTCGAATGCCTGCACGCCGACCTGCGGCCGTATGCCAAGGGCGTGAAGGGGCGCGTGCGGCTGCTGGCCAACACCACCGCCACCAACTCGTTCCTCGCCACCGGGGTGTCGCGCTTCCTCAGCGAGAACCCGGACGTGGACATCGAGCTGGAAGAGCACCTGTCGCAGGAGATCGTGTCGGCGATCAGCGCCGGCGCGGCGGACCTTGGCATCGTCGCCGGCGAGGTCGCCACGCAGGACCTGGATGCGATGCACCTGTGCAGCGACGCGCTGATCGTGATCGCGCCGGTCAACCATCCGCTGCCGACCTTCAAGCGGCTGCATTTCGCCGACCTGCTCGATACCTGCCGCTTCGTCGGGCTGAACCAGTTCAGCGCGATCCAGTCGTTCCTCGACCGCATTGCCGCCGGCATGGGCAAGCGCATCAGCCTGCGGATCCAGGTGGGCAGCTTCGATGCGGTATGCCGCATGGTCGAGGCCGGCGCGGGCATCGCCATCGTGCCGAACAGCTGCGCGCGCCGCTACGCCAGCCGCAAGGTGCTGCGCTTTATCCCGCTGGAAGACGAATGGGCGCGGCGCGAGCTGCGCCTGGTGCGCCGGCCGGGGCGCGAGCTGCCCCAGTTCGCCGAAACCCTGATCCAGTACCTGGTCGACGCCGCGCGCGAGCCCGTGTAGCGCGCCGTGGCCGGTTCAGCCGGCGCCCGGCGCGCCCTGGACCATCAGCGCCGCGAGCGGGCGCAGCGATACCACCATCAGCACCAGCAGCACGCCCATGGCAACGACGCCCGGCCAGCTGGTGCGGCCACGGCGCTCCAGCGAGTCGTTGACCAGCTCGGGCGAGTAGTGGTACTGGCGCAGATGCCGGATGGTCGCCTCGGCATGCCAGCGGTAGAGTTCGTTGCCATACAGGCCCAGCAGCAGCGCCATGGCGTACATCAGCGGCCGGCCCGCCATCGGGAGCTGCAGGCCGAACCATGCGTGCAGCAGCGGCTCGGCGCCGACGATCAGGGCATAGACCCCCACCTGCCAGTACATGCGCCGGTAAGCCATCCAGAACGGGCCCAGCAGGCAGGCCGCCCAGTTCCACGAGATGCCGCCGTGGGTCTCGGCCACCGACCAGCGCTCGCCGTAGTACGGAAATCGCGGCCCCACGAATGCGGCCAGCGCCGCGTCGTCACGGATCGATGCTTGCATGCCAACCTCCCCTCTGCTGCGTCGGCGGTGCCCCGACTTGCTGGCACAGCCTGTGCGACAGCATAGGGCGGGCGAGGCCCCGGCTGTGTGCGCCGGCGCGCATTCCGCGCGCATTGGTCGCGGGAAAGCGGTGAAAAGCGCCAGCTCGGCGCGCAAGGGCACAGACCGGCGCACCGCTCCATGGTGCGTCGTCGCTACTTCCAGCGCTGCAGGATCTGCAGGATGACCAGGGTGAACACCGTGGCGATCACCGCGGTGGTATCGCGCCCCAGCCCGGCCGCCACGCCGATGGCCGCCACCATCCAGATGCTGGCCGCGGTGGTCAGGCCCTTGATATGGGCCTCGTCGTTCTGCTTGAGGATGGCCCCGGCGCCAAGGAAGCCGATGCCGGCGATCAGCCCCTGCAGCACCCGGCTCATGTCGGCCAGCGGCACGCCCGCCTGCAGCGGCACCAGCACGAACAGCGCCGAGCCCAGCGCCACCAGCATATGGGTGCGCAGCCCCGCCGCCTTGCCGGAAGACTCGCGCTCGTAGCCGATCACGCCGCCGAGCAGCACCGCCATGGTCAGCCGCACCAGGATGCGGGTTGCCTCGGCCGCGTCCGGCACATCGGCAAATTCCGCGCGAAAGGTACGGAAGATATCGATCCAGACAGACTCCATCGCCAACTCCGGAGACTAACGGTGCAGGCCTGAGCGTAGCACGGCACACCTGGCGCGCGGCAAGACTTGTGCGCCACATCGGCGCGCCCGCGGCTTGTGCGGCGGCGTCCTACACGGCAAGCGGAAGGTTCCCGACAGTCCCGCCGGCGCGGCATTCCTATATTGGAATCACCAACCACAGTCCTCCCATGGAGTTGCACCATGCCCTATATCCTCGCCTGGCTACTTGGTGTTCCGGCCTTTGTCCTGATCCTGATCTGGCTCTTCGTCCACTGACCTGCAGGCGGTGCCGCGTCACCGCCCCACCCTCTATCGGCGCCCCGCGCGCCACACCTGCACGCCCGGTTCGCCGGGCGTCTTGCATGGCGGCGCCGCCCCGCTGCGACGCTTGCTGCCCACCTAAGCCGCCCCTAAGCCGCTCTTTCGCAAATCCGAATTTCAGCGTGCAGGGGGCTCGGGAATAATGGCCTCCAGTTCCAATCGACCCGGCGACCATGCACGCAGACCAGGACCCCGACCAGCTCTACCCCGAAATCCGCGAGGCGGTGCGTGACCTGTGCGCGGGCTTCGATTCGGCGTACTGGCAGCGGGTGGAGGAGCAGGAAGCCTTTCCCGAGAGCTTTGTGCAGGCGCTGACACAGGCCGGCTGGCTGTCGGCGCTGATCCCGGAAGCCTACGGCGGCTCAGGCCAGTCGCTGACGGCAGCCTCGGTCATCATGGAGGAAATCAACCGCAGCGGCGGCAATTCCGGCGCCTGCCACGGCCAGATGTACGTGATGGGCTGCCTGCTGCGCCATGGCTCCGACGCGCAGAAGCTGCGATGGCTGCCGTCCATCGCCTCGGGCGAGCTGCGCATGCAGTCGATGGCCGTGACCGAGCCCACCACCGGCACCGACACCACCAAGCTGAAGACCACCGCGGTGCGCCAGGGCGACAAATACCTCGTCAACGGCCAGAAGGTATGGATTTCGCGCGTGCAGCATTCGGACCTGATGCTGCTGCTGGCGCGCACCACGCCGCTGGACCAGGTCAAACGCAAGTCGGACGGCCTGTCGGTATTCGTGGTCGACCTGCGCGATGCCATCGGCAAGGGCCTGACAGTCAAGCCGATCCGCAACATGGTCAACCACGAGACCAACGAGCTGTTCTTCGACAACCTGGAAGTCCCCGCCGACAACCTGATCGGCGAGGAAGGCAAGGGGCTGAAGTACATCCTCGACGGCCTCAACGCCGAGCGCATCCTGATCGCCGCCGAGTGCATCGGCGACGGCTACTGGTTCGTCGAGCGCGCCAGCAACTACGCGCGCGACCGCATCGTGTTCGACCGCCCGATCGGCCAGAACCAGGCCGTGCAGTTTCCGATCGCGCGCGCGTACGTCAATGTCGAGGCCGCCAGCCTGATGCGCTACAAGGCGGCGCGGTTGTTCGACGCCGGCAGGCCGTGCGGCAAGGAAGCCAATATCGCCAAGCTGCTGGCCGCCGATGCGTCATGGGAAGCCGCCAACGTCTGCCTGCAGACGCATGGCGGCTTCGGCTTTGCCGCCGAATACGACATCGAGCGCAAGTTCCGCGAGACCCGCCTGTACCAGGTCGCGCCGATCTCCACCAACCTGATCCTGTCCTACGTGGCCGAGCATGTGCTCGAGTTGCCGCGTTCGTTCTGAGAACCCTAATGTCTCACTCCTCCCAAGGCATCCGCCCGCTCGACGGCATCCGCGTGGTTTCGCTCGAGCACGCCGTGGCCGCGCCCTTCGCCACGCGCCAGCTGGCCGACCTGGGCGCGCGCGTGATCAAGATCGAGCGGCCCGGCGTGGGCGACTTCGCGCGCGGCTATGACCAGTCGGTGCACGGCCAGGCCTCTTACTTCGTCTGGCTCAACCGGGGCAAGGAGAGCCTGGCCCTGGACCTGAAGGACAGCGAAGCGCAGGCCATCCTGCACCGGCTGCTGGCCGATGCCGACGTGCTGGTGCAGAACCTCGCCCCGGGCGCCGCCGCGCGCATGGGCCTGGATTTCGACACCCTGCACGGCAAGTACGAGAAGCTGATCGTCTGCGACATCTCCGGCTATGGCGACTCCGGCCCCTATCGCGACAAGAAAGCCTACGACCTGCTGATCCAGGCCGCCGCCGGCCTGGTGGGCCTGACCGGCGGCCCGAACGAGCCGTCGCGCGCCGGGGTCTCGATCGCCGACATCTCGGCCGGCATGTACGCGTACAGCGGCATCCTGTCGGCGCTGCTACAGCGCGGCCGCACCGGCAAGGGCCTGCGCGTGCAGGTGACCATGTTCGAGGCGATGGCCGAGTGGATGAACCAGGTGCTGTACTTCGGCCACTACGGCGGCACGCCGCCGGCGCGCTTCGGCGCCTCGCATCCGACCATCGCCCCGTACGGCGTGCATCGCACCAGCAATGGCAGCGTGATCTTCAGCGTGCAGAACGAGCGCGAGTTCGCCAACTTCTGCGAGATCGTGCTCGGTGACCGCGCGCTGGCGCAGGACGAGCGCTATTCCAGCAATACCGCGCGCGTGCGCAACCGCCCCGAACTGACCGCGCTGATCGAAGCACGCTTTGCCTCGCTGACGGTGGCGCAGGCCGAGGCGCTGCTGGACCAGGCGCAGATCGCCAATGCGCCGATGAACGACATCGAGGCGGTGTGGAACCACCCGCAGCTGCAGGCGCGCCAGCGCTGGCGCGAAGTCAATACGCCGAACGGCCCGATCGGCGCGCTGCTGCCACCCGCCAACCTGTCGGGCGTCGAGCCCGTGATGGGCGACGTGCCGGCGCTGGGCGCGCACAGCCGCAGCATCCTGGCCGAGCTGGGCTACGCCGAGACCGACATCGACGCCCTGGCGAGCAAGCACACCATCTGAGCCGACACCGGCGCCCGCAGCAAACCAGCAAGCGGGCGCCCTACTCTTTCCGCAAGCACTTTTCAATCTCCGGAGCCGGCATGAGCCAAGCCGCAGACACCACTTACCCGACCCGCCAGCTTTGCGAATTCCTGGCCAACCTCAAGCTGGCTGACGTGCCCGCGGCCGTGATCGAGCGCACCAAGGACCTGTTTCTCGACTGGATCGCCTCGGCCATCGCCGGCAAGGACGCCCCGGCCGTGCGCAAGCTGCAGGAGTTCGCCGCGGCCATGGGCCCGTCCGACGGCGCCGCCGAAGTGCTGGTCGACCGCCGCCGCACCTCGCCCTACTTCGCCGCGCTGATCAACGGCGCGTCGTCGCACGTGGTCGAGCAGGACGACGTGCACAACGGCTCGGTGCTGCATCCCGCCGCGGTGGTGTTCCCGGCCGTGGTGGCCGCCGCGCAGGCCGAGGGCAAGACCGGCGCCGAGGTGCTGCTGGCGTCGATCGCCGGCTATGAAGCCGGCATCCGCATCGGCGAATTCATGGGCCGCTCGCACTACCGCGTGTTCCACACCACCGGCACCGTCGGCACGCTGGCCGCCGCCGCGGCAGTGGCCAAGCTGTTCGGCCTCGATGCCGAAGGCATTAACCAGGCGCTGGGCTCGGCCGGCACGCAGGCCGCCGGCCTGTGGGAATTCCTGCGCGACGCCGCCGACTCCAAGCAGCTGCACACCGCCAAGGCCGCGGCCGATGGCCTGCAGTCGGCCTGGCTGGCGCGCGCCGGCTTCACCGGCGCCAAGCAGATCCTCGAAGGCGCACAGGGCATGGCCGCCGGCATGTCGAGCGATGCCAATCCCGCCTGCCTGACCGATGGCCTGGGCACGCGCTGGGCCACCGCCGAGACCTCGTTCAAGTTCTTCGCCTCGTGCCGCCACACCCACCCGGCCGCCGATGCGCTGAAGGCGCTGATGCAGCGCGAAGGCGTTGCCGCCGACCAGATCGCCAGCGTCACCACGCACGTGCACCAGGGCGCCATCGACGTGCTCGGCCCCGTGGTCAATCCCGCCACCATTCACCAGGCCAAGTTCTCGATGGGCACGGTGCTGGGACTGGTGGCCTTGCATGGCCACGCCGGCCTGGCCGAGTTCGAGCAGCATGCGCTGCAGGACCCCGCGGTGGCCGCATTCCGCGGCAAGGTCGACATGGACCTGGACGCCGAGATCAACGCCGCCTACCCGCGCCAGTGGATCGGCCGCGTGACGGCAAAGACCACCGACGGCCGCACCCTGACCGCGCGCGTCGACGTACCCAAGGGCGATCCCGACAACACCCTCTCGCGCCCGGAACTGGAAGCCAAGGCGCTGCAGCTGGGCGCGTTCCGCCAGGGCGCGAGCGAGGCCGAGATGCGCGCCATCATCCAGCGCGTGTGGGCGCTGGAGCAGGCCCCGAACGTCAACGACTGGCTGCCCGCCGCGCGCTGAGAACCCCCATGTCCACTGCCGTCACTTACCTGTTCGTGCCGGGCGACCGGCCCGAGCGCTTCGACAAGGCCGCCGCCGCCGGCCCCGATGTGATGATCCTCGACCTCGAGGACGCGGTCCATCCGGACGCCAAGCCCGCGGCGCGCGAAGCCATCGCCGCATGGCTGGCCGGCCGGCCCGGCGCCAGCGCCTTCGTGCGCATCAACGACAGCGCCTCGGCCGCCTTTGCCGCCGACCTGGCCTGGCTGCGCGCACTGCCCGCGGGCACCGCGCTGGCCGGGCTGCTGGTGCCCAAGGCCGAGGATGCCACCGCGCTCGACACCATCGCCCAGGCCCTGCAAGCGATCAACCCGCAGGGCGAGCTGGTCGCCATCATCGAGACCGCGCTCGGCCTGCACCAGGTCGACGCCGTGGCGTCCGCCAGCGGCGTGGCGCGGCTGGCTTTCGGCTCGCTCGACTATGCCGTCGACCTGGGCTGCAGCCATACCCGCGACGCGCTCGCCTTTGCCCGTGCGCGCATCGTGCTGGCCTCGCGCGTGGCCGGCCTGCCGCCACCGGTCGACGGCGTCACCACCGCGCTCAAGGACGAAGCCGTGCTCGCCAGCGACGTCGCCTACGCGCGCGAACTCGGCTTTGCCGGCAAGCTGTGCATCCACCCGGCACAACTGGGCGCGGTCCGCGCCGGCTTCCTGCCCAGCCCCGAGCAGCTGGACTGGGCCCGGCGCGTGCTCGACGCCACCGCCAGCGGCAGCCACGCGGTGCAGGTCGACGGCAAGATGGTCGACCGCCCCGTGATCGAACAAGCCCGCCGGCTGCTGGCGCTCGCGCAATAGCGCGGCACCCAACTCCCCTCATGCAACCGAAGGCCACTTGCCATGACTGACGCCACCCCTGAACTCGAACGCCTGCGCGGCTGGATCGGCCGCAGCGAAACGCGCACCGAAACGCTGTCGCCGGAACCGGTCGCCGGCCTGGCCGCGACCTTCGACCTGGATCCCGAAGCCATCGCCGCCGGCCCGCTGCCGCCGCTGTGGCACTGGCTCTACTTCCTGCCGCGTGCGCCACAGCGCGAACTCGGCCGCGACGGCCACCCCACCCTCGGCGGCTTCATGCCCCCGGTGCCGCTGCCGCGCCGCATGTGGGCCGGCAGCGAAGTCAGCTTCAGCCATCCGCTGCATATCGGCGACACCGTCACGCGCACCTCCACCATCCGGGACGTCCAGTACAAGACCGGCCGCACCGGCGAACTCTGGTTCGTCGCCGTCGACCACGAACTGACCGTCAACGGCAACATCGCGGTCAACGAGCGCCACGACATCGTCTACCGCGCCATGCCCGACCCGACCAAGCCGCAACCGCCACGCCCGCGGCTGGAACAGACCGCGCAATGGCAGCGCACGCTGCAGGCCGATCCGGTCATGCTGTTCCGCTATTCCGCGCTGACCTTCAACGGCCACCGCATCCATTACGACCGCCAGTACACGCGCGACGTCGAAGGCTATCCCGGCCTGGTGGTACACGGCCCGATGCAGGCCATGCTAATGCTGGACCTGGTAGCACGCGAGCAGCCCAAGGCACGCGTGCGCCGCTTCGGCTTCCGCGGGCTGGCGCCGTTGTTCGATCAGGACACCATCACGGTCGGTGGCGCGGCCGATCCGGCGCAGCCGGGGCGGCTGGTGCTGTGGACGGGTGATGATGCCGGCGGGCAGGCGATGCAGGGGTGGGCGGAGGTGGAGGGGTAAAGGCAGGGGCTGCGGGCGGTCAGCGCCGCCGTCAGTACTGGAAGACGAACTGGAATCCGCCTGACACGCTGGCGGTGTGAAAGGCCGCCGGCTTATATGCCGGCGTGCCCGCGAACGGACAGGCCGATGCCAGGCACCGGGTGGAACGCCTTGGCGTAGGTCGCGCCGTCGGTCATCAGCGCCTTGTACTCTTCCATCTCGTCGCTGTAGCCCGCCAGGCAGGTGCGCCCGGTGAGCTGCGTCACCTGGTCGCGAATCAGCTTCTGCTCATAGAAGCCGTCCCCCAGGCGCTTCTGCGTCATGGCAAACCGCCCCCTGCCATGCCCAGGGTCTGCGGCCGCTCAGTGTTTCCGCTTGCGCCACGAATCAGGCTGGCAGTGGCGTCGCCGCGCGCGACGCCGCTGCCGGTCACGGTCTCGCCGCGGCGGTTGACGGTGGTAACGGAGATGTCCTGCGCGGTCATGTGCCAGTTCGGCTGGCTGAGGCGATGGCCGGCAGGGCATCCACTGTCTGCGCGGGTTGCGGTGTAAGGCTGCGCTCACGCGCGGCCTGGTACCTGGCTGAAACTGGGGAATCAGTGCGGCAGCCGAACGACGTACACGCCGGCAGCGGGCGCCGAAGCAGTCACGTTCACATTGGTGCCGTTCACGGTGCCATTGCTGCCTGGCGCGGCGGTATAGGTGACACCATTGGCGGTGCTCTGAGCCACTTCGATGACCGGCGCGGCTGCAAGAACTGTCGGGGTGGTGAAAGTCAGGCTGATCTGCGGGTTGAGCAGGCTGGCATAGCCACCGTCGGCCTTGACCTCATAGACGTAGTCGGCAACGACACCGGCAGGGGTGGGTACCGGCTTGCCGAGGCAGATCGTGACATTGGCGAGGTCCGTGGCAGGCGTCTTGACGGTCAGCCTGGCAATGCCGTCATCCGTCACGATGGACATGTTGGCGTTCTGCACCGAGCTGTTGGACAGCGTCAGCTTCCTGTAGCTATCGGGACAGGAGAATGCGGCCGGCGCTGGCGTGGGGGTTGGGCTGGACGCGCCGCCATTTGCGCCAGACTGTGCCTGTGCGGACGTGCCGCCATTGCCATCATCGCCTCCGCCGCCGCAGGCGGCAAACAGCGCGACACTGGAAACCAGACCTACGTACATCGCCAATTTCTTCATTGCTCAAGTCCTCTCCGGATGGGTTACTCGTTCCTCCTGACGGCATCCACACAAGGGATTGCCGGCAGTGAACGAATTAACCGTTTTCCAGACTAATGCGTCTATCGGACTTGCCTTAAAATTTATGAAACAATGAAAACGCTGGCTTTATGCGATGGATGGGATAATTTCTGCATAAATCTGCGTGCCTGTAAAGGACACACAGAACATTGCGATCCGAGCATTCCGAATAATCTTTGGAAATTTCGGATCTACAAAATCATTTCGAAGGGAAAAGGACGACGCGGCTCGCGAGAGCAAAAAACGCCCGATCAACACGGCGCATTTCCCCGAATCTCGCCCCAAAAAAAGCGAAAAGGCCGGCTTCCCGCCGGCCCCATCGCGCCAACCCCAAAAATCTTTTCAGTCCGCCTGAATATTCGCCTTCTTCACCACCCCACCCCACAACGCCAGCTCCCGCTGGATCCTGTCCCCCAGCGCCTTGGGCGTGCTGATGTTGACGTCATACCCCCCGGCACTCATCCGCTGCCGGAAAGCGGCATCCTCCCCCACCGCCTTCTGCGCCTTGACCAGCTTGTCGACCACATCGGCCGGCAGCTTCTGCGGCCCCACCAGCGCGTACCAGCCGGTCAGGTCATAGTCCTTCTGCCCCGACTCGATCATGGTCGGCACGTTGGGCAGTGCCGGGTTGCGGGTCTTCGACGTGACCGCCAGCGCGCGCACCTTGCCGCCGTTGATATGGCCGATGGCGGTGCCGGTGATGTCGAACATGAACGTGACCTTGCCGCTCATCACGTCGGCCATCGCCGGCGCGTTGCCCTTGTAGGGCACGTGCAGCATCTTTACGTTGTTCATCTGCGCCAGCAGTTCAGCCGACAGGTGGTTGGACGCCCCCACGCCCGCGGAACCGAACGAGACCCCTTCGGGATGCTTTCGCGCGTAGTCGACCAGTTCGCCCACGTTTTTCGCCGGGAAGTCCTTGTTCACCAGCAGCACGTTGGTGTAGTCGGTGATCAGGCCGATGTAGGTGAAGTCCTTGACCGGGTTGAAGTTGACCGAGTGCTGGATCAGCGGCGTCATGGTCATGGTGGGGCTGGCGACGAAATACAGCGTGTAGCCGTCCGGCGCTGCCTTGGCGGTCATGTCGGCGGCAATCGCGCCGCTGGCGCCGGCGCGGTTGTCCACCACCACCGGTTGCTTGAGCACGCGGCCGAGCTGCTCGGCGTAGATGCGCGCGGCGGTGTCGACCGGGCCGCCGGGCGCGTAGCCGACCAGCAGCTTGACCGGCCGCGACGGGTAGGCGTCCGCGGCCCATGCCGCGCCCTGCAGCAGCAGCGTGGCGGTCAGTGCCGCCAGCGTCTTCCATGTTTTCATTTGTGTTCTCCTCCAGAATGGCTGTCATTCCCTGGGCGCGTGCCCCGGGGGCTTAGTCGAGCATGGCGCGCAGCGGCTGCTTGAGCAGCTTGCCGCTCGCCGTGGTCGGAATCACGTCGACGGTGCGGACTTCGGCCGGCCGCTTGTACGGCGCCAGGCTGTCGCGCAGGTAGGCGTCCAGCGCCTTGCGGTCGAGCTCGGCGCCTTCCTGCAGTTCGATGAAGGCCACCACCTCTTCGTTGCCGTCGCTCGTGGTGCGCCCCACCACGGCGGACTGGCGCACGCCGGCAAATGCATTGATCACCGACTCCACTTCGATCGGATACACGTTGAAGCCGGAACGGATGATCAGGTCCTTGGAGCGGCCGGAAATGAACAGCGCGCCGTCGGCGTCGAGATAGCCGAGGTCACCGGTATTGAGCCAGCCGCCCGGCAGCAGCGCCTCGGCGGTCTGTTCGGGATTGCGGTAGTAGCCGAGCATCACGCCCGGGCCACGCACGCGGATCTGGCCGCGTTCGCCGGCGGGCAGCGGCTTGCCTGCGGCATCGGTGATGGCGATTTCCACGCCTTCGACGATGTAGCCGGCCGAGCAATCGGCGCGCGGCGCATCCATGCGCGTGATGAAGAGCGAACCGGCGTATTCGGTAATGCCGTAGCCATGGTGCAGCGGCTGGCCGAACAGCGTCTCGACATCCCGCTTGAGCGTGGGATCGAGCGGCGCGCCGCCGGTATAGAGATAGCGCAGGCGCGGATAAGCGCCGGGCTTCGCGCCCAGCGCGGGCGCCACCGCCATGATGCGCGTGAACATGGTGGGCACGCCCTGCAGGATGGTGACGCCCGGCTCCGCCAGGGCCTCGAACACTTCATTGGCGTCGAAGCGCGGGCGCAGAAACAGGCTGGCGCCGGCGTACAGCGTGGCCATCAGCACCGTGGCGATGCCGAAGATATGCGACATCGGCAGCGCGCCGTAGGCGACATCGGCGGGGCCCATGTCGCGCGAGGTGGCGGAGATGCGCGCAAACTGCGTCAGCCCCGCGTGGGGCACCATCACGCCCTTGGGCGCGCCGGTGGTGCCCGAGGTATAGATCAGCGTGGCGACGCTACGCGCCAGCTCGGCAGGCTCGCGCTGCGGCGCGGTGGCCGCACGGGCGGCGCGCATGCCGTCGTCATAGACCGCGCAGCCGGTGGCCTGCGCCCCCAGCCGCTCACCGTGCGCCGCGGCCACGTCGGAAACATGGCCGGTGAACAGCACCAGCGCGGGCTGCGCGTGGTCGCGGATATTGCCGATCTCGCGCGCGGACAGGCGCGCGTTGACGTTGATCGGCCACGCGTGCAGCAGGCTGCAGGCGAACAGCGTCACCACCATCTCGTTGCAGTTCTCGCCGACCACCATGACGCGGTCGCCCTCGCCCACGCCCTGCGCCGCCAGCCAGTCACGCGCGGCTTCGATGCGCCGCCACAGCTCGCCATAGCTGACAACGGTGCCGTTCTCGTACAGGCATGGCGCCTGCGGGGTCTGCGCAGCCCAGTGGGCGGGAATCTCGTGGATGAATCGGGGGCGGAAGGAAGACATGGTGCTGGGGAATCTCTCGAATGCGGGCTGAGTCGGATATGCGGCGGAATGCACCCGGCCACACCAAAACTGGCCGCATCAGTTTGCGACAAGCCCCGCGCCTCAGCCATTTGGAATTCACTAAGGTCGTGTTCGTCCACGCGAGGGGCCCCATGCTGGCGCCCACGGCAAGCGTTGCGGGATGCGCTGGTTCCGCCTGCGCGAAGGACGCCTTCCGGATTGATAAAGCAACGAATCCCGGCCCGCCAATACAATCGGCCGGCACAGCAAGGGCTTGCGCCATGGCGCGCTGCACAACCCGGCAACACCGCCGGCTTGCACTACGCACCGCGCAGGCCGCGTACCACAGGGGACATTCAGATGGATTTGCGTTTCACCGCCGAGGAACAGGCCTTCCGCGAGGAAGTCCGCGCTTTCGTGCAGGCCAAATTGCCGGAAGACATCCGCAACAAGGTGCTCAACCACCAGCGCGTGGAGAAGGACGACTACGTCCGCTGGCACCGCATCCTGCAAGCGCAGGGCTGGGGCGCGCCCACCTGGCCTAAGCAGTGGGGCGGCACCGGCTGGACCGCGCTGCAGCGCCTGATCTTCGAGATCGAGACCTTCCGCGCCGGCGCGCCGCGCCTGCTGCCGTTCGGCCTGACCATGATCGGCCCGGTGCTGATGAAGTACGCCAGCCCCGAGATGCAGCAGCGCTTCCTGCCGCGCATCCCCGGCGTGGAAGACTTCTGGTGCCAGGGCTACTCCGAGCCGGGCTCAGGTTCCGACCTGGCCTCGCTGAAGACCCGCGCGGTGCGCCGAGGCGACAAGTACATCGTCAACGGCCAGAAGACCTGGACCACGATGGCGCACTTCGCCGACTGGATCTTCTGCCTGGTGCGCACCGATCCCGAAGCCAAGGCGCAGGAAGGCATCTCGATGCTGCTGATCGACATGAAGTCGCCGGGCGTGACCGTGCGCCCGATCACCACGCTCGACGGCGGCCATGATGTCAACGAGACCTGGTTCGAGGACGTCGAAGTGCCGGTCGAGAACCTGGTCGGCGAAGAGAACCGCGCCTGGACTTATGCCAAGTACCTGCTCGGCCATGAGCGCACCGGCATTGCCGGCATCGGCCATTGCCACCGCGAGCTGCGCCAGCTCAAGCACTATGCCGCGCAGGCCACCGACGGCGCCGGGCGCCCGCTGATTGAAGACGTGCGCATGCGCGACAAGATCGCGCGCGTCGAGATGGACATCATGGCGCTGGAGATGCTGCTGCTGCGCGTGGCCACGCAGGCCGCCGGCACGCCGGGGCCGGAAGCATCGATCGTCAAGATCCGCGGCTCCGAGGTGCAGCAGGACCTGGCCATGCTGATGATGGAAGTGGCCGGCCCCAATGCCTGGCCGTATTCGCCGGACTGGCTCGAACCCGGCGCGACGCAGCCGGTGTCGGGACCGGACTGGGCCGCGCCGGCCGCCTCGACCTACTACGACATGCGCAAGACCTCGATCTACGGCGGTGCGACCGAAGTGCAGAAGAACATCATCTCCAAGATGATCCTGGGTTTCTGAAGGGATAGCTGACATGGACTTTACCTACAGCGAAGAGCAACAGATGCTGGCGGACAGCCTGCGCCGCTTCATCGATACGGAATACACCTTCGAGGCCCGCCGCAAGAGCGCGCGCCAGGGGGAGAGCCTGGACCGCGGCATGTGGAACAAGCTGGCCGAAATGGGCGTGCTGGGCCTGACCGTGCCGGCCGATTTCGGCGGCTTCGGCGAAGGCGCCGCCAGCCAGCTGGTGGTGCAGCGCGAGCTGGGCCGAGGCCTGGTGCTGGAGCCGGTCACGCCCAGCGGCGTGATGGCGGCCGCCATCCTGTCCGCCCACGGCAGCGACGCGCAGAAGCAGGAATGGCTGCCCGCGATCGCCTCGGGCGAGCGCATCGTCACGCTGGCCTACCTGGAGCCGACCACGCGCTACCGTCCGGAATCGGCCCGCGCCAGCGCCGAGCGCAGCGGCGACGGCTACGTCATCAGCGGCACCAAGAGCGTGGTCTGGCACGGCGCCGCCGCCGACGCCTACCTGCTGACCGCGCGCATCGCGGGCAGCAACGACATCGCACTGTTCCTGGTGCCGCGCGACAGCAAGGGCCTGACGGTGACCGCCTACCCGACCATCGACGGCCTGCGCGCCGCCGACCTGTCGCTGCAGAACGTCACCGTGCCGGCCAGCGCGCTGGTGGGACAGCCCGCCGACGGCCTGGCGGCACTCGGCGTCGGCCTGGAACACGGCATCGCCGCGCTGTGCGCCGAGGGCGCCGGCGCGATGGAAAAGCTGATCCAGATCACCGGCGAATACCTGGGCACGCGCCAGCAGTTCGGCAAGCCGCTGGCCAGCTTCCAGGCGCTGCAGCACCGCATGGCCGACATGCTGGTGCAGAAGGAACTGGCGCTGTCGATGGCCTACGTCGCCGCGCAGGCGCTGGACGAAACCGACCCCGCCGCGCGCCGCCGCATGCTGTCCGCCGCCAAGGTCACGGTGGCCCGCGCCGGCCGCTTCGTCGGCCAGCAGGCCGTGCAGTTGCACGGCGGCATGGGCATGACCGACGAGCTGTCCGTGGGCGACTATTTCAAGCGCCTGACCATGCTGGACCAGCTGCTGGGCGACAGCGACTACCACCTGCAGCGCTTCGGCGAAGTGATGGAAGCCTGATCCCCGCGGCCACCGGCCGCAAGGTTGCCCTGAGGCCGGGTAAGGACCCGGCCTGCCTTTTTGGTTCAGTCGAAATCCGGGGGAAGATGCAGGAGCGCATCCATTGATGCGGTACTTCGTGCATGCGCCGGCCCTCTCCCCCGCCCCTCTCCCGCAAGCGGGAGAGGGGAGCAAACAAGCGAGAGAGAAAGACCCTTGGGCTCGCACGCGACAACGCCGTGCGAGCGCAGCGACGCACTCCGTGCCAGAGCAGCAGACCTGAGATAGAGCGCGCGCGCAGCGCAGCCGAAGGCGTCCCACCAATAACGTCATAAGCAGGCTGCCACCAACCTAAAGTCGGGTTCGTCCATCCGACCTTGGACGCCAGGCACATCCAGGTAGCGTCAGCAGGGTGGAACCACCACCAACACAACCGCAAGTCACCACCGCCAGAGCCACCAACGCCGCCTTAGCCAGCCGCTTAGGCGACGCGCTCTTTGCCTCCTTTCTGTCGCTCGGACAGAAAGGAGGTCGCCGGCTACGCCGGCGAAACAGCAGCGCCCGCCAAGCACCAACACCCAAACCCACCGCCAACACCCCAGCCCCCAAACCCCTCCCCTACATCACCCCCAACAAGCCACTCACCCCCTAAGGGAAATCCACTAGTCCGTTCCAACGATTCCCGGCCGCGGCGCCGTCACTACCCTGTGTCCACAGGCACGGAAGTCGCCGGCCATTCCCAAGGAGCGAGACTGCAATGACATCCACTACACATCGACTGCTGCGCGGCGGCCTGCTGGTGACCAGCATGGCACTGGCCGCGGCATCGTGGGCGAAGGTCACCCCGGAAGAACTCAAGCAGCTTGACGGCAACCTCACGCCGATGGGCGCCGAGCGCGCCGCCAGCAAGGACGGCGATGTGCCGGCGTGGAGCGGCAAGTGGCTGGGTACGCCGCCCCAGGTCAAATACCAACGTGGCGAGCGCTATCCGGACCCTTACGGCGACGAGAAGCCGCTGTTCGTCATCACCGCGCAGAACATGGCGCAGTATGCCGAGCGGCTGACCGAAGGCCAGAAGGCGTTGTTCAAGAAGTACCCCGACACCTTCAAGATGCCGGTGTACCCGAGCCATCGCGATTTCCGCTACGAAGACGCGGCCTACAAGGACATCCGCACCTACGCCACCACCGTCAGCATGACCCCGGACGCCAACGGCCTGAAGGACGCCGGACCGCAGGTGCCCTATCCGATCCCGAAGACAGCGATGGAGCTGCTGTGGAACCAGCGCTTCTCGTCGGCCATCGGCGCGGAGAAGGCGCAGTATGACCAGGCCGTGGTCTATCCCAACGGCTCGATCGCCTGGGGCCGGGTCTCGTACAACATCTTCTCGCCGCGCAATCACGGCAAGTTCGACCCTGAAAACAAGCTCAACGACCGTTCCTTCTTCCGCACCGCCACCGACCTGCCGCTGCGCGACCGCGGCCAGGTGATCGTGGGCTACGCGGTGTGGGACCAGGAAGGCTCGGACACCAACCGCACCTGGATCTACAACCCCGGCACGCGGCGCGTGCGCCAGGCGCCGGAGTTCGGCTTCGACCAGCCGCAGGGTCCAGGCGGCTTCCGCACCGTGGATGACGACCGTCTTTTCAACGGTTCCGGCGAGCGCTACAACTGGAAGATCGTCGGCAAGAAGGAAATCTATGTCCCGTACCACAACTACAAGCTGCTGAGCGCTTCGGTCAAGTACAAGGACCTGCTGACCAACGGCCACGCCAACCCGGACGTGATGCGCTACGAGCTGCACCGCGTATGGATCCTGGAAGCCACGCTCAAGTCGGGCTTCCGCCACCAGTATGCGAAGCGCGTGCTGTTCCTGGACGAAGACACCTGGCAGGCGCTGGCCGCCGACAACTACGACGGCCGCGGCCAGCTGTGGCGCACCAACCTGCAGGCTTCCGTCTATGCCTATGATGCGCGACGCTACTACCCGACCACCACGTTCTACCATGACCTGATCTCGGGCGCGTACCTGGCGGACCGGCTGACCAACGAAGGCCCGATGCCGAAACTGAACAACAGTCCGGAGTTCAGCGAGGCCTTCTTCTCGCCGGATGCGGCGCGGGGGTCGGGTACCTGACCGGATCGTGATGCCAGGCCGGGCGCGACTTCGCCCGGCCTGGCCTGTTTCCTGCGCTGTCCCCTCCGCAATCCAGTTCGCCACAGGCCGCGCGCTTCACCGTCACGGCTGGCGCCGGCGTGGCCAAGCGCCATGACCACCTCCCCTGCCCCCTCGCCTTCCACCTCGCCGCCCCACTCGCACCAGTCCGGGCCGTTCCATGCGATGGCCAAGCCCAGCGGATCCGACTGCAACCTGGACTGCGCCTACTGCTTTTATCTGGAAAAAGCCGCGCTGTATCGACTGGGCCCCGGCGAACGCAAGCGCCGCATGCCGGACGATGTGCTGGCCGCCTATGTGCGCAACTACATCGCATCGCATCCACCCGGCGCCGAAGTCGTCTTCACCTGGCAGGGCGGCGAGCCCACGCTGCTGGGCCTGGACTTCTACCGCCGGGCGGTCCACCTGCAGCAGCAGTGGCGCGCAGGCCGGTCCATCCGCAACAGCTTCCAGACCAACGGCGTACTGCTGGACGACGAATGGTGCGCCTTCTTCGCCGGCCATGACTTCCTGGTGGGCCTGTCGCTCGATGGCCCGGCGGAAATCCACGATGCCTACCGCGTCTCGGCCGGTGGCCAGCCGACCCACGCGCTGGTAATGCGCGCGCTGGCAACACTGCAGGCGCATCGCGTCCGCCATAACGTGCTGGCCTGCGTCAATCGCCGCAGCGCGGCCGAGCCGCTGCGGATCTATGCGTTCCTGCTCGCGCACGGCGTCAGGCATATCCAGTTCATTCCGGTGGTGGAACGCCGCCCCGACGCGGCCGACAGCGCCATCGGCCTCACGCTGCACGGCCCCGGCGGCAAGGTGCTGGCGCAGGCCTTGCCGGGTGGCGCCGGGAGCGTGACCGAATGGTCGGTCCCGTCCGGCGCCTACGGCGACTTTCTCAATGCCATCTTCGACGTGTGGGTGCGCCGCGATGTCGGCACCGTCCACGTGATGAATTTCGAATGGGCGCTGGCGAACTACATGGGCGAGCCGGGCGCCGCCTGCCATCACCAGCCGACGTGCGGGCGGGCCGTGGCGGTCGAGCACAACGGCGACGTCTATGCCTGCGACCACTACGTCTATCCGGCATACCGGCTCGGCAACCTCGGCACGGCGTCGCTGGCGCAGATGGTCGACTCGCCGGCCCAGCATGCGTTCGGGCAGGACAAGCTGCGCTCGCTGCCGCGGCAATGCACGCAGTGCAAGATGCTGAAGGGCTGCTGGGGCGGCTGCCCGAAGCACCGCTTCACCACGACGCGCGACGGCGAGCCCGGCCTGACTACCTCTGCGACGGCTATTACCGCTTCTTCGGCCACGTGGCGCCATACCTGCGCACCATGTCCGGACTGATCCGCGCTGGCAGGCCGGCCAGCGATATCACCCGCGCCGTCGTTCTCCGTGCGCCGGCCACGCCGTAGCGCAGGACTCGCACGGGGGCCGCTAGCGCAGATCGATCGAGACCTGTTCGATGCGCCCGCCGCTGAAGGCATAGCCCGGCAGCGCGTCAGCGGGATAATCGCCCGCGGCCGAGCCATGGTCGATGCCGACATCGAAGGTCTCGTCGATGGTGTAGAAGCCGGGCGGGCTCGCCGGCAAGCGGTCCTTGCCCGCGGGCTTGCCGTCGACCATCAGCTGCAGGTCCGCGCCCCTGGCATAGCCGCCGCCGTCATAGCTGAAATCGAAGCGCAGCTGGTGGCGCCCGGCCGTCAGCGGCGCCGGCCCGCGCAGCGCCACGGTCTTGAGGTTGAACAGGCGGTAGCTGAACACCGGAACGCCGGCGTCATCCAGGTAGAGCGACCATCCCGCGCTGTGGCCGCCGAGCGTGGCGATCACGCCGCGCGCCCGCTCACCGGCATCGATCGTGGCCGACACACTCCACGAGCGGTTATAGGTCTTGGGCAAGGCCGACTCCGGCACGCCGACCACGCCTTGCCTGAATGTCATGCTGGTGCGGCCCGCTGACAACGACGGCAGCGTCCCGGCCTGGTTCGGCGACATGTTGCGCAGCGGCAGCACCTGGTTGCGCTGCGCCTCGTCCTGGAACAATGCCTGCATCCGCGCCAGCCGCGCCGGCTCGCGTTGGGCAAGGTCCTGGGCCTGCGAGAAATCGGTGTTCAGGTCATAGAGTTCCCACCGGTCGTCCTCGAACTTCTTCTGGCCATAGTCGATCACGGTCCACGGGCGCCGGCTATGGAAGGCCGACGCCATCCAGCCATCCTGGTAGAGGGCCCGATGGCCGAATACCTCGAAGTACTGCGTGGTATGGCGCGTCGCCGCCCTGGCATCGGCGAAGCTGTAGAGCAGGCTCACGCCGTCCATCGGCTTCTGCGCGATGCCGTTGACCACGGCGGGAGCCGGTAGTTTTGCGGCTTCCAGGATGGTGGGCACGATGTCGTTGACATGGCCGAACTGGCTGCGCAGCCCGCCGCGCGGGGCATGCCTGGGCCACGTCACCACCATCGGATTGCGGGTGCCGCCCAGGTGAGACGCCACCGCCTTGGTCCATTTGAACGGCGTGTCCAGCGCCCAGGCCCAGCCCGCGGGATAGTGCGGATAGGTGCCGGGCCCGCCCAGCGCATCAAGCTGCGCCAGCCGGGTGGCATCGCTTTCGGGCAGCCCCTGCACCGGCGCAAAGTAGCTGGCGCTGCCGGGCAAGCCGCCTTCGGCGCTGGCGCCGTTGTCGCCGACGATGTAGAAGAACATCGTGTTGTCGAACTGCCCGCTCGCCTTCAGCGCCTCGACCAGCCTGCCCACCTGCGCGTCGGCATGCTCGAGGAAGCCGGCATAGACCTCCATCAGCCGCGACGCGACCCGCTTCTGGTCCGGTGTCAGCGTGTCCCACGCCGGCAGGTCCGGCATGCGCGCGGTCAGCTGCGTATTGGCCGGAATCACCCCGAGCGCCTTCTGTCGCGCGAAGATCTCTTCGCGCAGCCGGTCCCAGCCCTGGTCGAACTTGCCGCGGTACGGCTCGATCCACGCCTTCGGCGCCTGCAGCGGCGCATGCGCGGCACCCGGGGCGAAGTACAGGAACACCGGCTTGTCCGGCGTGACCGCGTGCTGCACGCGCAGCCAGTCGATCGCCTTGTCGGCAAGGTCCGCGCTGAGGTGGTAGTCGCGCCCGGGCGGGCGCATCACCGGCGTGGTGCCGTCATAGAGCGAAGGCTCGTACTGGTCGGTTTCGCCGCCATGGAAGCCATAGAAGCGCTCGAACCCTTCGCCGGTCGGCCAGCGGTCGAACGGGCCGCTTGGCGACAACTCCCAGTCCGGGGTCTGGTGCCATTTGCCGAACGCCGCGGTGTTGTAGCCGCTCTGGCGCAGCACCTCCGCGATGGTGGCGGTGTCCTTGGTGTGGAAGCTGCTGTATCCCGGGCGCTCGTCGGCGACGTTCGCCACCGCGCCGATGCCGGTGGCATGCGCATTGCGCCCGGTCAGCAGTGCCGAGCGGGTGGGCGAGCAGATCGCCGTAGTATGGAAGTTGTTGTAGCGCAGGCCTTCCCGCGCCAGCGATTCCAGCACCGGCGTCTGCACCGGACCGCCGAAGGTCGAGGCCGCACCGAAGCCGACATCGTCGAGCAGCACGATCACCACGTTGGGCGCGCCCGCCGGCGCCTTGACCTGGTAGGCCGGCGCGCGGTCGGCACCGGCAAGCGCCGGGCCCTGTTGGGCGTGGGCCGGCAGGCAGGCCGGCGTGGCGGCCAGCGCCAGGCAAGTGGCGATGAACTTCTGGGAAAATGGCATAGGCGTCCTGCGATATCGTTGGCCGGCGCGGCGGCGCGTCACTGCCGCCGCGCATGATTCCGGCATGGCTACCGCATTGTTCCCATCGCGCCGCGTCGCGGGCATCGTCCGCCCGGACTATCCGTTCCGCGCGGACGGGATGCCCGCCCGGGGTTGTCATCAGTCCCGCCGCACCAGCCGCGGCATCGCGTAAGTCCCGTCGACCAGCGGCGCGGTCGGGCCATAGAAACGTGCCGCCAGCCTGAACGGCCCTTTGGCCGGCAGCGGCATCCAGTTGCGCGCCTGGGCCGCGTCGGATGGCTTGTCGTGCTGGAAATACAGCGTGAGCTTGCCGTCCTGCACCGCGAACTGGCCGGCCGCGACCTGGTAGCTGGTCACGCTGTAGCGGTCGATCGGGTTGTCGACGAAGTAGCCGTTGTCGTCGTAGACCGGCAGCTCCCAGAACTCGGTGACCGGCGGCAGGTCGTTCATGTCCAGCGTCATGGTGTAGCGCCCGGCGCTGTCCAGCGGCTTGCCGTGCGCGTCGGTCATGGCGTAGGCGATGGTGTGCGACTGGTATGGCACGGGGCTGCCCCAGGCGATGTCCGCGGCGCCGGCCCTGACCTTGTAGTCGTTGGGGTCGTAGAACAGGCTGCTCTGCAGTTTCCAGCCGTTCATGTCGACCTGCGCCGCGCTGAATGCCGTGCGTGCTTCGGCGCGCGCGGCGTCGAAGCCCCGTTGCACGGCGCGGCGCTGCGCGGGCGTGAGCCGCTGCGGATCGAACTGCACGCCCTTGCGCAGGCCCAGTGGCGCCAGCGCGCGCAGGGTCTCGCGCTCGGTCACCGAGTCCCTGCGCTGGGTCAGTGTGTCGTCGTTGATCACCAGGCTGGCCAGTTGCAGGTAGTCGGTCGCGGTCATCGATCTGGCCACATCCGGAATCTGCGCCATGCGTGCAAAGGTGCGGTAGTTCGCAGGCTGTGTCGGCACCTCGGCCAGCGGCACCGGCTTGCCGCCGTTGCGTTGCCAGCGCTCCAGCGGCTCGACACTGACGCCGTCCATCAGCCGGTGCGCCGCCGCGAAGTCGGCAGCGTCGCGCGTGGTGACCGCCACGCGCAGCGTGATCGAAAACGCGTTGGAAGGCGCCCGCACCACCTCCGTGCCGCGGAATCCCGCCGGCAAGGTGCCCTTCCAGTCCGGCCCGACGATCAGGTAGCGCTGCGCCGCGTTGCCGGTGAACTGGCTGCCCACCATGAAAAACCAGTCGGCGTACTGGTCCAGCGCCTGGATGCTCCAGTAGCGGCCATCGTCGACCTTGGGCGAAGTGACCACCACCGGCTGTCGCGACAGGTCGAAGAAGCCGCCCGAATACAGCGTCGAGGCGTTCGGGGTGGTAGCAAAGCGCTCCCTGGCGGTGAAGAGCTGGCGGGTCTGCGCCAGGCGGTTGATGCCGCGGTAGGCCGGCATCTGCTGCGCCTGCGTGAAGACGTAGCGCAGTTCGTAGAAGCCGGTCTGCTGCAGGCCCCAGAAGTAGGCCTGCCGGGTCAGCGCTTCGATCTGTGCGGGCGTTATGCGGGCATCGATGCCAGCGGCGGGCAGTGGTGCCAGCGCCGGCGCGGGACGGGCGTGGGCCTGCAGGCAGGCGAGGGCAAGGACAGCGATGCGGGCGTGCCGCATCCAGTTGGCGTTCATCGGCAGGCTCCTTGAGCAAGAGAAAGCGGCACGCTGCGCCGCCACGCCTGCCAGTGTCCCGGCAACGCCGGTCGACGGCATCGTCTTCCTGGGCAAGAGGCCTCTACTGCAAATATGGGTGGCGCCGCGACGCGGCACGTGCCTGGCTCAGCTGAGCGACACGACGCTGTTGAGCAGCGTGCGCACCAGCTCCGCCTGCCGCGTGACGCCCGCCTTCTGGAAGATTGCGCGCAGATGGGCGCGCACGGTATTGGTCTTGACCTTCAGCGCTTCGGCCGCATCCTCCAGCGAAGCGCCGTTGGCCATCAGCAGTGCCAGCGATGCCTCTGTCGGCGTGAAGTCGAACAACTGGCGCAAGACCTCGACCGAGGTCTGTGCGCTGCACGCCGGGTCGCGGATCACCACCACGCAGGCCGGGCACCACTTGTTCTCCTCCGACCATTCGCGCATCGGGATGGCGCGGATCAGCACTTCCAGGCGGCCCGTGCCGGACGGCCTGGCCAGCGACATCGCCTCCACCATGGGCGCGGCGGCGCCGTCATCCTGCGTGGCCGAGATCGAATCGATCGAGCGCCGGACCAGCTCACGGAAGCGGCCGCGATCGCGCGAGTCCGCAAACTCGAACTTGCCGCCGCGCAGGCGGATGCCGTCGTTCTCGCCCAGCAGCGTGCGCGCGGCCGCATTGGCCTTGAGCACCATGCCCTGGTCGTCCAGCAGCACCATTCCGATCAGCATGCGGTCTACCGCATACGCGTAAAGGCCGCGCTCGGACTCGGCCACGTCGATGCGGGAATACAGGTCGACCGCGCGCTTGATATGCGGCAGCAGCGCCAGGCAGACGGCCTGGTCCTTCTCCGAGAAGTCGTGCGCGTCATGGCCCCGGCACAGGCGGAAGCGGCACACCACGCCGTCGGCGGTCTGGATATCCGCGCCGAGCACATAGCGCATGTCCAGGTCCTTGAGCAGTTCCTGGTAGATGGGGCTGCGGCACCATGCCTCGGCGCCGACGAACTTATCCACCGTGGTCACCATGCCCGGCGGAAGGTCGACAAACGGGTCCAGCGAGTGGTAGTAGCTGTTGTACGTAACGCCTTGCCGCCGGTAGGTCTCCCGCGGCGGCATGTTGAACATCGAGCCGGGGCGGTCAAACGTGGGCGGGCGCAGGACCAGGGTCGCCGAGCAGGCGTTGAGCAGGACACGTACGGATTCGAGCACGCTGGACCAGGGGGCTTCCTCGAGCGGCCCGCGATAGATGGCGTCGAGCAGTTCGCCATACTGCGCCACGGAAAAGCCCGCCAATGCATAGATTGACGGCTCGACCAAGTGCCCGGCAGTCGCCATCAACTTGTCCCTCTCGTGTCCAGGTGAAAATTTGCCGACGGGATTTTTCCACGTCCGCCGTGGCGGTGTGGACTTTGCCTATGACGGCAAAGGGCGCGGCAAGGGCGGCGTGGCAACGCTGCGGGTCAACGGCCGCTCCGCGGGCCAGGCCCGCATCGAGCGGACCGTGCCGGCGCTGTTTTCGATCAGCGAGCCGTTCGATGTTGGCACCGACAGCCAGTCACCGGTCGGTGACTATTCGCGCGACTACCGCTTCGCCGGCGAAATCGACAACGTCACGATTGACCTTCGCTAGTCCACCTCGCTCCCGCCGCCGGGCGCGGCGGGAGCGCGGATCAGAACGGACCCGAACGGGTCAGAACGTCAGCGGACGCTGCGCGGCATCGAGGCCGCCGTCGATGAACACCACATTGCCGTGCATGTAGGCCGCTTGCGGCCCGCACAGGAAGGCGATCAGCGCGGCCACCTCCTCAGGCTGCGCACGGCGGCCCAGCGGCGGCAGGAAATCGCGGATGGCGTCTCCATAGCGGGGATCGTTCAGGCCGGCCTGCAGCAACGGCGTTTCCACCGCGCCCGGGGCCACCACATTGAGGCGCACTCCCGCCCTTCCCCACGCCGCCGCGCGTTGCCGCGCGGCTGCCGTCACCGCATGCTTGGAGCTGGCGTAGGCGATGTATCCGGCCTGGTCGCGCGTGGCTTCGGCCTGCGCAGCGGCGGCCAGCATGGCCAGCACGCCGGCCTCGTCGCCGGCGAGGTAGGCATCCCGCAGCGGGCTACCCTCCCATGACTGCAGCGTCGCCGAGTTCGACGACACCACCACCGCGCCAGGGTTCGAGCCCTGGCGCAGCGCGTCGAACAAGCCATCCAGCAACGCCACCACGCCGAAGTAGTTGACTGACGCCACCAGCGTGGCCGGATCGACATGCGGGCCCAGGCCGGCGCAGCAGACCAGCTGGTCTATGCGTCCGCCCGACCGCGACAGCACGGCATCGATCGCCGCCGCGCGGCCTGGTTCGGTGGAAAGGTCGGCGAGAATGTCGGCGTCGCGCAGGTCGACCCCGATCACGCGGCAGCCGTCGGCCAGCATGCGCCGGCGCACGGCCGCGCCCATGCCGGAGGCGGCGCCGGTAATGACCACGGTTTTCATGGTCAGTCCTCGAACACATGCCGCAGCACCGGCGGCTCGATGTTGGCCAGGTTCATCTCGACCACGCGCCGTGCCACGCTGGACGGGCGTACCTGCTCGACGTCGGTATAGAACTGCTGGTACCAGTCCCGCATCTGGTACATCGGCCCATCGCCCTCGCACAGCAGCGGGTTGTCGATGCGGATCTTGTTGTCCCAGATCGCCACGTCCTCGTAGAACGCGGCGCGGGCCTGGTCGACATAGGCTTGCGCCATGGCGCGGTTCTGTTCATCGGACAGCCCCGGGATCTTCTTCACCAGCACGCCGTAGCGCAGCACGAAGCTGTTCAGGTCGATCGGCACGTGGCAGTTCAGCAGCACCGAGTGGATCTCCTGGTCGCCCATGCGCCCGCGCATGTCGGTGATGTGGTAGGCCGGGCCGAAGTACGTGGACAGCGCCGTCAGTTGCGCGTCGCCGGAGAGCCGCGCGCTGCGCCCGATCATCAGCTGCGTGGCCTTGTGGTCTTCGAACAGGTTGGCGAAGTAGTCCACCGGCGCGCCATGGACCACGCCGAAATGCGCCATGTCGGAGATATTGTCGACCAGCTCGCGGCAGTTGGTCTGGATCACCATCTCGTCCATGGCCCAGTCGGACCACGCGTCCGAGAAGCAGGCGTCGATGCGCGGGATCGCCACTTCCGGCGGGGCCGGCCGGCCTTCGGGATCGTGCCAGATAAACAGCAGGCGGTTCTGTTCGCACGTCTCCCAGGCGCCGATCCGCGCCTTGGGCGGCACCCGCTTGCAATAGGGGATGGACTTGCAGCCGCCGTCGCCGCCCCACTGCCAGCCGTGAAACGGGCACACCAGGTTGTCGCCCTGCACGGTGCCGGTGCTGAGGTCGGCGCCCATGTGCGGACAGTGGCCGTCGATCACGCGGATGGCACCGGTCGAGTCGGCAAATGCGGCCAGCCGCCTGCCGAAGATATCCAGCGTGTGCGGCTTGCCGTCGCGGTAGCTGTCGGCCAGGCCCAGGCAATGCCAGCCGCGCGCGTAGCGGGCCTCGGGCGGGCGCGATTCGATCTTGTAGCCTTGTACGCTCATGGCGTCTGTCTCCTTGAAATCCCGTGGGACCTTCAAGATATGGGCGTACGGCCCTGCCCTCATCGTCCCATCGGACTACTGCAGCGCAACCATGCGGGTCAGCGCGGGGTCGTTGCCGGGGCCATGCACGCAGCTGACGCCGGCGGGATCGTAGATGCGCGCGACACAGCCATTGCAGCTGTCGCAGGCCGAACGCCGCAGCGTGCCGTCGCGCCAGCCGGCGACCAGCGCGGGGTCATGGATCAGCGCACGCGCCAGGGCGACGGCGTCGAAGCCCTCACCCATCAGCAGCGCCACGTTGTCGAGCGACTTGACCCCGCCGATATAGGCCAGCGGCATCCGCACCGCCTGGCGCACCACCCGGGAGGCTTCGAGGAAATACAGTTCGCGGAAGGCCAGGTCGCGCGGCGTGCGCTTTTCCAGCATGGTGATGCCCAGGCGCGCCAGCGCCGTGGGCGCGGCGGCCTTCATCTGTGCGGTCGGCATCGGGCTGCCGAACAACGCCCACGGGCTTTCCACGTTGCGCCCGCCGCTGAGGGTCAGCAGGTCCGCGCCCTCCGTCTCCAGCAGGCGCGCGGTCAGCGCCGAGTCGGCGGGCTGGTTGCCGCCCGGCACGCCGTCGCTGACGCTGAGCTTGCAGCACACCGCGAGGTCGGCGCCGACCGCATCCTTCACCTGGCGCAGCACCGCGGCCGGAAAGCGGGTCCGGTTTTCCACGCTGCCGCCGAAGCCATCGCGCCGCCGGTTGCTAAGCGGCGACAGGAACTGGTTGAGCAGGTAGCCGTGGCCCATGTGAATTTCCACCGCGTCGAAGCCGGCGTCGCGCGCCAGCCGCGCGGCCGCGGCAAACTGGCCGGCCACGCGCTCCATGTCAGGCGCGCGCATCGCGCGCTGGAAATACACGCCGTGCATCATGCCGAAGGCATTGAGGCCCGACGACGCACTGCCCGGCGCGCGGCTGCCGCCGTGGCGCATGGTGGTGAATGAGCCCGCATGGGTGATCTGCAGGCAGGCCGCCGCGCCTTCGCGATGGACCGCGTCGGTCAACACCCGCAGGTGCGGCACCTGCTCCGCGCGCAGGCTGAGCTGGTGCGCGAAGGTCAGCCCGTCGTCGGCCACGGCCGCGTAGGCCACCGTGGTCATGCCCACGCCGCCGGCGGCCATGGCGCGATGGTGCTCGACCAGCGCCCGGGTCGGCAAGCCTTGCGGGGTCATGCCTTCATTCGCGCCTGCCTTGATAAAGCGGTTGCGCAGCGTCAGCGGGCCAATGCGAAGCGGCGTGAAGGCCGGCGCGGCGGAGGTCTGGATCTCGGGCATGCAGTCTCTCCGGTTACGGCGTTCAGGCCGTGTCTGACTTCAGGGACTCCAGGCCATGCGCCACCGGCCTCGACTCGGCCGCGGTGGCAGCCCCGGCCGGCCGGGCGGCCGCGCCGCGGGCGCGGGCCCGCTCTTCCTGCTCCACGCCGAGCCATGCCGCCAGCGCCGGCAGCAGCGACACCGCGCCGAACAGGTTCACCAGGAACATGAACGCCAGCAGGATGCCCATGTCGGCCTGGAATTTGAGCGCGGCAAAGGCCCACGTGCCCACGCCGATGCACATCGTCAGCGCGGTGAACAGCGCCGCCGAGCCGCGCTGGCGCATGGCCTCGGCAAAGGCCTGCGGCAGCGCCTGCCCTTCCTCGCGGATCTGGTGCTGGATGCGCTCGTACAGGTAGATGCCATAGTCCACGCCGACACCCACGCCCAGCGTGATCACCGGCAGCGTCGACACCTTCAGCCCGATGCCGAGGCGCGCCATCAGCGCATTGCACAGCACCGACACCAGCGTCAGCGGCACGATGATGCACAGCACCGCGCGCCAAGAGCGGAACGTCAGCAGGCACAGCAGCGTGATTGCGCCGAAGATCGCCAGCAGCATCGCCACCTCGGCTTCTTCCACCGCCTCGTTGGTCGCCGCCATCACGCCGATATTGCCGCCCGCCAGGCGGAAGGCCACGTTCGGGGTCTTGTCGCTGGCCTCGAAGCGGCGGATCTCGCGGATGATGTGGGCGATGGTCGCGCCTTCGTGGTTGGCGGTGTAGATCAGCACCTGGATCGCCTGGCAGTTGGGCGTATTCATGCCGTTGTCCGGGTCGAAGGCCTTGGCGCCCTGGCTCAGGCCCGCGCTGTTGCGCGGCAGCGCCTCCCAGCGCGGATTGCCCTCGTTGTAGGCGCCGATCACCACCTTGGCCAGCGACGACACGCTGACCACCGACTGCACGCCGGACACGCCGCGCATATGCATCTCGAAGCGCTCCACCGCGCTCATGACCGGGTAGTGCAGGCAGCCATCGTCGAAGCCGGTGGGCTCGACCACCACGGTCAGCGCATCCGAGCCGATGTTGTATTGGCTGACGATGCTGGCGCTGTCGCGGTTATAGCGCGAATCCGCGCGCAGCTCCGGCGCGCCGGTGCCGACATCGCCGATCTTCAGGTTGCGCGATTCGATCGCGCCGCAGGCCAGCAGCGCCAGCGCCGCGACGAACACGCCCAGTGCCGGCGCCGGGCGCGCCAGCGCGCCGAACTTCTGCCACAGGCTGCCCTGTCCCGTTGCGTGCGCTGCGCGTGTTGCCCGCGCCAGCGCCGACGGCTCCAGCCGCGTGTACGACAGCAGGATCGGCAGGAACACCTTGTTGGTCACGATCATCAGCAGCACGCCCAGGCAGGCGGTGATGCCGAGCTCGCGCACGATATCGATCTCGATGCGCATGATCACCATGAAGCCCAGCGCATTGGTCAGCAGCGCCACGGTGCCGGGAATGAACAGCTTGCGGAAGGCCGCGCTGGCGCTGTCTAGCGGGCCATGCCCCTGCGCCACCTCCTGCTTCCACGCATTGGTCATCTGCACCGCGTGCGAGACCCCGATCGAGAAGATCAGGAACGGCACCAGGATCGACATCGGATCGACGCCGTAGCCCAGCAGCGGCAGCAGCCCCAGCAGCCAGGCCACCGGCAGCAGCGCCACCACCAGCGCCAGCGCGGTGATGCGCAGCGAACGCGTGTACAGCCACAGCAGCAGCGCCGTCACGGCAAAGGCCAGCGCGAAGAAGCCCATCACGCCGGCGATGCCGTCCTCGACATCGCCCACCAGCTTGGCGAAGCCGACGATGTTGACTTCGACATCGGTGCCGCCGAACTGCGCGCGGATCTTCTCCAACTGGCGGGCCACCGAGCCGTAGTCGATGGTCTTGCCGGTGGCCGGGTCGGTCTCGCGCAGTTCCGCGCGGATCAGCGCGGACTTCAGGTCATTGCTGACCAGCCGGCCGATCTGGCCGGAACGGGCCACGTTGCGCCGCACCTTGTCGAGCTCGTCCGGTGCGCCGGAAAAGCGCCCCGGCACCACCACGTCGCCGCGGAAGCCGGCTTCGGTAACCTCGGTGTAGCGCACGTTGGGCGTGAACAGCGAGAACACGCGCGAGCGGTCCACGCCGGGGATGAAGAACACTTCATCGGTGGCGTGGCGCAGCTTGTCCATGAAGGCGGCGTTGTAGATGTCGCCGTCACCCTTCCAGCGCAGGCTCACCAGCACGGTGTTGGCACCGGAGAAGGTGCTGGCGTACTTAGTGAACACCTGCATGTACGGGTGCTGCAGCGGGATCATCTTGTTGAAGCCGGGATCGAGCCGCAGCCGCGTGGCGGAACAGCCCAGCGCCACGGTCACGGCCAGGCACAGCCACAGCAGCATGCGGCGCCGGTGCATCAGCACGCCGGCGCAGGCGTCGACGAAACGGCCCAGGCGGCCGGAGGATTGGGGGCGGGTCATGATGGTTCTCGCGTCCGGTCGGTCGGGTTCAGGGATTGGCGGCGAGCGTGGCGCCGGCCAGGCCGCCATTGCCGCCGAGCGCCAGCGTGTCCTTGCCGGTGGCTGCCAGCGCGGCCAGGGTCTGCGGGCTGCCGGCCGGCAGCACCGAGAAGCGGCGTCCGCCGTCGGCGGACATCACCAGCACGCCGCCCTGCCCGGCCAGCACGATGCGGCCATCTGGCAGCTCGGCGCCGCCGAAGAACGAGGTCCTGAGGCCGGTGTCCGCCGCGCGCCAGGTGGTGCCGAAGTCTTCGCTGCGCAGGGCGTTGCCGCGCATGCCGTAGGCCAGCCAGGCGCCGTCGCGCAGCGGCAGCACGCCGTACAGCGAGCCTTCATAAGGGGTCTTGACCGGCTCCCACTGGCTGCCGCCGTCGCTCGAGCGCAGCACCAGCCCGGCCTCGCCGACCAGCATCAGCCGCCCCTGCCCGTCGCTGGCGATGGCGTTGAGGTGGCGGTCCTGCATGGCCTTGCCGCCGGCCTCTTCCCAGTGCCGGCCCTGGTCGCGCGACACCAGGAAACGGCCGAAGCTGCCCACCGCGAACCACGGCCCGCTGGCCTGCGCCAGCGCACCCAGCAGCGGATCCGACGATTCCGGATCGAACGCGACCTGCTGCCAGTGCGCGCCGCCGTCTTCGGTGCGCAGGATCTGGCCGCTGTGCCCGACCGCGATGCCGCGGCGGCTGTCGGCAAAGGCTACCTGCGTCAGCGTGGCGCCTTGCGGCTTGTCCACCGCTGCCGGGCGCCAGCTGCGCCCCAGGTCATCGCTGAGCAGGATCTTGCCGCGCTCGCCCACGGCCACCAGGCGCTCGCCGGCGCGGGCGATGCCGTTGACCTGCAGGCCGTCCGGGCGCAGCGCGGTGGCCGGGAACGGCGGCAGCGGACGCGGCGCGAAGGCCCATACCGCGGTGGCCAGCACGGCCAGCGACATGGCGATGCCGATCAGTCGTTTCATGATGTCTCCTCCGGGTTGGAGTGATGTTGTTTGTTTGCTCCCCTCTCCCGCTTGCGGGAGAGGGGTCGGGGGAGAGGGCAGGCGCTGGCATACCGACGCACTTCACTTCGTCGATGCTCCTGCCCTCTCCCCCGCCCCTCTCCCATAAATGGGAGAGGGGAGAAAACCCGCGGTTCTTTACAAGACGTCGAACAGCGCCGCCGCCCCCATACCGCCCCCAATACACATCGTCACCACCGCCTGCTGCACGCCGCGGCGGCGGCCTTCGATCAGCGCGTGCGCGGTCATGCGCGCGCCCGACATGCCGAACGGATGACCGATCGAGATGGCACCGCCGTTGACGTTCAGCCGCGCATCGGGGATGCCCAGCTTCTGCTGGCAATACAGCACCTGGCAGGCAAAGGCCTCGTTCAGCTCCCACAGGCCCACGTCGGCCACCGTCATGCCATGGCGCGCCAGCAGCTTGGGCACCGCGAACACGGGGCCGATGCCCATCTCGTCCGGCGCGCAGCCGGTCACCGCCATGCCGCGATAGCGCCCGAGCGGACGCAGGCCGCGGCGGCGCGCCTCGTCGGCGCTCATCAGCAGCACCGCCGCGGCGCCGTCGGACAGCTGCGAGGCATTGCCGGCGGTGATGTGCTCGCCCTCGGCCACGGCCTGGCCGCCGCGCCAGACCGGCTTGAGCGCCTCCAGGCTGGCGGCGGTGGTGTCGGGCCGGTTGCATTCGTCCTGCGCCAGCCGCACGGTCTCGTGCCCGGTCAGTGCGCCGGCCTTGTCGAACAGCGCCCGGCGCGTTTCCAGCGGCACGATCTCGTCATCGAAGGCGCCGCGCCGCTGCGCTTCCGCGGTGCGCTGCTGGCTGCGCCAGGCGTAGGCGTCCTGCTCGGCGCGGCTGATGCCGTAGCGGCGCGCCACCACCTCGGCGGTTTCGATCATCGCCATGTAGGCCGCCGGCTGGCGCGCCAGCACCGCTTCGGACTGGGCGCGATAGCTGTTCTTGTGCTTGTTCTGCGTCAGCGAGATCGACTCGGCGCCGCCGGCGACGATGATGTCGGCCTCGCCGCATTGAATCGCGCGCGCACCGGCCGCAATCGTCATCAGCCCGGAGCCGCACATGCGGTCCATGGTCATGCCCGGGACGCTGTCGGGCAGGCCCGCCGCCACCGCGCTCAGGCGGCCCAGGTTGTAGCCCTGGGTGCCCTGCTGCGCGGCCGCGCCGATCAGCACATCGTCGACCTCGGCCGGGTCCACGCCGGCGCGCTCCACCACCGCGCGCACCACGTGGCCGCCCAGCACCGGGGCTTCGGTATCGTTGAAGGCGCCACGGAAGGCCTTGCCGATGGGAGTGCGCGCGACGGCGACGATGACTGCGTCTTTCATGCTGTGGGTTCCTGTTCAGAAGTAGTAGCGGCTGATGGTCTCAGCCACGCAGGCGGGCTTGGGCTCGCCTTCGATCTCGACGGTCATGCGCACCACCGACTGCACGCCGCCATCCAGGGTCTCGGCCCGCACCACCTCGCCCACGCCGCGTACGCGCGCGCCGACGCGCACAGGCGCGGGGAAGCGCACCTTGTCGCAGCCGTAGTTGACGCCGAACTTCATGCCCTCGACGGCGACCAGTTCCGGCAGGAACTGGTTGACCAGCGCCAGCGTCAGGTAGCCATGCGCGATGCAGGCACCGTAAGGGCCCTGCGCGGCGCGCTCCGGGTCGACGTGCAGCCACTGGTGGTCGCCGGTGGCATGGGCGAACTGGTCGACCTGTTGCTGGGTGATGCGGGTCCAGGCGCTGGCGCCGAGGTGGTGGCCGACGGCGGCGTGGATGTCTTCGGCGCAGCGGAAGATTGTTGGCATGGCTGTTTCCTGGGTTTCTTTGTTTGCTCCCCTCTCCCGCTTGCGGGAGAGGGGCCGGGGGAGAGGGCAGGCGCTGGCATACCGGCGCGCGTTACTTCGTTGATGCTCCGGCCCTCTCCCCCACCCCTCTCCCGCGCGCGGGAGAGGGGAGCTTTTGCGAGGGGTGACGGCAAGCGCCAGTGCTTTCACATACCGGCTGCTTATGCCCTCTGACTGCTCACCGGCAGCACTTCCCCCGTCATATACGACGCATAGTCACTAGCCAGAAACACCATCACATTGGCCACCTCCCACACCTCCGCCGCGCGCCCGAAGGCCTCGCGCTCGCTCAGCTGCCGAAGCAAATCCGCCGGCGCCGACTTCTTCAGGAAGTCGTGCAGCGCAATGCTCGGCGCCACCGCGTTGATGCGCACGCCAAACTCGGCGGCCTCCATCGCGCTGCAGCGCGTCAGCGCCATCACCCCGGCCTTGGCCGCGGCGTAGTGCGACTGCTCCTTCTGTGCCCGCCAGCCCAGCACCGAGGCGTTGTTGACGATGGCGCCGCGGCGGCGCGCCTGCATGTGCGGCAGCATCGCGCGCGTCATGCGGAAGGTGCCGGTGAGGGAAATATCGATCACGCGCGACCACTCGGCATCGTCCATATCAACTAGGCGGCACGAGCCGCCCAGGCCGGCGTTGTTGATCAGCACGTCGGTGCCGCCGAGTGCTTCTTCCGCGGCAGCCACGAGTGCGCGCACCTGCGCTTCGTCGGACACATCGCACAGCTGGCCGTGGATGGCCTGCAGGCCGGTTTCGGCGCGCAGGCGTTCGACCGCCTCGTCCAGCCGCTTGGGATGAATATCGGAGATCATCAGCGCGCGGCAGCCCTCCTCCGCGCAGCGGCGCGCGGCGGCGAAGCCGATGCCGGCGCCGGCGGCGGCGGTGATCAGCACGCTCTTGCCGGCGAGCAGTTGATGGCCCGGCACATAGGCCGGCGCGGCGGGAATGTCGTTCTGCAGGGTCATGGCTGTCCTCGGGCCTCGCGCGGCATGCCCAGCCCGCGTTCGGCGATGATGTTGAGCTGGATTTCGTTGGTGCCGGCGTAGATGGTGTCGGCGCGCGAGAACAGCGCCATCTGCTGCAGCCGGGTGCGGCGCGTGTCGGCGGGATCCAAGACGTTGGCGAGCGGGCCCAGCACGTCCAGTGCCAGCTGCCCCAGGTCGCGGTGCCAGTTGGACCAGTAGTACTTGTAGATCAGTGCCTCGCGCTGCAAGGCGGTGCCGCCGTCCTGGCCCGCCTGCGCCGCGCCGGCCAGCATGCGCAGCGCGTTGGCGCGCATCACGCGCAGGCCGGCCCAGGCACGCGCGATGCGCTGGCGCACCAGCGCGTCGCGGTGGCTGCCGTTGTCGCGCGCGGCCTGCGCGACCCATTCCAGCTCGTGCGTGAACTGCATTTGCTGGCCGAGCGTGGAGATGCCGCGCTCGAAGCCGAGCAGCGCCATGGCGATGCGCCAGCCGTCGCCGGGCTCGCCCAGCACGTCGACGGCCGCGGCGCGCGCGCCGTCGAAGAACACCTCGTTGAATTCGGCGCCGCCGCCCATCTGCCGGATCGGGCGGATCTCGATGCCGGGCTGGTCCAGCGGCAGCATCAGGAAGATCAGGCCCTTGCTGCCGCGCGAGCCGGGCTCGCAGCGCGCCAGCACGAAGATCCAGTCGGATTCATGCGCGAGCGAGGTCCAGACCTTCTGCCCGCTGACCAGCCAGTCGCCGCTGGCGGCATCGCGCACCGCGCGCGTGCGCACGTTGGCCAGGTCCGAGCCCGCGCCGGGTTCCGAATAGCCCTGGCACCAGAACGTGGTGCCGTTGCGGATGCCGGGCAGCAGCCGCGCCTTCTGGTCCTCGGTGCCGAACGCGATCAGCGTCGGGCCGATCAGCCCCTCGCCGATATGCCCCATGCGGCCCGGGCCGCCGGCGCGCGCGTATTCCTCGTGGAAGATCACCTGCTGCATCACCGGCAGGTCGCGCCCGCCATGCGCGCGTGGCCAGCCCAGCCCGGTCCAGCCGCCTTCGGCCAGCCGCCGCTCCCAGGCCTTGCGCAGCTCGGGATAGGCTTCTTCATCGCCCGGCCCGCCACGGTGTTTCAGGCATTCGAATTCGCCGGCCAGGTTCCCGGCCAGCCAAGCCGCCACCTCGGCGCGGAATGCCGACTCTTCATTTGCTTTCATGCTGTCCTCCATGCCTGCGGGCCGTTGTCGGCAATGTAGGCAAGCGCGACGCCGGCGCCGCCCAGCCACTGGCCGGCCGCCTGCGCACGCTTGAAATAGAGCTGGGGGTCGTACTCCCAGGTAAAGCCGACCCCGCCATGCAGCTGGATGGCTTCCTGTGCGCAGAAGCGCAGGGCATCGTCCGCAGCGACGGCCGCGGCGCAGATCTCGAGCCGCGCTTCGGCGACAACCGCCGCCTCCCACGCCTGCGCCGCGCCATACACGGCGGAGCGCGCCGCTTCGACCACCACCATCATCTGCGCGCAGCGGTGCTTGACCGCCTGGAACGAGCCGATGGCGCGGCCGAACTGGATGCGCTCCGCTGCATAGCCAACGGTCAGGTCCAGGCATTGCTGGGCCGCGCCGAGCTGCTCGGCGGCCAGCATCAGCTTGCCGTGCCACCACGCCTGGGCCAGCCCCTGCACTGCGGCGTCCCCGCGCGCCAGGCAGGCGCTGGCGGGAACGGCCAGACCGTCGAGCCGCAGCGACGCCAGCGGCCGCGTGCGGTCGAGCGTGTCCAGCGGCGCCAGCGCGAAGCGGGCATCCTGCGCGAGCGCGGCGGGCTCCAGCAGGAACAGCGCCGGTTCGCCATCGTCGAGCCGCGCCGGCACCAGCAGCCAGTCAGCGCCAGCGGCATCGGCGACCTGCGCGGCGCTGCCGTGCAAGACGAAGCCATTCGCGTTGACCTGCGCAGCGATGCGGACGCCGTCGTAGTGCCAGCCACCGTCATCCGGCAACACCGCCGCGGCGTGGCACTCGCCCGCGGCCAGCCGCTCCAGCCACGGTCCACTGTGGCCGACGCTGCCCTGCAACCACGGCGCCGCCACGCATGCCGTCGACCAGAACGGCACGCACGCCAGCCGCTGGCCCAGTTGCTCCTGCAGCAGCACCAGCCCGGGCGCACCGAGCCCGGCGCCGCCGACGGCTTCAGGCAGCGCGATGCCGCACCAGCCGAGCTCGCCCGCAATCGCTTGCCACAGGGCATGGTCGTGAGCCGGACCCGCCTCGGTCACGCGCCGCACCGCCGCCGAATCGCTGTGCGCGGCGAGGTAGTCGCGCGCGCTGTCGCGGACCATCTGGTGTTCGACGCCGAATTCGACGGAATTGGAGGATTCCATGGCCGTCGCGCTCAGCTGCCGTACACCGCCTGGGGCGGCTGCGCCTGCGCCAGCAGCCCTGCCACCGCCGCCCCCACTTCGGCCGGTTGCCAGCGCCCGCCCTTGTCGGCCTTCGGCCCGGTGCGCCAGCCGTCTGCCACCGACACCATGCCGCCGGCCGCCTCGAACATGCGGCCGTTGACTTGCGCGGAATCCGCGCTGCCCAGCCACACCACCAGCGGCGCAACGTTGGCCGGGTCGTAGTAGTCGAAGCCGCCTTCCGGCGCCTTCATCATGTCGGCGAACACATCTTCGGTCATGCCGGTGCGAGCAGCCGGCGCCAGCGCATTGGCGGTGATGCCGTAGCGGCCCAGCTCCGCGGCCTGCACCAGCGTCAGCGCGGCAATGCCGGCCTTGGCGGCGGCGTAGTTGGACTGCCCCACCGAGCCTTGCAGTCCCGCGCCGGAGCTGGTGTTGATGATGCGCGCGTCGACCGCGCGGCCGGCCTTGGCGGCATCGCGCCAGCGCCGGGCCAGCAGGTTGGCCAGGCAGAAGTGGCCGCGCAGGTGCACGCGCATCACGTCGTCCCAGTCCGACTCGGTCAGGCTGACGAACATGCGGTCGCGGCAGATGCCGGCATTGTTGACAAGCACGTGGACTTCGCCATAGGCATCGACCGCGGCATCGACGATGCGCTGCGCGGTGACCAGCGTGGTGATGTCGTCATCGCTGGCCAGCGCACTGCCGCCGGCGGCGCGGATCTCCACGCAGACGGCCTCGGCCGCGTCGCGCCGGATGTCGTTGACGACCACGTTGGCGCCCTCTGCGCCGAAGGCCAGCGCATAGGCGCGGCCCAGCCCGCCGCCGGCGCCGGTGATGATGACGGTGCGTCCGTCGCAGATACCCATATCCCTACTCCTTGCGATCACGCAAAAATGGCGACCGTCATTCCCGCGCAGGCGGGAACGACGAACTTACAACCGTTCAATAATCGTGACGTTGGCCAGCCCGCCGCCCTCGCACATGGTCTGCAGGCCATAGCGCCCGCCGGTGCGTTCCAGTTCGTGCAGCAGCGTGGTCATCAGGCGCGCGCCGGTCGCGCCGAGCGGGTGGCCCAGTGCGATCGCGCCGCCATTGGGGTTGGTGCGCTCGGGTGCGTAGCCGGTCTCGGCCAGCCACGCCATCGCCACCGAGGCGAAGGCTTCGTTGATCTCGACCACGTCGATATCGGCCATGCGCAGCCCGCTGCGCTCCAGCGCGCGCTTCGTCGCCGGAATCGGCGCGGTCAGCATCCACAACGGGTCGTCGCCCAGCACGCTCATATGGGCGATGCGCGCGCGCGGCGTCAGGCCGTAGCGCTTGAGCGCGTCCTCGGAAACGATCAGCAGCGCGGCGGCGGCATCGGCGGTCTGGCTGGACACGGCAGCGGTCAGCGCGCTGCCCGGCATCAGCGGCTCCAGCGCCGCCATCTTCGCCAGCGTGGTATCGGGGCGCGGGGTTTCATCCCGGGTCACGCCTTCGCACGGCACGATCTCGCGCGCGAAGCGGCCGCCCTCGATCGCCGCGGCCGCGCGCTGGTGGCTCTCCAGCGCATACGCCTCCATCGCCTCGCGCGACAGCTTCCAGTGCTCGGCAATGCGCTGCGCGGCGTGGAACTGCGATACCGGCGCATCGCCGAAGCGCGCCTGCCAGCCCTTGCTGCCCGAGAACGGGTCGGCAAAGCCCAGCGCCTGTCCGGCCAGCATCGCCGACGAGATCGGGATCTGCGTCATGGTCTGCACGCCGCCGGCGATCACCACGTCCTGCGTGCCGCTCATCACCGCCTGCGCGGCGAAGTGCACGGCCTGCTGCGACGAGCCGCACTGGCGGTCCACCGTCACGCCCGGCACGGTCAGCGGCAGGCCTGCTGCCAGCCAGGCGCTGCGCGCGATATTGCCGGCCAGCGGACCGATGGTGTCGACGCAGCCGAACACCACGTCGTCATAGTCTTCCGGGGGAATGCCGTTGCGGCGCACCAGCTCGGCCAGCACGAAGCCGCCCAGGTCGGCCCCGTGGACGTGCGACAGTCCGCCCTTGCGGCGCCCGGTGGGCGTGCGCAGGGCATCAACGATATAGGCGTCTTTCATGGTCATTGGTCTCCTCGGGAATCGGGCCATTCAGGCAAAGGTGGCGCCGGCACCGATCGCGTGCTCGCCGTCCAGGATGTGCGCGCCCAGGCGCGCCTTGTGGAAGGCGCGGTCGCCCCAGCTTCCCGCCAGGGCCCAGGCGCGCTTGGTGAAGATCTGCAGGTCCAGCTCCCAGGTGTAGCCCATCGCACCATGCACCTGGATCGCCTGGCGTGCCGCGCTCCACGCGCAGCGCGCGGCGGCGACGCGGGCATGCGAAACATGCAGGCCGGCATGCGGCAGGCCATGCGCCAGCGCCGCGGCGGCGCGCAGCAGCACCGGCTTGGCGAACTCCAGCTGGATCGCCACGTCGGCCAGCAGGTGCTTGACCGCCTGGTAGGCGCCGATGGCCTTGCCGAACTGCTTGCGCTGCGCGCTGTAGTCGATCGCCAGGTCGAGCATGCGCTGGGTCAGGCCCAGCTGCTGCGCGGCCACGCCGAGCGCGCCGCGGTTCAGCGACGCGTCCCAGAGACCGGCACCAGCTCCGGCCGGCACCAGCTCGGTTTCGGCGCTTGGCGTCCACGCCAGCTCGAACAGCCGGCGCGAGGGATCCAGGCCGGTGCGCGCGGTCAGCGTGGCCTGCTCCGGCCGCAGCAGGTGCACGGCGCCTTGATGCGCGCACAGGATGGCATCGGCGACGTGGGCGTCGGCCACCAGTCGCTGCTGCGGATGCGCCACCGCCACGCGGGCCTCGCCGGCGGCGATGCGTTCCAGCAGCGCGGTGCAGCGCTCGCGCGTTGCCGCGTCGGGCGCGGCGGCGAGGGCATCGCGCAGCAGGCCGGCGGCCACCAGCGCGGTGTCGAGCAGCGGCTCGGGCAGCGCGAAATAGCCGCATGCCTGTGCCAGCGGCGCCCATTCGAGCTCGCCCAGCCCCAGCCCGCCCTGCCCCGCCGGCACCATCACGGCGGTCATGCCCTGGTCGGCCAGTTGCCGCCACAGCGCATCGGAGCGGCCGGTCTCGGTGGCCCACAGCTCGCGCGTCAGCTCCGGCGTCATCTCGGTCATCAGGAAGCGCCGGATCGCCTCGGCAAACTGTTCCTGCTCTTCGGTCAATGCGAAATCCATGTCTATTCCCCGGGTGCCGTCATGCGCGCGGCATGCCGAGCAGGCGCTCGGCGACGATGTTGCGCTGGATCTCGTTGGTGCCGGCGTAGATCGGTCCGGCCTGCGCGAACAGGAAGCCGTCCAGCCAGTGGCCGAGCGAACCCGGCGGCTGGCCGGCGGGCGCGACTTCGGCGGCCTGCCCCAGGATGGCCAGCGCGGTATCGTGCATATGGATGTCCAGCTCGGACCAGAACACCTTGTTGGTGCTGGACTCCGCGCCGATATGGCCGCCCTTTACCAGCCGGCTCGCGGTGGCGTAGGTGGACAGCGTGTAGGCCTCGGCATCCATCCACGCGCGCAGCACCGCCTCGCGCAGCGACGGGTCGCGGTCCGCGGCGTCGCGGTTGGCCTGGTACAGCCGCACCAGCGCGCGCGCGGTTTCCTGGAAGCGGGCGGGCGAGCGCAGCATCAGGCCGCGCTCGAAGCCGGCGGTGGCCATCGCCACCTGCCAGCCGGCGCCCTCGGCCGCCAGCCGGTTTTCCACCGGCACGCGCACGTCGTCGAAGAAGATCTCGGCAAAGCCGGTCTGGCCGTTGAGCTGGCGGATTGGCCGCACAGTGATGCCCGGCGTATCCAGCGGCACCAGCACGAAGGTCAGCCCGTGGTGGCGCGTCGACGCCGGGTCGGTGCGGAACAGGCCGAACAGCCAGTCCGCCCACACCGCGCGCGTCGACCAGATCTTCTGGCCGTTGATCACATAGTCATCGCCGTCGCGGATCGCGCTGCAGCGGATCGCGGCCATGTCGGAGCCGGCGTTGGGCTCGGACCAGCCCTGCGCCCAGATATGCTCGCCGGCGGCCATGCGCGGCAGGAAGCGCGCCTTCTGCGCCTCGGTGCCGAATTCCATCAGCGTCGGCCCCAACAGGAAGATGCCGTTCTGGTTGACGCGCATCGGCGCGCCGGCGCGCCAGTACTCTTCCTCGAAGATCAGCCATTCGATCAGGTCGCAGCCGCGCCCGCCCAGCTCGGCCGGCCACGTGACCATGCTCCAGCGGCCCTGGTTGAGCGTGGCTTCCCAGGCTCGGTGCTGGGCGAAGCCGGCTTCCGTGTCGAAGCTTTCGAGCGGTGTGCGCGGCACGTGCGCGGCCATCCAGTCGCGCACCTCGGCGCGGAAGGCGCGCTGGGCGTCGGTGTATTCAAGCTGCATCGCGCGCTCCCTGTGCGAAAGAAGCTTCCCGGCCTTCGACAAAGGCGGCGCGCGCCTCGCCGGAATCGGCGCTCATGTACGCCTGCAGCGTGAAGCCCTGCTCCCAGCGGTACTTGTCTTCCAGGTTGCCGTCTTCCACGCCGTTGAGCGCTTCCTTGGCCAGCTGCAGCATGGCGGGGCTCTTGGCGGCGATCTGGCGCGCCAGCGCCATGGCGGCGTCGCGCAGTTCGGCGCGCGGCACCACGCGCTCGACCGCGCCCAGGCGATAGGCCTCCGCGGCGTCGATCATCTCGCCGGTGAAATACATCGCCCGCACCTTCTGCACGCCGAACATGCGCTGCAGGTGCGCGCCGCCGCCCATGGCGCCGCGGTCGATCTCGGGCACGCCAAAGCGCGCGCACGCCGACGCCACGATGATGTCGGCCGCGCCGCAGATGCCGATGCCGCCGCCCAGCACGAAGCCGTGCACGGCCACGATGACCGGCTTTGGATTGCGGTGCACGGCGCGGAAGGTGGCGTAGTTGCCGGCATTGACGCCGACGATGCGTTCCGGATGCGCCGATAGCTCCTTGATGTCGACGCCGGCGCAGAAGCCGCGGCCTTCGCCGCGCAGCACGATCACGCGCACCGCGGGATCGGTGCCGAGGCGGTCGATGGCTTCGGCCAATGCATGCCAGCCGGCATTGTCGAGCGCATTGACGGGGGGGTGGTCGATCACCAGCTCGGCGATGCCGTTGGCGGTGTCGATGTGGAAGGGTTGGTCGTTCGTGTTCATGGTGGCTTTGCCTGTCATGTTGGTTTGTGCGTTGGGTCGGCTTTTTGCGGCTCGCTGCGATGGAAACGCCGGCCCTCTCCCCGGCCCTCTCCCCGGCCCTCTCCCGCAAGCGGGAGAGGGAGTACACAGGCGGGATGCCGAACGCATGTGGCACTTGCCCATGCCGCCGGTTTGCTCCCCTCTCCCGCTTGCGGGAGAGGGGCTGGGGGAGAGGGCCGGCGCATCAACGAAGCTCAGCCTCTCGCATAACCAGCGCCTCCATCCGCGCCAGCGCCTGCCCGACCATCCCCGCCACGATCTGCTCGCACGATTCGATCGCACCGATCGCCGCGGCCGCCTGCCCGCTGGGCAACACGCCCTCATCCGGGCACCCCTCCACCATCGCGCGCTGGATCAGCACCGGCGCGTTGGCGGCCATCAGCGTTTGCGCGGCGCTGTAGTCCTGCTCCCGCATCGCGCGCCAGGCGGTCGCCAGCAGCTGCGTGCTGCGCATGCCGGTGCGCGCTTGCCACTTGCGCGCGGCGGCAAGCGCGAGCCACGTGCGGCGCAGCGGGCCAGCCTTTTCCAGTCCGACCAGCAGGTCGTTGTCGATCATCCGTTGCGGCAGCCCGTCGATCGCCAGCGAGACGCGGATCTGCCCCGCGTCACGCACCTTGACGTAGCGCTCCAGCGTCTGCGCCGGCACCGGCGACTCGGCCGACATCAGGAAGCGCGTGCCCATCGCCACGCCGGCCGCCCCGTACGCCAGCGCCGCGGCCAGCCCGCGGCCATCGAAGAAGCCGCCCGCCGCCACCACCGGCACGCTGACGCTGTCCAGCACTTGCGGCAGCAGCAGCGTGGTCGGCGTGCCGCCGGTATGGCCGCCGCCCTCGCCGCCCTGCACCGTGACCACGTCCGCACCCAGTTCCACGGCCTTGGCGGCGTGCCTGGCGGCGCCCACCGTCGGCATGCAGACGATGCCCGCGGCCTTGAGCCGGCCCACCATCTTTGCGTCCGGCCCGCGCCCGTAGCTGACCGCGCGCAGCCCGTGGCGGATCGCCATCTCGATGACTTCCTCTGCGTTGGGCTGGAACATGTGGAAGTTGATGCCGAAGGGCCGGTCGCTGAGCGCCTTCACGCGCAGGATCTCGCGCTCGACGTCGCCCGGCAGGATCGTGGCGCCGGCCAGGAAGCCAAAAGCCCCGGCGTTACCGCTGGCGGCGACCAGCTTCGCATCGGCGACCCAACCCATTGCCGTCTGCACGATCGGATAACGGCAGCCGAGCAGGTCGCACAGCACCGTGTGCAGGCTCGCGGTGCTCATGCCTTGTCCTCGCCGCCGGTGCGCTGCGACGCCGCCATCGCGCGTGCGTCGTAGCCGCCCAGCTTGTCGCCGCTGACCAGTTCGTTGTGCGCATGCGCGAAGTGGTGCCAGGCAAAGACTGCATCCATCGCCGTGCGCTTGCCCTGCAGGTCTTCGACGTGGTTGACCGCCTGCTTGGTCAGCGTCAGCCCCAGCCGCGGCATCTGCGCGACCTTGGCGGCCATGCCGTAGACCGTGTCCTCGAGCGCGTCGCGCGGCACCACGCGGTTGACCATGCCCATGCGCTCTGCGCGCTCGGCGCCCATGCGTTCGCCCAGGAACAGGAATTCCTTGGCGATGCGCGGGTGCAGCTCATACGCATGCGCGAAGTACTCGACGCCGGGAATTCCCATGCGCACCACCGGATCGGCAAAGAAGGCATCGTCCGATGCCACGATCAGGTCGCACACCCACGCCAGCATCAGCCCGCCGGCGATGCAGGCGCCATGCACCATGGCGATGGTGGGCTTGGGCAGCTCGCGCCAGCGCCGGCACATGCCCAGGTAGACCTCCTGCTCGCGCGCATAGAGGAACTCGCCGCCGGGCTTGTCGACGTGGTCGTACCAGAGCGAGGCGCGCTCGAACGACTCGTTGATGTCGCGCCCCGGCGTGCCGATGTCATGCCCGGCCGAGAAGTGCTTGCCGGCGCCGCGCAACACGATCACCTTGACCGCGTCGTCGGCGGCGGCGCGCCGGTAGGCCTCGTCCAGCGCATACGTCATCTTCGAGTTCTGCGCGTTGTGGAACTGCGGCCGGTTCATCGTCACCGTGGCGATGCCGTCGGCGACCTGGTAGAGCACCTCGGCGTTCGGACCAAGGCTGATGGGTTCGTTGGCAGGCGATGTCATGGCAGTCTCAGGCGCGTCCGGAAGGATTGCCGCGCACGATCACGGCACGCAGGTTGTGCGGGTCGAGCTGCGCGATCAGCCGCAGTTCTTCCGGCGTCGGGGCCGCCGTCTCCGGCAGCGCCTCCCCGGAGGTATTGGCCAGCGCAAAGCCGGTGGCGGCCTGCACCTGCTCCAGGCTGACGCCAGGGTGCAGCGAGCGCACGCGGATGGCATGGTCAACGCCGCCGAAATCCATCACGCACAGGTCGGTGACGATCACGCGCAGGTCGACGAAGCTGCGCATGCCTTCGATCTGGCGCGCCGGGTTGTAGCCGACGCTGCAGACCATGTCGACTTCGCCGGCGACAAACGAGCGCGTGCTGTGTCCCGACACGAAGTACGAATTGGCGTGATGGATGCTGTTGCCGGGGAAGCCGCGCGCGCCCAGCAACTGGGTCTTGGGCTGCGCATGGGTGCCGCCCAGGCAGGAGATATTGGCCTGGCCGAAGCGGTCGATCTGCGTCGGCATCACCAGCGCATGGCGGCGCCCGCCCCACAGGCAGTCAAACACGCGCGAATAGCCCATCCAGCCGCTCGCGCGCACCTGGTAGTCGGCTTCGCGCGGGCCCAGCGGCACCGGCGTTTCGACCAGGTAGGCCTCGCCGTCGGTCAGCAGCAGGCCGGGGTTGTGCGCAAGCCGCGCCAGGCCGGCGGCGATGCGCGGGCCGGTGCCGATGCCGGTGGCCAGCACCTCGCCGTCGTCGCGCCAGGCGCGGGCGGCGGCGGCGATCATCAGTTCGGCGCGGGTGAATTCATAAGTGGCGCTCACGGTCGCTCCTTGGGGATCAAAGTACGGGCAGCGGCAGGTCGTGCACGTGGCCAAGGCCGCCGATGCACGCCAGGTAATGCGCTTCGCTGTCGCCCACCACCTCGTCGCGGTAGGCGCGGAAGCCGTCTTCCGCGTCGGCGCTGGCGCAGTAGGACTTCAGCGCCGGCAGGTCCCAGCCATAGGCCGGCGCGCACGAAGTGGGATGGGCGCCCGCCGGCGCGTGCACCACGCCGGTCACCAGCGCGCGCTCGAACGGGTTGCTGCGGGCGCGCGCCAGGTCGGTGTCTTCGAGGCGCGGGTGCAGCGTTTCGCAGCTCACGTAGCAGCGGCGCGCGGCACGGGCGAACCATTCGTCGAAGAACGGATCCGGCCCGTCGATGCGGGTGTTGCCCAGCACATCGCTTTCGTTCACGTGCAGCAGCGCCGCATCCAGCGGGATCGCCGGCATCGCCAGCAGGACCTCGCCATCGTCGTACGGCGAACGGACGGTCTTCAGGTGCGGGTTGCGGTCCAGCACGTCGGTGCCCAGCGCGGCGCGCGTCGGCAGGAACGGCAGGCGCGCGGCGGCCGCGCGCAAGCCCAGCTGCAGCATGCCTTCGTCCAGTTCGGTCACCTCCAGCTGGCCGCGCTCGCGCGCCTGGCGGAAGTACGGCTCGAGCGGGATCACGTCGAGCGAGACAAAGCCGAACACCAGCCGGCGCACCTTGCCGGCCGCGCACAGCATGCCCACCTCGGGGCCGCCGTAGGCCACCACGGTCAGGTCTTTCAGCGGCGATCGCAGGATCTCGCGCACCAGCGCCATGGGCTTGCGGCGCGGGCCCCAGCCGCCGATGCCGATGGTCATGCCGTCGGCGAGCTGGCCGACCACGTCGGCCGCGCTCATGGTCTTGTCGATGGTCTTGGTCATAGGTCTGTGCCGCGCTTAGCGGTATCCGATGCTGAAGTCATGGCCCCACAGGCTCACCCGCGTGGCCTCGTAGGCGGCGTGGCGGCTCCAGTCCACCACCAGCCCGCCGTGGCCGAACTCGAGGTCGAAGCCGCCGGGGGTCTTCATGTAGAAGGAAGTCATGCGGTCATTGCAGTGCTGCCCCAGCGTGGCGGACAGCTTCACCCCCTGCTGCTGCGCGCGGTCCAGTGCGCGGCCCACTTCGGCCATGTCCGGGACCTCGGCCATCACGTGGATGCAGCCGGCTTCCGATGGCATCTCGAAGATGGCCAGGCTGTGGTGGCGGCCGTTGGCGCAGTGCAGGAAGTGGATGCGCTTCTCCGGCTCATTGGGATCGCTGGTGAAGCGCACGCGGAAGATGTCGGACAGGCCGAAACCCATGACGTCGCGCAGGAAGGCATAGGTCTCATCGAAGGCCGGCGCGGGCAGCACGGTGTGGCCGGCGCCCATGGGGTCGGTGACGAAGCGCGGCACCCCCACCGGCGAGACAAAGCGCAGGAAGTCCGAGCGCATGCCCCATGAAACCTCGTGGCGGTTGCCCGACGGATCCGTGAACCATGCCATGGCCTGCACCCGGCGCTGCGCCAGTTCCGCGGGACTGGCCTGCACCACCTCCACCTTGGCCTGGCGCAGCGTGTCGAGCGCATGGCGGTAGGCGGCCTCGTCGGCCAGTTCCCATCCGGATGCCAGGTAGCGGTCGCGCGCGCCGGGCACCACCAGGTAGCGGTAGTCGCGCTCATCCATCTTCACGTACAGCGCACCGCCGGGCGCGCCGGAACAGGCCATGCCAAGCACTTGTTCGGCATAGCCTCGCCATTGCCCGATGTCGGTGGACTCGACCACGATGTAGCCAAGCGCACGAATATCCAACATGCCGGTCTCCTCTGGTTCGATGTGGGTGTTCGATGTGGATGTCGAACGGGGCGGCTGCGGCGCGGCTGCAGCCTGTCGATGGGACCGATTCTTTCGTGTGCCGGCGCCGGATGCATCGTCCTGGCGGACTAGCCGGTATCGCCACGCCGGGCTTACCGGCCGCCCCGCGGGCGCGGCCCGGGGTAGTCCGAACGAGTGATGTGCGGGCCGTGCGCTGGCCGCACCCTCTGCGCGGGGACGAACCTTTCGCAAAGGAGCAGAGATGACGGAATCAGGACAAGCCCGCGTCGCCGTGGTCACCGGCGCATCGCGCGGCGCGGGCCACGGCATTGCGCTGGCGCTGGGTGCGGCGGGCGCCACGGTGTATGTCACCGGCCGCACCGAACAGGAGGGCAGCGCGCCGCTGCCCGGCACCATCCACGCCACCGCGCGCGAGATCGATGCGCTGGGCGGGCGCGGCATCGCGGTCGCCTGCGACCACGGCGACGACGCCCAGGTCGCGGCCCTGTTCCGCCGCGTGCGCGAAGAGGCCGGACGGCTGGACATCCTGGTCAACAACGCGACCTTCCTGCATGACCAGCTGATCCATCCGGGGCCGTTCTGGCGGAAGCCGCTGGAGATGGCGGGCATTCTCGACGTGGGGCTGCGTTCCGGCTATATCGCCAGCTGGCACGCCGCGCCGGTGATGGCCGCTCAAGGGCGGGGGCTGATCGTGTTCACCTCGTCCTTCGGCGCCAACTGCTACATGCATGGGCCGGCCTACGGCGCGCAGAAAGCTGGCATCGACAAGTTCGCGCACGACATGGCGGTGGACCTGCGGCCGTACGGCGTGGCCGCGGTATCGCTGTGGATGGGGCCGCTGCGCACCGCGCGCACGCTGCGGGTATGGGAAGCGCATCCGGACAAGTACGCGGCGTTCGCGCCGGTGGCGGAGACGCCGGAATTCACCGGGCGCATCATCGACGCGCTGTATCGGGATCCGGCGTTGATGGACAAGTCCGGGCAGGTGCTGATCGGGGCGGAGGCGGCGCTGGCCTATGGCATCGTCGATGCGGATGGCGTGCAGCCGCCGTCGTACCGGCAGGCGCTGGGCGGGCCGCCGGCGGTGCATCCGGCGATTGTGGAATAGCGTCGGGCTGGCGGACGCAGCGATGCTTGGCACGCTCCGGCCCTCTCCCCCGGCCCCTCTCCCGCAAGCGGGAGAGGGGAGCAAACAATTGGCAAGCGTCAGCCAGCCCCCGCAGACAACAACCCCGTCGTGAACACGGTCGACCGGATCACCCAGGCCCCTTCCACCCTCACATACACATCCAAATATCGCCCCGTCAGGAAAGTCCGCGACCCACTGGCATCATCCAGCGCCAGGTAAGCCAGATCCCAGCTGCCCTCCGCCGTGCCATCCTCCCGCACGCGAATATCCCCCTGCCCCGCAAAATGCATCTCCCGCAGCGTAGGCCGGCAGGCCAGCTCTGCAAAGCACTGCACCAGCGCATCGCGTCCCGCAAAGGTCCCGATCCGGTCATAGTGGATATGCGCTCCCTCGGCGACAAAGCACGCCCGCATGGCCTCGGGGTCCTTGTCGTCGCAGGCGCGCAAATAGCGCAGCTTGAGCGCACGGATCGCATGGGCGGCCTCGAGCCGGTCCAGCCGTTCGGCAAGCGACTTCATGTCCGTCATCGCGTATCCCTCCGTCACGATGCCCGCAACTGGTACTTCAGCACCTTGCCCGCCGCACTGACCGGCAGCGAACTCACGAACAACACCTCGCGCGGCACCTTGTAGTTGGCCATATGCCGGCGCGCCCAGGCGATCAGCGTGTCGGCGTCCACGCGCGCGCCGTGGCGCAGCACCACGTAGGCGCGGCCGACCTCGCCCAGCCGCTCATGCGGCATGCCCACCACCGCCACCTGGGCCACCGCCGGGTGCGCCACCAGCAGCTTCTCCACCTCCGCCGGGTAGCAGTTGAAGCCGCCGACAATAAACATGTCCTTGATGCGGTCGGTGATGCGCAGGTAGCCGCGCGCATCGAGCGTGCCGACGTCGCCCGTATGCAGCCAGCCGTCGCTGTCGATGGTTTCGGCAGTGGCTTCGGGCAGGCCGAAATACCCCTGCATCACGTTGTAGCCGCGCACCAGCACTTCGCCCGGCTCGCCGGTGGCAACGGTCTCGCCGTGCGCATCGATGCAACGGATCTCGATGCCCGGCATCGCGCGCCCGGAGGTGCCGGCGACGGTCTCGGCGTCGTCGCCGGCGCGCGTCAGCGTGGCAAAGCCGCACGATTCGGTCAGGCCATAGCCGGTGATGATGGTGTCGAAGCCCAGTTCGTCGCGCATGCGCTGGATCAGCGCCGGCGCGATCGCCGAGGCGCCGGTCACCGCCACGCGCAGCGATGACAGGTCGAATTCACGCAGCCGCGGTGCGTTCAGCAGCGTCTGGTACAGCGTCGGCGGGCCGGGCAGCACCGTAATGCCTTCGTTCTCCACGCGGGTCATCACGGCCTCGGCGTCGAACACCAGATGGGGCAGCACCGTGGCCCCGCGCGACAGCGCCGCCAGCCATCCGGCCTTGTAGCCGAAGGTATGGAAGAACGGATTGACGATCAGGTAGCGGTCCCCAGCCCGCACGCCGGTGATGGCGGCCCAGCTGTCGATGGCGCGCAGGTTCTGCGCATGCGCCGTCATCACGCCCTTGGGCCGGCCGGTGGTGCCCGAGGTGAACATGATGTCCATCGGCGTGTCGCCGCGCACGCCGGCCTCGCGCGCGGCAAACGCCGCGATGTCGGTGCGCGGCGCCAGCGCGATGAAGTCTTCCCACGTCAGTTCGTCGGCGCCGGCGGCCCGGCCCTGCCCCGGCCGCAGGATCACCAGCCGCTCCAGCGTTCCCGGGCGGTGCGGCGCCAGCATCCGCGGATAGCTTTCACCGAGGAAGCCGTCGACGCAGAACAGCAGGCGCGCGCCGCTGTCGGCCAGCACCGCGCCGGCTTCGGCCCCTTTCATGCGCGTATTCAGCGGCACCAGCGCCGCCCCCACGCTGTGGGTGGCCAGCGCCGCGATGATCCACTCGGAGAAGTTGGGCGCCCACACCGCGACGCGGTCGCCGGGCTGCACGCCCAGCGCCATCAGCGCACGGCCCGCCTGGATCCGGCCGGCGTCGAGCGCGGCGTAGGTCAGGCGCAGCCCGTCCTCCTGGATGGCGATGCGCTCGCCGTGGCGGCTGGCGGCGCGCCGCAGCAACTCGGGAATAGTCTCGGCAATGCTGTCGTTGGCCGCGGCTTCGATGCCGGCCGGTGCCACAATGGCGTCGAGGGTGTCAGATGGAGTCATGTCAATCCGGGAACTTCAGGTGGATCTCGCCGCTGGCCGGACGCGCCTGGCAGGCCAGGGTCCAGCCGGCTTCCAGGTCGGCGCCGTCGAGCACGTGGTTGTCGCCGAGCGTCACGTCGCCCTGCGTTACCTGGCACATGCAGGCGCCGCACAGGCCGGCGCGGCATGAGCTGGGCGCGGCCACGCCGGCACGCTGCAGCGCGTCGAGCACGGTTTCGTCGGGCGCCACGCTGACCTGATGGGTGGCGCCGTCCAGCTGCACGGTGAGGGCCGCGCCGCGCATCGCGGGCGCGGCCCGGCCGGCGTCTGGCGCAGCCACGGTGGCCGGCGCCGCTGCCGCCGGGGCATCGGGCAGCGACACGAAGCGCTCCACGTGCAGCTGGCCGCGCGGCACGCCCAGCGCCTGCAGCGCGGCCTGGGCGCCGTCCATGAACGGCCCGGGCCCGCACACGAAGCACTGCGCCAGGCTCCACGGCCGCACCAGCTCTTCGATCTGGCGCTGCGTGGGCGGACCCTGCACGCTGTCGAGCCAGTGGATCACGCGCAGGCGGCCGGGATGGCTGCGCGCCAGTTCCGCCAGCGCCTCGCGAAAGATGATGGAACGCTCATCGCGGTTGGCATACACCAGCGTGACCGCGCCACGCCCGTGTCGCAACGCCGCCTTGGCGATCGACAGCACCGGCGTGATGCCGCTGCCGCCGGCCAGCAGCAGGAAATCGCCATGCAGCGCGGGCGGCGTGAACACGCCGGCGGGCGGCATCGCCTCGACCGTGTCGCCGGCACCGAGATGGTCGCAGATCCAGTTGGACACGCGCCCGCTCTGCACGCGCTTGACCGTCACGCGCAGCGCGCCGTCCACGCCCGGCGTGCTGGACAGCGAATAGCAGCGCTGCAGCGGCACGCCGTCGACGGGCACGCGCAAGGTCAGGAACTGCCCCGGGCGGTAGGCAAAGGTCTCGCGCAGCCCGTCCGGCAGCGCGAAGACCAGCGAATGCGCCTGGTCCGTCTCCGCGACCACTTCGGCAATCTGCAGCCGATGGAATTGCACTGGCGCCATGATGTCCTTTGTCCGCGGTGGGCGCGCTCAGGCCACGCCCATGATGGTCTGGGCGTTGTCGATGCGCAGTTCCGCGCCGTTGATAAAGCGCGATTCGTCCGACGCCAGAAACAGCACCAGGTTGGCCACGTCGCGCGGATGGCACATGCGCTGCATCGGCTCGGCGCCGCCGACTTCCTCCGGCAGGGCGGCCGCGCCGCCGGGCAGGAAGGCCGCGGTCATCGGCGTCAGGATGCCGTCGGGGTGGATCGAATTGCAGCGGATGCGGTAGCCGCTCTGCTTGCAATGGCCCGCCACGGCGCGCGTCAGCGCCGCCACCGCGCCCTTGCTGGCACTGTAGGCGCAGAACGCGCCCATGCCGCCGAGTGCCGCCACCGACGACATATTGACGATGCTGCCGCCACCCGCCTTCATCGCGGCCACGCCGTACTTGCAGCCCAGGAAGTAGCCGTCGGCGTTGATGCGCATCACGCGCTGCCATTGCTCCAGCGTGGTCTCCTCGACCGTGCCCAGCATCAGGATGGCGGCGTTGTTGACCAGCACGCTTGGCGCGCCGAAGCGCTGCTCGGTGCGCGCCATCACCTGCTGCCAGCCGGCTTCGCTGGCGATGTCGTGCGGCACGAACAGCGCGGTCTCGCCGATCTCGCGCGCCAGCGCGTGGCCCGCCTCCTCGTTGACGTCGGTCAGCACCACGCGCGCGCCCTCGCGCGCCAGCAGCAAGGCGTCTTCCTTGCCGACGCCGCTGGCGGCCCCGGTGACGATGGCGATCTTTCCTTCAGTACGTCGGCTCATGGGTAGTCTCCTGGTGGGTATGCGCCTGCCGTCCGTCGGCAGGCTGTTGTGCGAGATGGCGGCCCGCGTTGCGTCCCGACCAGATGCAGTCGGCAAGCGACAGGCCGCTTACGTAGTGGTTGGAGGCGATGCCGACGGCAGTGCGGCCCACGGCGTAGAGCCCGGGGATCGGCGCCCCGCCGGCGGCGGCCAGCACCCGGCCGCTGGATTCCTCCACGGCCAGGCCGCCCAGCGTGATCGCCGGACACGGGAATACCCGGCTGTCGGCCGAGATGTCGATGGCCAGCCACGGCCCGTGTTCGAGCGACGCACACATCGCCGGCGATTTGCCAGCCGGGTCGGGCGTCTCGCCGCGCGCCGCGGCGTTATAGGCATCGAGAGTCGCGCGCAGCGCGGCGCCGGGCATGCCCAGCTTGCCGGCGAGCGCCTCGATGCTGCCGGCGCGCCGCGCGCCGGCCAGCATCAGCAGTGCCGCGGGCAAGGCCTGGAACGCCCACAGCCGGCCGCCCAGGCATTCGCGCAGCGCCTCGGGCGCCAGCGCGCGGTTCAGCACCAGCCAGGCACGCCCGCCGTGCCGCTCGCAGATGGCGTGGCCGAGGGTGGCGCCATAGGTTTCCTCGTTGCCGATGCGTGCGCCCTGCGCGTCGACCACGCAGCCGCGCGCCCAGGCGAACGGCGGATTGATGAAGCGCCACGCCGACACACGCTCCAGATGCCGCGTGGCGCCGCCCGCCGATTCACCGAGGCGGATGCCGCTGCCGTCGCAGCCGGTCGCGCCCAGGCGCCAGGTCTGCTGGTACTTGCCGGCGTGACGCGCCATCATGGCGCGGTTGAAGATAAAGCCGCCGGTGGCCAGCACCACCGCACGGGTGCGCACCGCGACCGGCTGGGCGTGGCACAGCTCCCGCTGCAGCAGGTGCGCGCGCAGCCGGTCCGCCAGCGCCGGCATGGCGTTGTGCAGCCGCTCGGCCAGCCGCGCCAGGCGCGCATGCCGCTTCTGGTGACGGCCCGGCGGCAGCTGCCACAGTTCGACGCCGACGACCGCGCCGTCGCGGTCCAGGATCAGCCGCCGCGCCGCGCTATGGCGCATGACCGTGATCTGCCGGCTGTTTTCCACGGCGCTGCGCAGCACGCCATACAGCGTGCGGCCGGACATGCCCGGGCCCTTCACGCGGTGCCCGCGCGGCGCGGGCGCGGCATGCTGCGCGTAGGCAGGCACCGCTTCGTTGCCGGAGTAGTACAGGTAATAGGGCTGCGCCGGATACGAGGTCTTGCGCGGCGGCACGGTCGCGGCAAAGCGCACGCCCAGCGCCTCAAGCCATCCGAGCATCGCGCGGCTGTGCTCGCAGAAGTCCTGCAGCATGGCGTCGCTGACCACGCCTTCCGTTTCCTGGCGCAGGTAGCTCGCCATGGCCTGCGGCGTATCGTCATAGCCCGCGGCGCGCTGGTAAGGCGTGCCGCCGCCGGCATAGACCACGCCGCCGCTTTTGGCGCTGGCGCCGCCGCCTTCGAAGCGTTCCGCCACGATCACGCGCGCGCCGCCATGCGCGGCTTCGAGCGCGGCGCAGGCCCCGGCCGCGCCAAAGCCGACCACCACGGCATCGCAGGCGGCCTGCCAGGGATGCGCGTCGGGGTCATCGAGCCGCAACGGGGCGTGGACGGGCGTGACGGCGTCGTAAGCCATGCTGGCGCTCGCTCCGCGTCAGGCCGAACACAGCGCGCCCAGCGGCGCGGAGGTGGTATAGGCGCCGTCGACATAGACCAGCGGCGAAACCTCTCCGGCCAGCCTGACCTCGCGCAGCCGGCCGATAAAGACCGCATGGGTGCCGTAGTCGAAGCGGCCGTCCTGCTGGCAGAACAGGTTGGCCTGGGCATCGCGCAGCGACGGCACGCCGAGCAGGTCGTCCTCCCACTCGCCGCTGGTGAAGCGCGCTTCGCCCTTGAGCCGGCCGCTGCAATCCACGGCGATATCGCGATGGTCGGCGGCGAGCAGGTTGATGCAGAAGTCCGCGCCGGCATCGAGCGGCGGGTAGATCGATGCATTGCGGTTGATGCAGATCAGCAGCGAGGGCGGATCGGCCGACAGCGAATCGACCGCGGTCACCGACATCGAATAGCGGCGCTCGCCGTGGCGGCAGCTGATCACGGCGACGGAGCGGGCCATGCGGCGCATCGCCCTCAGCATGTCATCGCGCAGCGCGCCGCCGGCTTCGGCGCTGGCATCTGCGCTGGCATCCGCACTGGATTGGGGTCTGGCGCTCATATTGCCTCCTGTACGGGTTGAGCGGGGTGCGTGGCGGCGGGTTGCCGCGCATGCTGTGAAATCACGTCCGCGGCGATCATGCCGAAGGTCATCGCCGGGCCCAGCGTGGAGCCGGCGCCGGGATAGCTGGTGCCCATCATCGAGGCGCTGGTATTGCCGATCGCGAACAGGCCGGGGATGGCGCTGCCGTCGTCGCGCAACACGCGCGCGCTGGCGTCGGTCACCAGGCCGCCCTTGGTGCCAATGTCGCCGGCATCGAGCCGCACCGCATAGAACGGGGCCCTGCCGATCGGCGCAAGGCAGGGGTTGGGCCGCACCGCGGGGTCGCTGTAGTAGGTGTCGAACAGGTTGTCGCCCTTGCCGAACTCCGCGTCGACGCCGGTGGCGGCGTAGTCGTTCATGCGCGCGACGCTGGCGGCCAGGCCATCGGCATCGACGCCGATCTTCTGCGCCAGCTGGGCGAGCGTGTCAGCGCGCACCAGGATGCCGGACAGGCTGGCCGGGATGCTGCGGTCCGGCATCACCGAGCCGGGCAGGATCGGCCCGCACGGGTATTTGTGGCGGAAGGTGGCATCGAACACCATCCAGGCCGGCACGCTGCATCCGGTCTGTTCGTGGTCGCGGTACATCGCCGGAACGAACTCGGAATACGGCGCGGCCTCGTTGACGAAGCGCCGGCCCTGCCCGTTCACCACCAGGCAGCCCGGCATGGCGCGCTCGATAAACAGCGCGCGCTGTTTTTCCTCGCCCTGCACCTGCACCGTGGGCGCGCCCCAGACGTGCGACATCAGCGCCACGCCGGCGCCGGCCGTCTGCGCGGCGCGGATGGCGTCGCCGGTATTGTTGGGCGGCGTCGCGCTCCAGGTGGCCTGGGTCGGTTGCGGCAGGTATTGTTCGCGCATGGCCTGGTTGCGCTCGAAGCCGCCCGCGGCCAGGATCACGCCGCGCAGCGCGCGGATTTCCATCACGCGTCCGTCCTGCACGGCGCGCACGCCGCACACGGTGCCTTCCTCGACGATCAGGTCCTGCAGCGCGGTATCGAGCCACAGCGGGACCGCGCGGTCCATCAGCGCGCGCCGCAGGCCGCCGACCAGGCTGTTGCCCAGCGTGAGCCGGCGGTCGCGCCGCGTCTTGCGGCGCCAGCCCAGGTCGAGCCAGTAGCGCGCGAACTGGCGCAGCGCCAGCCCGAACCAGCCGGGGGAGCGGCACAGCAGCGCGTGCGCCTCGGCCGAGGTCACGGCCACGCGGCCGCCCACCAGCGTGCCCGGTGAGGGCGGACGCAGCCGGTCGAACTCTTCGCGCAGCTGCGCGCCGTCGAACGGCATGGGGTCGAGCGCGCGGTAGCCCGGCATCGCCCCCGGCAGTTTCTGGAAGTAGTCGGCGTAGCGCGGCAGCGTGTAGTAGTGCACCCCGGCCTGCTGCTCGAGGTATTGCAGCATGCGCGGCGCCTGCTCGAGATACGCGCGGATGCGCTGCGGGTCGCCGTGCTCGCCGGTGCAGGCCAGCACGTATTCCAGCGCGCTGGCGTAGTCGTCCTGCCCGCCCGCCGGCGCGATATGGTGGTTCAGCGGAATCCAGATGCCGCCGCCGGACACCGCCGAGGTGCCGCCATACTGGCTGCTCTTCTCCAGCACCACCACCGACAGGCCGCGATCCGCGGCGCGGCAGGCGGCGAGCATGCCGCCGGCGCCGGAGCCGACCACTACGACGTCAAACTCGCCGGGCTGCATGCGCGCTCTGCTCTGGCTCATGATGGGTCCTCGTGCCGGCGCGGCTCAGATAAAGAAGTCCGTATTGGCGCGGCCCATCATCACGCCTCCCAGGTTCTGGCCGAAGCGGTCCAGGTTGTTGGCGTAGTGGGCGCGCGCCGCGTGCAGGTCGAGGAAGCGGCGCACCATGGGGTTGCTGCGGTAGATGCCGTTGCCGCCGGCATAGCGCAGCAGGCCGTTGGCCAGCTGCGCGCAGCGCTCCGCCACCTGCGCGGACTGGAAGCGGAAATGCAGGCGCCGCGGGGTGTCGATCTGGCCGCCATCGCGCGCCACTGCCAGCAGTTCGTCGAAGTTGCGCTCCAGGATGGTCCGCATCTCGTCGATGGCGACCTGGGCGCTGGCGCACGCCATCTGCGCGCCGCCGTCTTCCGCGGTCTTGCCGCCGCCGTTGCTGCTGACGCGACCGTCGGCATAGGCGACGAAGTCGTCCAGCGTGCCTTCCAGCGCGCCGATGCAGGCGGTGCAGACCGCGCGCACGAAGATCTGCGCGAACGGCAGCCGGTACAGCGGCACGTCATTGACGGCCAGCCCCGGGCTGGTGCCCATGGCGCCGTCGACGGCGCGGTGGGTGCGGTAGTCCGGCACGAACACGTCGTCTACCACGATGTCGTGGCTGCCGGTGGCGCGCAGGCCCAGCACATCCCAGTTGCGCACGATCTTGTAGTCCGAGCGCGGCAGCAGGAAAGTGCGGTAGTCATAGGCGCCGCCCGGCTCGGCGGGGGGCACCAGCCCGCCCAGGAAGATCCAGTCGCACAGCTCGCTGCCGCTGGAGAACTTCCAGTGGCCCGAGAAGCGGTAGCCGCCCTCCACCGGCGTGACCTTGCCCACCGGCATGTAGGTGGAGGCGATCAGCGTGGCGGGATCGTTGCCCCACACTTCCTGCTGCGCGCGCTCGTCGAACAGCGCGAGCTGCCAGTTGTGCACGCCGACCACGCCGTAGACCCAGGCGGTGGACATGCAGCCGCGGGCCAGCGCCATCTGGATGCGGAAGAAGGTCTGCGGGTCCAGCTCATAGCCGCCGTGGCGGCGCGGCTGCAGCACCTTGAAGAAGCCCGCGGCCTGCATCTCGGCAATGGTCTCGGCGGGGATGCGCCCGTCGGCCTCGGCCTGCGCGGCACGCCCGGCCAGCGCCGGGATCATCTGCTCGGCACGCGCGATCAGGCGCGCGGCCAGTTCCTTGGGGTGGTTGTCGTGATGCACCGCGGTCTCCTTGTTGTGCCTGGTTTTGTGGCTGGCATCGATGTTTGCACCGGCGCGGCGGCGTGCCATCGTCTGTTGGGACTAGCTGTTATCGCGAATGCGAATGTGCGACTTCGTGGATGCGCCAGCCCTCTCCCCCGCCCCCCTCCCGCAAGCGGGAGAGGGGCGAAAACCGTCGGGGAGCAAGCAGCGCCTGTCAGGCCACGCGCAGCTTGTGGCCCTGCTTGCGGAAATGCGGAATCACGTGCTCGCCGATATTGCGGATGGTCTCCAGCTGCGCCCACTGCGGCACCGTGCCCATCTGGCAGATAAACAGGATTTCATCGGCGCCGGCATCGATCAGCCGCTGCACGTAGCCGATGCAGTCCTCCACCGTGCCGTAGGCATGGTTCGGGTTCAGCATCATCATCGACGGGTCGCTGAAATCCACCGACACCTTCTCGGAAGCGAACTTGGTGTTGATCACCGCCTTGCCCTGCGCATCGGTTGCCGTGACGTGCTCGTCGTCCCACGCCGAAGGATCGGGACGCTCGCCGCCGGCATACCAGTACGACAGCGACTCCATGAAATAGCGCTGCCCCTTGATGCCGATCTTGCGCGCGGCCAGGCCGTCTTCCAGCACGATGGTCGGGCACAGTGCCGCCAGGTGCTGGTGCGGGCGGAAGCCCACCTGGTCTTCCGGCTTGCGCGTTTCCCACGCGGCGCGGTAGATCTCGTTCTTCTTGGCGACATCCTCCGGTCCGCCGAAGCCGAGCACCAGCGCGCCCATGCCGCGCGCGCCGGCGCGCTGCAGCGTGTCGGCATTGGTGCAGGCCAGGTACATCAGCGGGTGCGGATCCTGGCGCGGCTTGGGATGGATCGGGCGGCGCGGGATCTTGATGAACTCGCCGTCGTGCTCGATCTCGTCCTGCGTCAGGATCTTCGGGATCAGGTACATCGACTCGTCGATCATCGGGTGCAGGGTATTGAGGTCGTAGCCGAAGGTGCCGGCCTCCTGCTGCGTGCCGCCCTTGCCGACGCCGAAGTGCACGCGGCCGCCGGACAGGATGTCGAGCGTGGCGATGCGCTCGGCCACCTTCACCGGATGGTTCATTGCCGGCGGCAGGCACACCACGCCGTGGCCAATGCCGATGCGCTGCGTGCGCCCGGCAACGAAGGCCAGGAAGGTTTCCGGCGCGCTCATGTGTGCGTAGTTGGTCAGCGCGGTGTGCTCGACCGCCCAGACCACGTCGAAACCCATGTCCTCCGCCAGCACCACCTGTTCCATGATGTCATCGAACACCTTGTGGTCGCCGGCGCGCGAGGCATCGACGGTCTGGGCTTCATAGATCAACGAAAAACGCATTGCAGTCCCCTCTCGCTTTGTCGGTACAAGACCGCATCCGGGGCACTGCGAGGCGCTGCGCCTTGGGCCGGAAGCGGCCTGCGTGATCGCAGTGTGGTCGGCGCAAGACGTCGCAACATCGTCTGATTGGATTATGAGCCGCGCCGGGCGCGTCCCTATCATGGGCACCGGGCATACCGCCCGCGCCCATCGAAAGGAACCGACACCATGCAAGCCAGGCTGCTGCTTTACCCCGTTGCGGACATCGACGCCGCGCTGCCGTTCTTCACCGAAGCACTGGGACTGCCAGTGAAGTTTCGCGATGGCGACCGCTATTGCGCGCTCGACGCGGGCGCGCTGACGCTGGCGCTGGTGGCCGGCGAGGAACGGCTGGTGGACCAGCCGGCGCTGGCCTTCAAGGTGAATGAGGGGGAAGATATTGCCGCGGCGATGGTGCGACTGGTGGCAGCTGGCGCCACCGTGGCGCAGCCTGCGGCACAGGGGCCGCACGAGACGCGCGCGGTACTGCGCACGCCGGAGGGCTTTGCGCTGGTGCTCAGCGCAAAGCCCTGAGGCCTGGCGCTAGCCCAGCGAAATCACGCTGCTCAGCAGCATGCGCACCAGCGTGGCCTGGCGGGTCACGCCGGTCTTGGAGAAGATCGCGCGCAGGTGCGCGCGCGCCGTGTTCTTGCTGATGCCGAGTTCGTCCGCGGCTTCATCCAGCGTCAGGCCATTGGCCAGCTGCAGCGCCAGCTGCGTTTCGGCCGGGGTGAAGTCGAACAACTGGCGCACCACGTCGTGCGAGGCCTGCGAGCGGCGCTCGGGATCGCGGATAAACACCACGCAGGCGGGGCGCTTGCGGTTGTCCTCGGACCACTCGCTCAGCGGGATGGTGCGGATCAGCACGCCCAGCCTGGCACTGCCCGACGGGCGCGTGATCGACATCGCTTCCATCAGCGCCGGCGCGGTGCCGAGGTGGCCCATCATGGCCTGGCGCAGCAGGCGCTGGAACTTGCGGTTTTCCTGGCCGTACTCGACATCGAGCCCGCCCTTGGTAACGCGGATGCCATCCTTGGCGCCGAGGATCTCGTCGGCGGCGGCATTGGTCTTGATGATGGTGCCCGACTCGTCCAGGATCACCATGCCGACCAGCATGCGGTCGATGGCGCTGGCGTAGACGGTGCGTTCGGACTCGACCACGTCCAGGCGCGAATGCAGGTCCACCGCGCGCTTCAGGTGCGGCAACAGCGAGGTGCACAGCGCCTTGTCCGCGGCGGAGAAATCGGGGCCGTCATGGTCGCGGCACACGCGGAAGCGGCATTCCACGCCGTCGTCGGTGCGCAGGTCGGCGCCCAGGATGTAGCGGATGCCGACGTCCTTGAGAAACTGCAGGTACAGCTCGCTCTTGCACCACACGCCGTGGCCGAGGTGTTCGTCGATCGTCACCACGCGGTCCGACGGCAGCCCGATGAAGGGATCCAGCGCGTAGTAGTAGTTGTTGTAGGAGGTCTCGCCCGGCAGCGTCGAGCCATGCTCGGAGGCGTTGATCATCAGCCCGGGACGATCGGTGGCCGGCGAGCGCAGGATCAGCGTGGCGTAATTGGCATTAAGCTGGCGGCGGATCTGCTCCAGCGCCTTGCCCCATGGCACCTGCTCCATCGGGCCCTGGTAGATATTGCCCAGCAATGCACTGAACTCCGACAGCGACACCGTCGCCTGCGCGAACAGGTGTGCGGCCGCCTGGCTCTGGCTAACCTCCATCAGCATTTCCTCTGTCTCCATTGTGGCGTGCGCAGCGCTCCGGACGAGCCGGGCCGCTGGCTTGTGCGGGCTCTGTGGCCCTTTTTTGTGCCCCGATTATAGGGACGGCGAAGGGGCCGCGGCTTGCCCCCCGCCTTCATGGTTTGCCCTAGGCAGCCCGGCCGCACATGCTGGCCGGCACATGGTGGCCGCACTTGCCGGCCGGACTAGTCTCGCGGGACAGGCCCATCGTCACGCGCCGGCGGCGCAAACACATACTCCAAACAGACTAAGGACAGACCCATGCCCGCCCGGCAAGGGCAAACCCCTATGCAACCGGTAGCGCGGGCGCGTCCTACCCAAACAGACGATGCCCGCGCGCCGCGCCGCCGCTACAAGGAGCCATGCGCGGCGATGGACGCCGCGGTTTTCAGGAGACTTCCACCATGGCGGCAAATCCGCGGCAGCAGGCCGCAGTCATCACCGGCGCGGCCGGCGGCATCGGGCTGGGGCTGGCAAAGGCGCTGGCCGCGCAAGGCTATGCGCTGGCGCTGGCCGATATCGATGCCGAAGCGCTCGAAGCCGCACGCGCGGCGCTGGCCCGCGACGGCGCCACCGTCGTCGCCGTGCCCACCGATGTCGCCGACGCGCGGCAGATCGCGCACCTTTGCGACGAGAGCTTCCGGCAGCTGGGCCGTGTCGACCTGCTGTTCAACAACGCCGGCATACTCGCCACCGGCCGCTGCTGGGAACTGCCGCCCGAAGTGTTCGACAAGGTCATGCGTGTGAACCTGTGGAGCGTGCTGCATGCGCTGCGCTGCTTCGTGCCGCGCATGGTGGCACAGGGCTCGGGGCATATCGTCAATGTCGCATCGATGGCGGGCCTGGCCGTGGGACCGTGGCTGGCCCCTTACACGCTGTCCAAGCAGGGCGTGGTGGCGTTGAGCGAAGGGCTCGCGCTGGAACTGCAGGCGGCGGGCCTGCCGATCAAGGTGTCGGTGGTCTGCCCCGGCCCGGTGGCCACGGGCATCGCGGCGGACCTGGACGGCGCCGCGCCGCAGGAGGTGCACCAGATGAACGGCGCACTGCGCACCGGCATCGCCGCCGGCCTGACGCCGGACCAGGCTGCGCGCGTGATCCTGGACGGAGTCGCTGCGGGCCGGTTCTGGATCCTGCCGCACGAACAGGCCGCGCACGCGGCGCTGGCGCGCGCGCAGGGCATTGCCGCGGGCAGCGCGCCGTCGTTTGCGTTCCAGGCCTGATTTTTTTCCCCTGATTTCCCCAGCCATTCCAGGAGACCCCATGCCGCTCGATCCCCAGGCCCGTGCCATGCTTGAAGCCATGGCCGCCATGCCCAGACCCGATTTTTCCACGCTGCGCGCCGCCGACTACCGCGCCGCGCTGGCCGCCATGCCTGCGTTCGCGCCCGGCGACGCCGTCGCCGCGCAGCAAGACCTCGACATCGACGGCGCCGCGGGCCCGCTCAAGGCCCGCCTGTATCGACCGGAACAGGCCTGCGGCGACGGCGCTGCGCCGCCGCTGCTGGTGTACTTCCACGGCGGCGGCTTTGTGCTGTGCGGCCTCGATTCGCACGACAACATCTGCCGCAGCCTGGCGTGCCGCAGCGGTGCGCTGGTGCTGTCGGTCGACTACCGCCTCGCCCCGGAGGCGCGCTTTCCGGCCGCCGCCGACGATGCCGTGGCCGCGGTGCGCTGGGCCGCCGCGCACGCGGCGCAACTGGGCGCAGACCCGTCGCGGCTGGCCGTCGCCGGCGACAGTGCCGGCGGCAACCTGGCCGCGGTGGCCTGCCAGCAGCTGCGCGGCAGCGGCATCGCGCTGCGGCACCAGCTGCTGCTCTATCCGTGGCTGGACTGCAGCGATGCCGCCGCGAGCAGCGCCAGCTATCGCGAATGCGCGCAGGGCTATTTCCTCAGCACCGCGGAGCTGGCGTGGTATCGCGCCCAGTACCTGGCCACGCCCGCCGACGCCGGCGATGTCCGAGCCAGCCCGCTGCAGCAGCGCGACCTGCACGGCCTGCCGCCGGCGACCATCATCACCGCCGAATTCGATCCGCTGCGCGACCAGGGCGAGGCCTACGGCGAGGCGCTGCAGCGCGCCGGCGGCAGCGCCGTCGTGCGCCGCTGGCCCGGCCAGTGCCATGGCTTCGCCAGCATGCAGGGCGTAATCGATGCCGCCAGCCACGCGCTGCATGCGGCCGCCGCGTCGCTGCGCCAGGCCTTTGGCGCCCCCCGCAGCCAGGAGGCCGCATGAGCCCCGCGACCGCCCTGCCGCCGATGGCCGAGGTGCTGGCAGCGCTGGCCGCCGGACAGCGCGTGGTGGTGCTCGAGGACGAGACCGCGGAAGCCACCGGCTGCGTGCTGGTCGCCGCCGAGCGCGCCACTGAGGCCGACATCAACTTCATGGCCGCCGAGGCGCGCGGCCTGGTGTGCATGGCCATTACCGAGGCGCGCCGCGCGCTGCTGCAGTTGCCGCCGATGGCCGCCAGCCAGCGCCAGCGCGAGCGCTACACCGTGTCGATCGAGGCAGCCAGCGGCGTCAGCACCGGCATCTCCGCCGCCGACCGCGCGCTGACGCTGCGCGTGGCGGCGGCGCCGCGCGCACAGCCGCATGACCTGGTCCAGCCGGGCCACATCTTCCCGGTGGTGGCGCAGCCGGACGGCGTGCTGCGCCGCGCGGGCTTTGCCGAAGCCTGCTCCGACCTGCCCCGGCTGGCCGGGCGCGTCGCGGCCGGGGCCTATGCGCTGGTGCTCGACGACGATGGCGAGCTGCTGCGCGGACCGGCTCTGCTGGACTTCGCCCAGCGCCACGGGTTGCCGGCCGTCTCCGTCAGCGCGCTGATCCACCACCGGCTGCTGACCGAGGGCGCGCTGCGCCGCACCCGCTCGAGCGAACTGGCCACGCCGTTCGGGCGCTTCACCGTGCATGCCTACCATGACGCGCCGGTGGACGCGCTGCACCTGGCGCTGGTGCTGGGCCGGCCCGACCCGCACACGCCCGTGCTGACGCGCGTGCAGGCGGTGGAAATGCAGCGCGACGTGCTGGCCTTCGGTACGCCCGCGCAACCGGCGTGGAACCTGGAGCGCTCGCTGGAGCGGATCGGCGCGGAGGGCTGCGGCGTGCTGGTGCTGCTGGACGAGCGCGAATCGCCGCAGCAACGGCTGGACCGGCTGGCCGCGCCGGCCGCCGCCGCGCCTGCGCCGGCTTTCGCGCAACGCGCGCTTGGCGTCGGGGCGCAGATCCTGCGCGATGTGGGCGCGCACAAGCTGCGCCTGCTGAGCCATCCGGTGCCATACCGTGCCGTCACCGGCTTCGACCTGGAGGTGACGGAGTTTGTCCCGCCGGGCTGAGCGGCGTAGCCCTGCCTGTCGTCCCCGCGCAGGCGGGCGCCCAGTGTCTGTTCGCAGGCCAGGGACAAAGACGCTGGATTCCCGCCTGCGCGGGAATGATTGTGGTTTATCGCAGCGCCTCGGCTTGCAGACGGCTCAGCATGACTGGCCGAAGCAGTCGGCAAAACTGCGCGTGAAGCGCTCCACGTCGGCGTCGGGCAGGTGGTTGATGCCGCCGGCCAGGCGCCGGCCACCGCCGGTGTCGAAGGCGCGGCAGAAGTCGGCCGCGCCGGTTGCGCTGTGCGCCGGCACCCGCACGCTGACCGCAAAGCCGCCGCCGGACCTGGGCGACAGCAGGCCGATGGCATCGCCGGGACGCCCGCGCACCAGCTCGTTGGCGAGCACGCCGATCGCGCGCCGTGCCCACGGTGCGTCGGGCAGCACCAGCAGCGCGGCGCCGGGCACTTCATGCACCGGGGACAGGCGGCGCGCCTGCGCCATGTCGTCCTCGTAGCCCTCGCACAGCAGCGCGTAGGTAGCGCACTGCGCGGCGAAGTCCAGCGGGTCGGCGAAGGGCAGCATGTGCTGCGCCAGTTCGGCGGGATTGCAATGCAGGTCGGCCACGCACTCGCCGTACGCGTTGTAGTTCAGGCAGGTGCCGAGCCGTTCCAGCACCGCCGTCTGGCATGGGTCCAGGCCGAGCTGCGCCGCCATCGCGCGCGCCACGTCGCCAAGGTTGTCGCCAAATGCAGCGGTGACGGCCCAGCGCCGGTGGCGGCCACCGAGATGGCGGTCGACCAGGATGCTGGTGCAGACCTGCGCCGCCTCGTCGATATGCGCGCGCAGGCCGGCATGCGAGGGCACATCGCCGGCGTGGTGGTGGTCGAAGTAGTCCACCCGCACGCCGGCGTGAAGCAGCCGCAGCAGGCCATCGCGGTTCTGCTCGAGCGAGATGTCCAGCGCCGTCACGGTATCGCCGGCACGGGCGTCGATGCGCTCCAGCAACCGGATATCGCGCTTGACGCCGGTAACCAGCGTGGCGTCGCCGGGCTGCACGCGATGGGCCAGGCGCAGCTGCTGCAGCGCGCACAGGCCGTCGGCGTCGCCGTTGAAGGCAAAGTAGCGTGTCATGGCATGCGGTGCTGTGGGTTCAGGGCATGAAATCGCCACCGTTGGCGTCCAGCGAGGCGCCGGTGATGGCCCTGGCGTAGTCTGACACGAGAAACAGCGCAGCGCGTGCGCAGTCGTCGTCGGTGGGCATGCGGCCCAGCGCGATCTGCGCGGTCACCGGCGCGATCACCGCGTCTTCGCTCACGCCCTGTCCGGCGGCGGCGTGGCGCACATAGCCCTGCACCGGCGCTCCCCACATCCAGCCCATGAAGATGCTGTTGGCGCGGATGCCGTGCGGCCCCAGCTCGCGCGCCAGGTACTTGACCGCCACCGCCAGCGCGCCCTTGGACGCGGCGTAGCCGGATTCGCCCGGCATCGGCTTGCGCGTGGCCTGGGTGTTGATCATCACGATGGCGCCGCCGCCCTGCGGCTTCATCAGCGCCGCCACCTCCTGCGTCAGCGTCATGGTGCCGAAGACATTGGTGTCGAACACCTGGCGCCACACGTCCAGGTCGGCGGCTTCCACCGGCTCGGGAAAATTGCCGTGCTGGAAGGCGCTGTTGACCAGTGCGTCGATGCGGCCGAAGCGGCGCAGAGTCTCGTGGGCAAGGTGGCGCGACTGGGCGCGGTCGGTGATGTCGGTCACTACCTTCAGCACTTCGCAGTCGGCACCCAGGGCATCGATGCGCGCCTGCGCCTCGTCCAGTTTCGCGGCGGTGCGGGCGGCGATGGCGACGGCGCGGGCGCCTTCGCGCGCGGCCTCCACGGCGAGCTTGATGCCCAGCCCGGGGCCGATGCCGGATACGATGACGATCTTGTCTTTCAGCAGCATGCGGGGGTCTCCTCGATGTCTTTCGGTATTAGTGGTTCAAGATGTGCCGCGCCCGATAGTCCGCGAAATCGCGCTCGAGCTGCGCCTGGCTGAGCCCGAACCGCTCGGGCGTATAGGCGTGCGCCGCGCGCTGGTTGCGCGGGTTGTTCTCCATCCAGGCCCACATGCCGGCGCGCGCGGCTTCGGTCAGCGGCATGCCGGCGAAGCGGTAGACCGCCTGCGCCACGCCGAAGGGATCGCGCACCGTGTCCTCGAAGCGCACGTCGAGGAAGCGCTCGGCGGGCATGGCGTCGCGCACGGCCATGGCGTGGTCGGTGCCGCGCCGCATCTGTTCGCTCCACTGGCGGCCGGCCGTGACGGGATCCGGATCGTCGGCATACAGCTTCCACAGCGTATGCGCCATGCTCGCCATCGACGGGATGGTCTGCAGCGGATCGCGATGGGTCAGCACCACCTGCGCGCCCGGGAACACCCGGAACAGCACCTCCAGCGTATGCAGGTGCTGCGGGGTCTTCAGCACCCAGCGCTGCGCCGGCACCGTCGCGTTCTCCCCTCGCTGGCGCTTCTGCCACTGCAGGAACTGCAGCATGGTCTTCAGGCAGGCATAGACCTCGGTGTGGTCCTGCCGCGCCAGCCAGCTGGTGTATGCCGGCACGTTGGCGTAGGAATCCATCGCGCACAGGAACGAATGCTCCATCAGCATGAACTCCTCGTCGGCGGCCATCGCGTCGAGCGGGTGGATGGCCAGGATGTCCGGAATAAAGCGGATCATCTGCGCGACTTCCTCGCGCGCCGCGGCGATGCGCCGGCTGGGATCGCGCACGTTCTCGCCGGGCAGCGGGGCCGGATAGCGGGTCTCCCACCACGCCGCCGAGCTGAAGCGCGCGTCGGTGGCCAGCATGCGCTGCAGCAGCGTGGTGCCGGTGCGCGGCAGGCCGACGATGACCAGCGGGTCCTCCACGCGCTCCTGCAGGATTTCCGGATGGCGGCGGCAGTAGTCCTGGATCACCAGCCGGTTCACCAGCTGGGCCTGCAGCTTGCCTTCCAGCATCAGCGCGCCTTGCGGCGACAGGTTGGCTTCGCGTGCCAGCGAATCCGACAGCACCCGCAGCGCCTCGCGATAGTTGCCCGGACCGAAGTCGTCCAGGCCGCCGGCCTGCTTGCTCGCCTGCGCCAGCAGGCGTTCCACATCGATGGCGTTCATGCCTTGTTCTCCCTGAGCGATGTCACCTTGACCACGCGCGTGCGCGGATGTACCGGCTGCGCCGCGCCGACCCAGCGCCAGCACATGGTGCCGTTGTGATGGCCGGCGGTTTCCAGCCAGTTGGGCAAGCCGGGATCGCGCGCGCTGAGAATCACCGTAACGCCGCCGTCGGCGTTCAGCCGGGCGCCGTGCTTGTTGAGGCAGATGTCGTGGTAGCGGTAGTCGAGCGATTCCATCCAGTAGTTGTTGATCTGGAAGTTCCAGAACTCGCAATCCGGCACCCGGTCGACCTCGACCACCAGCGCCTCGTCATCGGCCAGCTGCCAGCACGAGTGGTAATAGAAGATGTTGGGATCGCCGCCCGCCGCCTGGCACACCGCCTGGTCCGCGGGCGGCAGCGCGTTGACATGGCCGCCGTAGCCCTCGGCCCAGTCGGCAAAGATGCGCGCGGTGCCCTCGACAAAGCCCGCCGCGCGCTGCAGGCCGGCGTGCAGGCGCTCCGCGCTCAGCGCGGGCGGCTTGCCGTTGGCGTCGATGCGCTCGATCTGCAGTTCCGCCGGCGTCTCCGCCTTGCGGTCGAGGAAGGTCTGGCGCACCACCAGCGCATTGGTGGCCGGCTCCATGCGCACCCAGTTGCCCTGCTGCTGCGGCTCGGCGCTGAGCACGATCTCGAAACTGCCGTCCGCCGCCACCGCCAGATGGTTGCTGTCGATAAAGCCGGTCTGGACCATGCGTCCGTCGGTTTCATAGCCGCCCTTCTGCGTGCCGAAGCTAAGGTACGCCACCGTGCCGCGCCGGCCGCGGATGCGGTACGCCGCGTTGCCGTCCAGGCGCGCGTAGCGGTACAGGTTGTCCGGATTGTCCGCGCCGATCTTGGCGGTCTCGTGCGACGGCGAGAAGAAGCCGGGGAACGCCGGATCGGCGAATTCCACATGCATTTCCAGCGCAATGCGCAGCAGGCGGCTCAGGTAGCGGAAGCCCTCGGCGCGCGTGATCGCGTCCGCCGGCGCTTCCGGGCGCAGGATCTGCTGCCCGCTGCGCTTGAGCACCTCGCAAAACTCGGCCCAGGTCTGGCCGCTCAGCAATTGGTCTTCGGCGGAGGTCGCCATCTGCCTGCTCCCGTGGTTGGTCGGCGCAGCAACGATACCCAGCGCGGGGCGGCCCCTTCCTCGTCCGGGTGGACTAGGAAATGCGCGCCGCGGCCCGCGATTTCTTAGTCCGCCCGGACGAAGTGGCGCAGGCCCCCGGCTCGCTACCTTTGCTCCATGCCAGACGGCCGCGACAACCCTGCGCGGCGCCGGCAAACCAAGAGGAGACCCCGATGTTGACCCACCTGGAGCAACTGGAGGCGGAAAGCATCCACATCATGCGGGAGGTGGTGGCGGAATGCGAAAACCCCGTCATGCTCTATTCCATCGGCAAGGACAGCGCCGTGATGCTGCACCTGGCGATGAAAGCCTTCCATCCCGCGCGGCCGCCGTTCCCGCTGCTGCATGTCGATACCACGTGGAAATTCCGCGAGATGATCGCGTTCCGCGACCAGACCGCCGCCAGGTTGGGGCTGGACCTGCGCGTGCACATCAACCCCGAAGGGCTGGCCCGCAAGATCAGCCCGCACGAGCATGGCTCGGCTGTCCACACCGACGTGTGGAAGACGCAGGGGCTGAAGCAGGCGCTGGACCACTACGGCTTTGACGCGGCCTTCGGCGGCGCGCGCCGCGATGAAGAGAAATCCCGCGCCAAGGAGCGCGTGTTCTCGGTCCGCACCGCGCAGCACCGCTGGGACCCCAAGATGCAGCGCCCCGAACTCTGGCGCCAGTACAACACGCGCAAGCGCAAGGGCGAGAGCCTGCGCGTGTTCCCGCTGTCGAACTGGACCGAGCTCGATATCTGGCAGTACATCTATTTGAACGAGATTCCCATCGTGCCACTGTACTTCGCCAGGGAACGGCCTGTCGTCGAACGCGACGGCACGCTGATCATGGTCGATGACGAGCGCCTGCCGCTGCGCCCTGGTGAAACGCCGCAACTGCGCAAGGTCCGCTTCCGCACGCTGGGCTGCTACCCGCTCACCGGCGCAATCGAGAGCGAGGCCGACACGCTTGGCGGCATCATCCAGGAAATGCTGCGGGCGACCACGTCGGAGCGCCAGGGGCGGCTGATCGACAGCGATTCGGCCGGTTCGATGGAGAAGAAGAAGCAGGAGGGATACTTCTGATGGAAACCCTGATCGACAACGCGCCGGCAATGGCGCAACCCGTCGGGACGCAGAGCGAGATCGCACAATATCTGCGCGCCCAGCAAAGCAAGAGCCTGCTGCGCTTTATCACCTGCGGCAGCGTCGACGACGGCAAGAGCACGCTGATCGGCCGCCTGCTGTATGAATCGAAGATGCTGTTCGAGGACCAGCTGGCCCAGCTCGAGGCCGACTCGAAGAAGATGGGCACGCAGGGCGAGAACCTGGACTTTGCGCTGCTGGTGGACGGCCTGGCCGCCGAGCGCGAACAGGGCATCACCATCGACGTGGCCTACCGCTTCTTCGCCACCGACAAGCGCAAGTTCATCGTCGCCGACACCCCCGGGCACGAGCAATACACGCGCAACATGGTCACCGGCGCCTCCACCGCCGACCTGGCCATCCTGCTGGTCGACGCGCGCCGCGGCGTGCAGACGCAGACGCGGCGCCACAGCTACCTGGTGGCCACGCTGGGCATCCGGCGCGTGGTGCTGGCAGTCAACAAGCTCGACATGGTGGATTACTCGCGCGAAGTCCATACGCGCATCGAGAAGGAGTACCGCGAGTTCGCGCGGCAGATCGGCCTGACCGATATCGTCTGCATCCCGATGTCCGCGCTGCGCGGCGACAATATCACCGAAGCCAGCGCCAATACGCCGTGGTACCAGGGCCCGACGCTGATGGACCACCTGGAAAGCGTGCCGATCGACCAAGCGCCCGCGCAGGACGAGTCGTTCCGGCTGCCGGTGCAGTGGGTCAACCGCCCCAACCTGGACTTCCGAGGCTTTGCCGGCACGGTCAGCGCCGGCGTGATCCGGCGTGGCGACCGCGTGCGCGCGCTACCCTCCGGCCGCGAAAGCCGCGTCACCGGCATCGTCGGCGCCGGCGCCGAATGCGAGCAGGCCATGCGCGGCCAGGCGGTGACGCTGACCCTGGCCGACGAGATCGACGTCAGCCGCGGCGACGTGCTGGCCTGCGCCGAAGACCCGCCCGCGGTGGCCGACCAGTTCGAGGCCACGCTGGTATGGATGAACGAGGACGCCATGCTGCCCGGACGTCCTTACCTGCTCAAGCTGGGCACGCGCACCGTGGGCGTGACCGTGGCGCAGCCGAAGTACAAGGTCAACGTCAATACGCTCGAACACCTGGCCGCGCGCACGCTGGAGCTGAACGAGATCGGCGTGTGCAACCTGCACCTGGACCAGCCGGTGGCGTTCGACCCGTACACGCGCAATCGCGAGCTGGGCGGCTTTATCCTGATCGACCGCCTGACCAACAACACGGTCGGCGCCGGCATGCTGCACTTTGCGCTGCGCCGGGCACAGAACGTCCACTGGCAGGCCATCGACGTCGATCGCCGCGCGCATGCCGCGCTCAAGCACCAGTCGCCGCGCATCGTCTGGTTTACCGGACTGTCCGGCGCCGGCAAGTCCACCATCGCCAACCTGGTGGAAAAGCGCCTGCACGCGCTCGGCCACCACACCTATCTGCTCGATGGCGACAACGTCCGTCATGGCCTGAACAAGGACCTGGGCTTCTCTGAAGCGGACCGCATCGAGAACATCCGGCGCGTGGCGGAAGTGGCCAGGCTGATGCTGGACGCGGGGCTGATCGTGCTGGTGTCGTTCATTTCCCCCTTCCGCTCCGAACGCGAGATGGCGCGCGCGCTGGCCGGCGACGGCGAGTTCATCGAGGTCTTCATCGACACGCCGCTGGCGGTGGCCGAGCAGCGCGACCCCAAGGGCCTGTACCGCAAGGCGCGCCGCGGTGAACTGAAGAACTTCACCGGCATCGACTCGCCCTACGAGCCGCCCGAGCACCCGGAAATCCGCATCGACACCACCGGCGACAGCGCCGAACAGGCGGCGGAGCGGATCGTGGCGTGGCTCAGGGACAGGCCCTAGGCTGAACGGACGATGAGGCGGGGGTGGGGGTGAGTACGATGGGAAAAGCTGACCGATTGCGTACTCCCTCTCCCGCTGCGGGAGAGGGAGTACGCCGGCGGCCCACCGAATCGCCTCGACCATGCTGCCAGCTTCCCTTCCAGCCGCCGAACTCAGCGCCCTGCTCGCGCAGCTCTACCAGGGCCCGACCGAGCCCGTCCCCTGGGCCACCTTCCTCGAAAGCCTCCGCCAGCGACTCGCCGCCGCTTTCGTCACGCTGGTGCTGCGCCACCCCGCCACCGACCGCCCCGGCCTGATCGTCAATGCCTCGGACTACGGCCCCCACCTGCCGGGTGAACCTTCCTACAGCGAGCAGTACTACGCGCTGTGCCCCTTCCTGGACCTGCACCCCGACCGCCTCTTCAGCGCCGACGAACTGTTCGGCGAATCCGGCTGGCTGGCACATCCGTTCTACGTGCAATACCTCCAGCCACTCGGCCTGCGCTACATCCTGGCCGCCAACCTGGTCACGCCGGATGGCGTCGAATGCGCCCTGTTCATCAGCCGCACCGCAGCGGCACAAGACTTCACCACCGCCGACAAGGCGCTGCTACAGGATCTGCTGCCCCACCTGAAGCGCGCTGTCGACCTGCATGCCGCGCTCGACGTGCTGGCCTCCGAGCGGTCGCTTTACGCCGAGGCGGTCGACCGTCTGCAAGTGGGCAC